>NZ_JADBQQ010000005.1:5096-5781 GCF_014895985.1 Enterobacter cloacae complex sp. P2B | reverse complement strand
TCGTGTTGTACTCATTCCGTTCTTTGTGCTGGCGTTTTACCTGCCGGTCGTCTGGGCTCCGTTCGCCTGCGCATTGATCTTCCTTATTGCAGCGGTAACTGACTGGTTTGATGGCTATCTGGCGCGCCGCTGGAACCAGAGCACCCGTTTCGGCGCCTTTCTCGATCCGGTAGCGGATAAAGTGATGGTCGCGATCGCGATGGTGCTGGTGGCTGAGCACTATCATACCTGGTGGGTGACGCTGCCCGCCGCAACTATGATTGGCCGTGAGATCATCATCTCTGCGCTGCGTGAGTGGATGGCGGAGCTGGGGAAACGCAGCAGCGTCGCGGTATCCTGGATTGGTAAAGTGAAAACCACCGCGCAGATGGCCTCGCTGGTGTGGATGCTCTGGCGCCCGAACGCCTGGGTTGAGTGGGCGGGCATCGGTCTCCTGTGGGTCGCGGCGGTGCTGACGCTGTGGTCAATGCTGCAATATTTGAACGCTGCGCGCGGGGATTTGCTTGATCAGTGATCGTTTCGCCGTAATTTTCAGCAAACAATCCAGACAAGCAAAAAATAACGTTGACTCATCACGTCATATCAGTAGAATGCAACGCATCGAACGGCGGCACAGCAAGCCGGACGATAATGAAATCAAGTGGTTAGCAGTTAACTTGATAACATGCGGGAATAGCTCAGTTGG
>NZ_JADBQQ010000005.1:4806-5008 GCF_014895985.1 Enterobacter cloacae complex sp. P2B | reverse complement strand
GAGTCTCGTTTCCCGCTCCAGATTAAAGACATGCGCAATAGCGGGTGTCAGTTAGAAAAGTTTTACGGCGCGTTAGCAAAGCGGTTATGTAGCGGATTGCAAATCCGTCTAGTCCGGTTCGACTCCGGAACGCGCCTCCACTTTCTTCCCGAGCCCGGATGGTGGAATCGGTAGACACAAGGGATTTAAAATCCCTCGGCGT
>NZ_JADBQQ010000005.1:0-4672 GCF_014895985.1 Enterobacter cloacae complex sp. P2B | reverse complement strand
CCACCGAAAGGTGGTTTTTTATTGTCTTTTTTTCGCCATTCGCCATTGTTTCGCCATTCAGCTTCGCCACAAAAAGAGGGCATTACTGCCCCCCAACTACCGGAACTATAGGAATTTTTCTATCATAACGCGCTGTCTGTGACGCATTTTTGTGACCAGCGATTCCCTGCTTTTCGTTAAGAGTGCCTTCCAGATCTGATATCCCTTTTGCTTTTAAATCGTGGAACGTGAAGTTAAATTCGAGCTCAGTAAATTTTTCAGCGGCTAACTTTTTCGCCTTCATCCACTGTGCGTTAAACGCATCTCTTGTATATCTCAAACCAGATGGCTGGTGGATCAGATAAATACTCACCATTCCTGAATTTAGAGGAAGAGATTCAGCAAGTCTGACTGCATTATCCAATCGCTCCGTCCATGCCTTAATTTGAGGAACGGCTGTTTTACTCTGCTGGATCATTATCCCTTCATTGAGGATTTGGCTTTTCTTCAGGTCTAGGATATCTCCCTGCCTTGCACAACATAAATAAGCAAGTTCCATAGCAACTTTCACTGGGGTACCAGCAACGCTTAATAAAGCCTCGTATTCCTTATCGGTGACATAGCGAGTTCTCGCTTTTTCCTTAAATTGCTTAACCCCCTGGCAAGGGTTAATCTTCACTTTTCCGCGCTCATATGCCCACCTGAAAACCCTCGATATAAACGCTTTCTCTCGGTTCGCCTGAACCCTGCTTTTAACACCTCTCTTATCCATATACTTCCTGATATGCTCAGGCTTGATGTTGTCTGGCTTCATCTTCCCAAAAACAACATTTACTTTTGCGCCATATTTTCTGTAGTCCTTTCTGGTTTCGGTGGCCAGTTCATGGAAGTCACCAGAGTTAAAAAACTCTTCGCAAAGTGCGTTGAAGTTGGAACCTACCTTGATATCGTTAATGAAGTTTTCATAGGCTGCCCAGACCTGAGACTTAGTAAGATCGTGATTGCACAATCTCACCGTTCTGCCGTCTGGCGTTCTGAATTCATAGGCTGACTTGCCCCGACGAACGCGGGGCGGCATCCAGTTATCTTCTGGGTTTTTGCGGATTCTGGGCATTACATGTCCTTAAAGTTTGGTTCTTCTTCCTCTGGATTGTTCACTACCAGCTTGAGGCCTGCAGGGTTAGTTACATGATCCCATGTAGTGCCTGGCCTGCCGTCTTTTCGTGGCACGAAAAACACACCGCTTTCTTTCAGTGCTCGGCACTGAAGGGAAGGGCGACGATAACCAGTAAGCTGATAGAGGTCATCAGGGGTAAGAAAACGTTGGCTTTGTCCGCTCATCGTATAGCTCTCCACTCAACCGGCTGCACCCGGCTATCTCTTATAGAAAATGCATGATGAACAACCACCACGAAGCCCATCATTGCAGGTACGACATCTTTTTGTTTCGGTGTAATAAAGCTGGTGGACCATCTCCTCCGGCATGAGAATAGGCATCGGCACGCGGATAACCAGCTTTTTGAGCCTGTCTATTTCGCAAGCCAGTTCCAGCAGGCGTGAGCGGCAATCCTCTGCTTCCTCGCGCCACCATGCGATATCGGCTTTAAGGCGGCGTATTCGCCGCCGTTTGAGTTTGCTCACCATGGCAGCCACCCAATACCCTGAAGTGAGCAGATGACAAGCAGCACGAACATTACTGCATCGAATGGGTTAGGCATCACTCATCATCCTCATCCCAATCATCATCGTTATCGTCAACCGCCCACAAAAGCGGGTTGGTAGCTTTGCTTATCTGGCTTGCATATCCGCTGCGCCCAAGACCTCTCAGGACGTTGTACATCTCAAACATCTCAGTGCGTTCATCGCCAATTTCCAACTGACAGGCCAGTGTGTGACACTCTGTAGCAAGCGAGGCTAACTTTTGGAGGAATTCTGATTTACTCACGCCTTCACCTCCTGCTGCGGTGCTGCTGCTAGCATGGCCGCGTAAGCGCACTCCATTGGACCTGGCGCAGGTCTGTCGTGAATCTGTATTTGACTGCGCTCGTAATGAGCTGAGATTCCAGACTGGAGCATTTCTGCCGTCGGCTCGACCGGCACCATTACCCAACCATCCTGAATTACAGTAGAGTTACGATCGGCTAATTTCCTGTTCAGCTCCAGCGCCACCATAGCGATGGTCGATGTCGTGAGTGAATGCATGTGCGGATTGCTTGCCACAGCCTCCAGCCACACGACATCGTTAAAGCGGTCGAGGTCGAAATCATCAGGCAACTTGTAAGCCGTCGTTACAGGTTCGGAACCCTGAAGCATGGCGGCGCGGCAGGCGTTCCAAAGTTCATCCGCAAAATCGCAAGCCTTTTCTCCGCCACCACATGCCTGACAGAGGACCTCGTAAACGCTGTCGGGGATATCATCAGGCACAGACACCGTCTCTGGCGGGGCGGTGTAGATAAGCTCACAATCACGACTCTCGTCAGCCATCAAAGAATATCGGTGCGCAATATCGTAATACTTCCAATTGCCGTGACCAGATACCTCATCCTTCCATCGAGCCCTGACTGCCACAGCCTCCGCTTCGAGCGATGCCAGCGCGATACGCGCCAGCTCCAGTTCTTCTTCAAGCTCTGCGCGTGAATCAGCGAAAGCGGTCTGCGTGATGGAAAATTCCAGACTCTTAACCTTTTCGCGTGCACATGCGCGTAACCGCCCTTTGGTGAATTCCATTACTTAACTCCCAGCAGCAAACGCGCCGCCTCAACTGTTACCCACGACGGCATCGCAACCCCTGATTGACTGCCGTTGCCCCGACGCTCTCCGGTGTCACACTCGGCATAGAGCCGCGCCAACATTGCCTCTAGCTCAGCAATCATCATGTCTTTGGCTTCCAGCTCATCCAGCAGCGCCAGAACTACATCGGCGGCTTTCTGGCACTGGTCAACAATGCTAACGTCACAACCGGTATCGAAGCCGTCCTCAGTTTCAAAGCGGAGCTCTACGGTGTCGCCGTCGATATCAGATGGTTCGAACCCCGCGATGTTTTCCAGAATGTTGATTGTGCTTTCTGCGCTATCACGCAGCGCCTGTTTGTCGATGTTGCTCATTGGGCGGCCCCTTTGTGAGATTTTGTGATGTAATCCGCCAACTCACCTTTCTTATTGAGACTCTGCATATCCATCATGTCTGTGATAGACATACCTGCTGCTGGAGTAACCACAACAAAGTTTCCATTCACTTCCAGAGTGCGCCCTTGCTCTTCCATACGCTTTAGGAACGCTACGATTTTGTTGCTCATGAGTGATCTCCTTTGCGAAGCTGGGCGGCTATGGCTTTGTGCTCATCAATAATTTGCGATGCTTCTGCATGAGCCAAACCTTCGAGAGAGATAACGCCAGTGTCACTTATCCCAGCCAGGCTAATCAGTTCAACAAGGCGACGCGCTTTCTTCACGCTAATTTCCGGCGCTATAACGCTGCGGGTAACTTTCTTCTTACCCTTTGCTGCAGCAGAAGCTTTATCCTTCTGAAGAACCTCACCGGCCTTCTCGCCGAACTCTTTTACGCGATCAACGGCAACATCTACGGACACGGTCCCGGATTTAACTTCTTTCTGAACGTCGTGGTTAGCTGTGCTGAGTAGCAGGAGCTTCTCGACAGTAGGAACAGACTTGTTGACCAGTTTTGCGATCTCGCTGGTGGTCTGATTGAAGGCGTTATGCAGCTCCTGAATAACTGCAGCCTGTTCCATATCGGAGAGCGGGAGCTGGTTGTTACTGGTCATGATCCGCGCCAGACGCTGAACATCGCTGCCGTTGAACGGCATGATGTGGATGCGGTCTACGGGCTTTCCAGCTTCAGCACAGCGCGCATAGCAGCGGCGACGGCGGTGACCTTCGACAACCCATACGCCACCTTCATCACGGGCGATAACTTCCAGTGGTGGAACTGATCCGCCGTTCATCAGATAGTTGAACAGATCATCATCAGCCTGGCGGGTGCGTTCATCGTCTTCACGCTTGTTGAAACCTTCACGAACATGGATATCGGAAAGGGCGATAAACATCCCGGTATCGGTGCGCTTAATTACACCGGCCCGGGTCATTTGCTTGAATGAGTTAGCCATCAGAGAGCAACCTCGTTCTTCATGGAAATCACCACAGGAGGCAGTTCACGCTGTGCTTCCAGAAGATGCATATTGGTTCGGGTCTTAGTGTGGCGCTCCACAATGCGGTCGCACTCTTTGGCCCAACTCGCTACATCCTGTCGAAGGGTGGCATTCTGCTCGGCCAGTTCCTTCCGCTGCGCCATCGCTTCACAAAGCGCGACGCTGGTAACATCAAGGCGTGTAGCCAGTTCGTTAACCATCCAGCCGTAAGCGGCAGGAAGAAGAGGGACGGCTTTGCGAGCTGCATCAATAAGCTGCTCTCTGGTCATGCGTGGTTGTAACTTGGTACCGTTCTGTGTGGCAGTCATTGTTAGTTTCTCCTTTTAAAAGAGCGCTCTGCACAGCGCTGATTATTTCTTGAAAAATTGAGATTGATAAGGTTTAATAACTCAGATAGACAATTTCATTAATTTCCATTGCTTTTCTTTAAAATTCCATCTATTTTTCTTTCGGAATTTTGAAGTAAACTGATGATACGATTACGTATTAAGATTTGTTATTTTGCGCTTAAGTTTCATCAGGGGCTAAT
>NZ_JADBQQ010000004.1:0-328544 GCF_014895985.1 Enterobacter cloacae complex sp. P2B | reverse complement strand
GCGGACAGCGGAGAGCTGCAGCGCGCTTTCGATCACTGGCGCACGGTGTACAACCTTGAACGCCCGCACGAGGCGCTGGATATGGCGGTACCGGCCTCGCGTTATCAGCCGTCTGCCCGGCAGTACAGCGGCAGCGTAACGCCACCTGAATACGATGAAGGGGTGAAGGTCAGGAAAGTGGATGTCAGCGGAAAGCTGAGCATACAGGGTGTCAGTCTGAGCGCAGGCAAGGCGTTCAGGGGAGAACGGGTCGGGCTGAGGGAGACGCAGGAAGACGGCTGCTATGAAGTGTGGTGGTACAGCACGAAAGTGGGGGTGATCGACCTGAAGAAAAAGTCGATCACCATGGGTAAAGGATGTTAAAAAGTGTTCACCATGTCCCCGAACACCTGTCTACCATGTCCCCGGACTGTACATGGGGAGAGGGATGGGGTGAGGGGCCCAGCGCGCAGAGAACTTACTTCAGCGTCCCCACCAGCGCCTTCCGGCTGTCTTCCAGCGACACCACGCGTTTACACACGTCTTTGCCGAACTGCTGGAAATCATCTTCCTGGTTCTTCCACTCGTTCTGAATGGAAGTCTGCAAGCCGCCAAGGCTGCCCAGCACACCCTGCAGCGGGTTACCGCCGCCTTTCAGCACGGCTTTGGCGCCCATCTCGTTGATGCTGTCCTGCAGGATGCCGCCCATCGCCTGGTTCACCAGCTGCTGGCCGTCAGCGCGGACCTGATCGATCGCCTTATAGTGGAACGTCAGGCCATCAGAGCGCGTCTCGATAATGCGGTTCATCTGCTCTTTGAGCTGCTTGTCGAGCTTCGTAAGGCGGGAGCGCATATTACTGCTCTCCCCCACCTCTTTAGTGATGATTTTGTCCAGCGCGACGCGGCTCTTTTCGACGCGCGTCAGGGCGCCTTCATTAATCCATGGCAGCGCGGTACGCAAATCGGCCTGATAATCTTTCGCCTGCTCACGCTGTGCGGCAGTCAGGTTGTACTGTTTGCCGTTAAAGGTGACGTTCCCTTCCGGCGTAATCACCAGATTGCCGTTCTCGCCTTTGACCTGCACGGTTTGCGGGCTTAACACCACGTCATCACGCGGGGTGACGCTACATTGATAATCCGCATGGGCGGTGAATCCGGTTGCCATCAAAGCAACAGCCAGCAACGTTTTGCGCATCTTAAACACTCCCTCAGACAAAATGGGCCAGCTAATGCTGGCCCGCTTACTGCTTTATTAGTCCCACCAAACGTCGAAAAGTTCGCTCACGCGGACATCTTCCAGCTTGTGCTCTTCAAGCCATTTGCGAACCAGGGCCTGATGTTCTTCGGTGCATTTGCCAACTTCCTGGGTGCAGATCAGACCTTCCCATGCCAGGTAGCCGCTACCGTCGAAGGCCAGCTTGTTAGGCTCGATCACCTCGTTGATGAACGCATCAACGTCCTGGTCGATCTGCTCAACGCTGGTGCCTTCCGGGAAACGCCAGGCAACGGAGAAGCCCACTTCCTGGAATTCTTCGATGTGCATCTTTTTACGCAGACGACGGCTACGATTCTTTGCCATTATTTCACCCTCTCGAACATTAAGTCCCATACGCCGTGACCAAGACGATGGCCACGCTGTTCAAATTTTGTCACCGGACGCGATTCCGGACGCGGTACGTAGTCGTTGCTCTCGGACTGATTTTTGTACCCGTCCAGCGACGACATCACTTCCAGCATGTGTTCCGCATAAGGTTCCCAGTCGGTCGCCATGTGGAAAACGCCGCCCAGCTTGAGCTTGCTTTTCACCAGCTCGGCAAACGGTGCCTGAACGATACGGCGTTTATTATGACGCGCTTTGTGCCATGGGTCAGGGAAAAAGAGCTGAACCATGTTCAAAGAATTGTCAGGAATCATTTTGTGCAGCACTTCCACCGCGTCGTGACACATCACGCGCAGGTTCTCAACGCCCTCTTCGTGGGCCGTTGCCAGGCACGCGCCGACGCCCGGCGAGTGTACTTCAATGCCGAGGAAGTTCTGCTCCGGGCGCGCTTTCGCCATAGTGACCAGCGAGGTGCCCATACCAAACCCGATCTCCAGCGTGACGGGCGCGTCGCGGCCAAACAGCTCGGTAAAGTCGAGCGGCTGCTCGCTGAACTCAACGCCCATCACCGGCCAGTAGTTGTCCAGCGCGTGTTGCTGCCCTTTGGTCAGGCGGCCCTGACGGCGGACAAAGCTGCGAATACGGCGCAGCGGGCGACCGTTTTCATCAAATTCCGGTGAAATGACGTCGTTTTTCATAAAAGAGTTGTCTGCTTGTGAGAATGTTCGGGAAACGGGCATTATCCAAAGTTAAGGCTTCTATGCAAGCATGGGAAAGATCCGGTTTACAGCAGATTGACGCTGTGCTGCAATCTGCGTCCCTGATTATGCGAATCGATGACCATGCAAGCCTCTCAATTTTCAGCCCAGGTGCTGGACTGGTACGACAAATACGGGCGTAAAACCCTGCCCTGGCAAATTGAAAAAACGCCCTACAAAGTATGGCTCTCCGAGGTGATGTTGCAACAAACGCAGGTCGCCACCGTGATCCCTTACTTCGAGCGTTTTATGGCACGCTTCCCGACGGTCACCGACCTGGCAAACGCGCCGCTGGACGAAGTACTGCACCTGTGGACCGGGCTGGGCTATTACGCCCGCGCGCGCAACCTGCACAAGGCCGCGCAGCAGGTCGCCACCCGCCACAACGGTAAATTCCCGAAAACCTTCGACGAGGTGGCCGATTTACCCGGCGTAGGACGTTCAACCGCAGGCGCGATCCTCTCCCTTTCATTAGGCAAGCATTTCCCGATCCTCGACGGCAACGTGAAGCGCGTGCTCGCACGCTGCTACGCCGTTGACGGCTGGCCGGGTAAGAAAGACGTTGAAAAACGCCTCTGGGAGATCGCTGAAGCGGTCACCCCGGCGAAGGGCGTAGAGCGTTTTAACCAGGCGATGATGGATCTCGGCGCGATGGTCTGCACGCGCTCAAAACCAAAGTGCGAACTCTGCCCGGTGAGCAACCTCTGCGTGGCGTATGCCAACCAGTCATGGGCGCAGTATCCGGGTAAGAAACCTAAACAGACGCTGCCGGAGCGCACCGGCTATATGCTGCTGATGCAGCACGGTGACGACGTCTTCCTCGCCCAGCGTCCGCCGAGCGGTCTGTGGGGTGGTCTATACTGCTTCCCACAGTTTGAAGATGAAAACTTGCTGCGTGAATGGCTTAAACAGCGCGGCATTGCGGCAGATACCCTGACGCAGCTGACCGCGTTTCGCCACACCTTCAGCCATTTCCATCTGGATATAGTACCGATGTGGCTTCCCGTGTCCTCATTCACCTCCTGCATGGATGAAGGCACCGCTCTCTGGTATAACTTAGCGCAACCGCCATCAGTCGGGCTGGCGGCTCCCGTGGAGCGCCTGTTACAGCAATTACGTGCCGGTGCAATGGTTTAGCATCGGCAACACAAAGAGGAATACGTATGGCCAGAACCATTTTTTGTACTTTCCTGCAGCGCGACGCTGAAGGCCAGGATTTCCAGCTCTACCCGGGCGACCTGGGCAAGCGCATCTATAACGAGATCTCCAAAGAAGCCTGGGGACAGTGGCAGAAAAAACAGACCATGCTGATCAACGAGAAAAAGCTCAGCATGATGAACCCGGAGCACCGCAAGCTGCTGGAGCAGGAGATGGTGAACTTCCTGTTCGAGGGCAAAGACGTCCACATCGAAGGCTATACGCCGCCGGAAAAATAACAGCGTGCGGGTGAAACCCCGCCGTTAAAGCAAACACAACACGCACTCCCGGAATGATGAAAAAACTTTTAGCGCTAGCCCTTGTTGCGCCGTTGCTGGTCTCGTGCTCGTCCAAAAAAGGCGATGATTACAATGAAGCCTGGGTCAAGGACACCAACGGTTTTGACATTTTGATGGGGCAGTTTGCCCATAACATCGAGAACATATGGGGATTTAACGAAGTTCTTATTGCCGGACCGAAGGACTACGTTAAGTACACCGACGCCTATCTGACCCGTAGCCACATCAACTTTGATGAGGGTACGATCACCATTGAGACCATCGCAGGCACCGACCCTGCGGCACGGCTGCGTCAGGCGATCGTCAAAACCCTGTTGATGGGTGACGATCCGGGATCTATCGATCTCTACTCCGATGCGGACGACATCACCATTTCGAAAGAGCCGTTCCTGTACGGTCAGGTTGTCGACCAGACCGGACAGCCGATCCGCTGGGAAGGTCGCGCCACGAAATTTGCCGACTACCTGCTGCAGACGCGCCTGAAGAGCCGCTCTAACGGCCTGAAGATTATCTACAGCGTTACCATTAACCTTGTCCCGAACCACCTCGACAAGCGTGCGCATAAGTATCTGGGCATGGTGCGTCAGGCGTCGCGTAAGTATGGCGTGGACGAGTCGCTGATCCTGGCGATTATGCAGACCGAATCCTCGTTCAACCCGTACGCGGTGAGCCGTTCCGACGCGCTGGGGCTGATGCAGGTTGTCCAGCACAGCGCCGGTAAAGACGTCTTCCGCTCGCAGGGGAAATCCGGCACGCCGAGCCGCAGCTATCTGTTCGATCCGCAAAGCAACATTGATACCGGCACGGCCTATCTGGCGATGCTGAACAATGTCTATCTCGGCGGAATTGATAACCCGACGTCGCGTCGCTATGCAGTGATCACCGCCTATAACGGCGGCGCGGGCAGCGTGCTGCGCGTCTTCTCGAATGACAAAGTGCAGGCTGCGAACATCATCAACAGCATGGCGCCGGGGGATGTTTACTCCACCCTCACCACCCGCCACCCGTCTGCGGAATCCCGCCGATACCTGTATAAAGTGAATACGGCGCAGAAAAACTATCGTCGTCGGTGATCGGCCCTCCTTCTCCCACAGGGAGAAGGGATTCTGCTTCCCCTCTCCCACAGGGAGAGGGTCAGGGTGAGGGCATCAGGCCGCACCTATCCTCCACCCATACGAAAATGTTATTTGCATCACAATCCAAACTGCAAATTAATGTGGATTGCATTTTTTTGCGGGAGGTAACAAAACATATCGTTGCCAACTGATAGAATTGCATCAAATAACAACCCTGAATGTTCCTATAACAACATATCTCCCGCTCACTTGTGAGGAAAGTAACATGAACCTTAAGCTGCAGCTTAAAATCTTGTCGTTTCTGCAGTTCTGCCTGTGGGGTAGCTGGCTGACTACACTCGGCTCCTATATGTTTGTGACGCTCAAGTTTGATGGTGCGTCAATCGGTGCCGTCTACAGCTCGCTGGGTATTGCGGCTGTTTTCATGCCAACGCTGCTCGGTATCGTGGCGGATAAATGGTTAAGTGCGAAATGGCTGTATATGCTTTGCCATCTGGTGGGTGCGGGGACGCTGTTTATGGCGGCCGAAGTGACCACGCCGGGGGCGATGTTTATGGTGATCCTGCTTAACTCGCTGGCGTATATGCCAACGCTTGGGCTGATCAACTCCATCTCCTACTACCGCCTGAAATCTGCCGGCCTGGATATCGTCACCGACTTCCCGCCAATCCGTATCTGGGGCACCATCGGCTTTATCATGGCGATGTGGGGCGTGAGCTTCGCGGGCTTCGAGCTGAGCCACATGCAGCTGTATATTGGTGCTGCGCTCTCCGTACTGCTGGCGCTGTTCACCCTGACGCTGCCAACCATTCCGGTATCTAACCAGCAGAAAAACCAGAGCTGGAGCACCATGCTTGGCCTGGATGCCTTCGCGCTGTTCAAAAACAAGCGCATGGCGATCTTCTTTATCTTCTCCATGCTGCTGGGCGCGGAGCTGCAAATCACCAACATGTTCGGCAACACCTTCCTGCACAGCTTCGATAACGATCCGCTGTTTGCCGGGAGCTTTATCGTTGAGCACGCGTCGGTAATGATGTCCATCTCGCAGATCTCCGAGACGCTGTTCATCCTGACCATCCCGTTCTTCCTGAGCCGCTACGGCATCAAAAACGTCATGCTGATCAGTATCGCCGCGTGGATGCTGCGCTTCGGCCTGTTCGCCTACGGCGACCCGAGCGCGTTCGGCACCGTGCTGCTGGTGCTGTCGATGATTGTTTACGGCTGCGCCTTCGACTTCTTCAACATTTCCGGTTCGGTGTTTGTGGAAAAAGAGGTGAAGCCTGAAATCCGCGCCAGCGCGCAGGGCATGTTCCTGATGATGACCAACGGCTTCGGCTGTATTCTGGGCGGCGTGGTGAGCGGTAAAGTGGTTGAGATGTACACCACCAACGGTATCACCGACTGGCAGCCCGTGTGGCTGATCTTCGCGGCGTATTCGCTGGTGCTGTTCTTCGCGTTCCTCGCGCTGTTCAAGTACAAGCACGTTCGCACAGCGCACGGTTCACAGCCGATTGCGCATTAATTGTTGTGCCCGGTGGCGCTTCGCTTACCGGGCCTACAAAACCAGACCGTAGGCCGGGTAAGGCGTAGCCGCCACCCGGCTATTTTATTGCAGAGAGCACCCACCCCACCGACAGCAAATCCGCGCTGCCGCCCGGACTCAGGTTTCGTTCAATCAGTACCTCATCCATCTTAAGCAACGCCTCGCGATCCCAGCCGTTAGCCAGCAGTTCCCGCGCATAGCCCTGAACGTAGCGCAGCCCCTGAATGCCGCCGCGCGACACGAGATTACTGTCCTGATTGACCGCCATCAGGCGCAACAGCAGGTCGTGAAGCGACTGTCCGTTCCACTGCCCCAGCGCCTTACGCACCGTCGCAAAGCCGCTCTCCGCCTCGCCTCGCGCCCCGGTTAAGCCGTACTGCTGAAACTGCCGCTCGCCCGCCGTCGCCTGCCCGCTGCGCGCTGCCAGCTCCCGCGACACCAGCCCGCTGCAGATGTTACTCACCTCACAACAGAGGCTGTCCGCAGAGACATTTTTCACACGCCCGGCAGCGAAGCATAGCAGGCCAAGAGCAAAAATCCCGCCCTTATGCGTGTTCACGCCGTTCGTCGCGGAGTACATCGCCTGCTCGCAGGCCATCCCCATCGGGCGGAGAAGCCGTAGCTGTTCGCCAGCCGGTTTATCCGCCTGCGCGCTGCCCAGCTCGGCAAAGCGCGAAAACCACGGTGCAATCGCCGCAATGCTGCGGACAAACAGCGCGTGGTCCATATCGCGATGGGAACCGTTGTTGAGCTTGTCCACCAGCCCCGGCTTGGGCGTCAGCTCAAGCTCCTGCCACAGCGCCGCTTCGGCAAGCGCGGGCACGTCAACCGGGCGCGGTTTAGTCGCGAGCAAACCAGTCATCGATCGTTTTCTCCACGCGGGAAACAACCTGCTCAACGGGGTGATTGCGCGAACGGGAGCAGGCATGCGCGGGCTCGTCGCAGATCAGACAGCGCCTGAGGTTTGCCCCCAGCGACTGGCGCCCCACGTGGCCATGCTGAGGGCAGATCACGTCCAGATCCCACAGCCTGCCGAGCGGGTGCGTCTGCTCCAGTTCCGCGCAGTGCGCTTTGATTTCCGCCGCCGGATGGGCGACGCACCACAAGGCTTCCGGTCCGGTGGGCAGCCACAGCACCTGGCGGTCCAGCACCTGCCAGCGGTTCTCCCACAGCAGCTGGTCGCACATCTGCAGCGCCACGCCCATGGTGTTGCGATAGCGCAGGCTGTCCTTGATTTCCCCTGGCGTGACCAGCGTGAGGGAGATCACCGGCTGTTTATAGTGCTCAAGCATGTCAGCCTGACGGGCTGCGCGACGCTCTTTCGCCGCCAGCAGTTCCTCCAAGCTGACACCCGCCCGCACGGGTGTCGCTAAAATCATACTGACTCCTTCACCTGTCGTACGGTGTCGATCACGCTGCCGTCGCGGTAGCGGATCACCCCGACGATTTTGTCGGTAAATTCAATCGGTTTCGGTACGCCGGTCAGGGAAATCGCCCGCTCATAGAGCGCGCTAATGTCCACTACCTTCAGCCCGGCCTCCAGCAGCCGCTCGCGGATCTCCGGGCGCGCCGGGTTGACTGCAATACCGTGGTCGGTGACCAGCACGTCGATGCTCTCCCCCGGCGTGAGGCGCGTGGTGACGCGCTTGACCACCGTCGGAATGCGGCTGCGCAGCAGCGGCGCGACCACGATGGTCAGGTTGGCTGCCGCCGCCACGTCGCAGTGCCCGCCGGATGCGCCACGCATCACGCCGTCGGAGCCGGTGATGACGTTGACGTTGAAATCAACGTCAATTTCCAGGGCGCTGAGGATCACCACGTCGAGCTGGTCGCAGCTTGCCGCCTTGCTGCCGGGGTTGGCGTAGACGTTGGTGGAGATCTCTACGTGGTTCGGGTTGCGCGCCAGCGAAGCCGCCGCCTGGCCGTCAAAGCACTGGGTGTCGAGCAGCTTTTCGATGAGCCCCTTCTCGTGCAGATCCACCAGGCTGCCGGTGATGCCGCCGAGCGCAAAGCGCGCCTTTACGCCGCTGCGCTCCATCTTCTCTTCCATAAAGCGCGTGCAGGCGGTGGCCGCCGCGCCGGAGCCGGTCTGCATCGAGAAGCCCGGCTTGAAGTAGCCGGAATGCTCGATCACGTCCGCCGCATAGCGGGCGATCATCAGCTCGCGCGGGTTGCTGGTGACGCGCGCCGCGCCGACGCTGATTTTCGCCGGATCGCCCACACTCTCCACCTGCACGATGTAGTCCACCTGGTCCTGCACCAGGCTGGCGGGCATATTCGGGAACGGCACCAGCTCTTCGGTCAGCAGCACCACCTTGCGGGCAAAGTGCGCGTCCACCATCGCGTAGCCGAGCGAGCCGCAGCACGATTTACCGTGCGTGCCGTTAGCGTTGCCAAACGCATCGCTGCACGGCACGCCGAGAAACGCCACGTCGATATTCAGCTCGCCGTCCTGGAGCAGCTTCACGCGCCCACCGTGGGAGTGAATGTGTACCGGCTCGTCCATCAGCCCGTGGGAGATGGCGTCCGCCAGCCTGCCGCGCATGCCCGAGGTGTAAATCCGGGTGATGACGCCGCTTTCAATGTGCTCGATCAGAGCGTCGTTGCAGGTCATCAGCGAGCTTGAGGTCAAAGTCAAATTTTTAAATCCCATCCGCGCCAGCAGCGCCACGACGGTGTTGATCACCCGGTCGCCTTCGCGAAAGGCATGGTGGAAGGAGATGGTCATCCCGTCCTGCAGGCCGCTGCGCGCTACGGCTTCTTCAAGGGAGGCACATAGCTTGCGGTTGTGCTTCGCGTCACTGTCCGCCAGCCAGGGCGTCGCGCTGTGGGCGGTATCAAAGGGTTTCAGGTCCCGCAGATGCGGGAAGTTTACGTGGAGAAGTTCAGTCTGATTCATTGTCTTATCCTTACCGACGCACGCCGGAAGCCGCCGCGCGCTCCAGCACCACCTGCGCGTGGTTAATAATTGGTGCATCCACCATTTTGCCGTTGAGCGACACCACGCCCAGGCCGTTACGCTCGCCCTCTTCTGCCGCCTCAATCACCCTTTTGGCGTGATCCACCTCTTCCTGCGTCGGTGCATAAGCGTTGTGCAGCAGGTCAATCTGGCGCGGGTTAATCAGCGACTTGCCGTTAAAGCCCATCTTGCGGATCAGATCGACCTCGCGGAGGAACCCGGCCTCATCGTTAACGTCTGACCACACCACGTCGAAGGCGTCGATACCCGCCGCGCGGGCGGCGTGCAGCACGGCGCAGCGGGCGTAGAACAGCTCGGTGCCGTCGCCGCGCTCGGTCTGCATGTCCATCACGTAGTCAAAGGCGGCCAGCGCAATCCCGATGAGGCGCGAAGTGCTGCGGGCAATCGCCACGGCGTTGATGACGCCAACGGCCGACTCAATCGCCGCCATCACGCGGGTGGAGCCGACCTCGCGGCCGCACTCGCGTTCAATGCGCTCGAGATGGCCCTCCAGCTCGTAGACGTCGTCCGGGGTGTCGGTTTTTGGCAGGCGGATCACGTCCACGCCCGCGCGCACGGCGGCTTCCAGATCCAGCAGGCCAAACGGCGTGCTGAGCGGGTTAATGCGCACCACGGTTTCGATATCCTGATACATCGGGTGCTGTAGCGCGTGGAATACCAGCAGGCGCGCGGTGTCCTTCTCACGAAGGGCGACGGCGTCCTCAAGGTCAAACATGATGGAGTCGGGGCGGTAGATAAACGCGGTGGAAAGCATGGCGGCGTTGGCGCCCGGCAGGAACAGCATGCTGCGGCGGAGTTTGCTCATTTCAGCGCCCCCCAGTTAATGGCCTGTTCATCGGCGGCACGCATCAGCGCGCTTTGCAGGCGGGCGCGGATCACACAGTCCAGCGCCCCTTTATCCTCAATAATGATGAGTCCCTGGTGCACGTTCATGGCGCGCAGCGTGTCGTTGACCACCTGGCGAATCTGCTCGCCAAACTGCTTAATCACTTCGCTGTGGATGACGATCTCCAGCTCGCCGTGAGCGGGCGCGATTTTCACCATCAGGTCGCTGGACTCCTGCGTTCCGGCCAGCGCCTCCCTTACAATTTTCATGATAAATTCCTGGTAGTTAAGCGACTTCCGCACCCGCACGGTAATGCGTTTCGAGGTGCGCGAAGGTGGAGTCCGGGACGATCTCCCGGATCCGGGAAAACTGCTGTGTCTTCAGTAAGCGGCGCACTTCGGACGCCGATATGGCGTTGCCGGTGGCCTTGATGCGCGGCATTTCCACCACCTCGATATGCGAGGCCAACAGGTCGTGCAGCGTCTGGTTGTACTGGCGGGTGATATCGCAGAACGGCTCCGAGCCGATGAAGCGGTGCGTGATGCCGAGCGCCGGGGCAATGAAGTCCCGGAAGATCAGCACGTCAATCTCGCTCCACGCCTGCTGCACCTTGCCGGTCTCCTTCAGGAAGTAGGCCGGGAAGGTGGCGCGGGAGATGATGTACTGCGAGCCTTCATGCACCACCACGTTCGGCAGATGCGCCACCCCCGCGCGCACCATCTCGAGACGCGCGCTGAACGGGAAGAAAGACGCGTCTTCACGCACCACGAACAGATGCAGGGCGTCACACCGCGCCGCCGCCTGCTCCACCAGATGGCGGTGGCCGAGGGTAAACGGATTGGCGTTCATCACGATGGCGCCAATCTTCTCCCCGCACCTGCGGTTCGCGCGAAGAGATCGGCAGTAGCGCGCGATCCCCTGCGGGGTGTTCTCCATCAGCACGGCGTTGTTCCCGCTCTGGGCGATCGGCCAGAAGCCGCTGCGGGCAAAGCGCTCCCGGTTGCACGGCCGGGTGCAGAGGAAGAGGTGAAAATGGCCGCGCTCCAGCGCCGCATTTTCCACCTCTGCCAGCAGCCGCGCGCTGAGGTTCTCGCCGCGAAGCTGCTCGTTGACCGCCACGCACTTAATGACGTTGGCGGCAAGCCCTGCGCAGCCCACCAGCTGCGAGCCGGACCAGGCTTCGACGAACAGCGTGATGTCGTTGTCCAGGCCCAGGCCGCTGTCTGCCAGCAGGTAGCGGATCTGGCTTAAGCGTTCCGGGTGTTTCGCCACCAGCGTGTGGCGAAAATCGATGGGTTGCGAGTGCATGCGGCCGCCTTACTTAATGTGCTGCCGCAAGCCCGACGGCTGGCGCTTCCACGATCACGTTGCTCAGATGACCGATATGCTCGATCTCCACCTCAATGCGATCGCCCTCTTTCATAAACAGCGGCGGGTTACGCTTTTTACCCACCCCGCCAGGGGATCCTGTGATGATCACATCGCCCGGGCTTAAGCGGGTAAAGGTGCTGATGTACTCGATCAGCTCCGCAACCTTGTGGATCATGCTGCTGGTGTTGTCTTCCTGCACCATGCGGCCGTTCAGCCAGGTGCGGATTGCAAGCCTGTGCGGGTCCGGGATCTCGTCCGCCGTCGCCATCCACGGGCCAAACGCGCCGGTCTGACGCCAGTTTTTACCGGCGGTGAACCAGGTGTGCTGCCAGTCGCGGGCGGAGCCGTCCATGTAGCAGCTGTAGCCGGCCACGTGGCGCAGGGCGTCGTCGCGGCTGATGTTCTCCCCGCCCTTACCGATGATCACCGCCAGCTCGCCTTCGTAGTCGAATTCGCTGGAGTGGCGCGGCTTCAGCACCGGCTCGTTGTGGCCGGTCTGTGAGTCCGGGAAGCGGACAAACAGCGTCGGGGCCGGGTTGTGCTGGTCAAACTCCTTGCGCTTGTCGGCGTAGTTCATGCCCACGCAGAGGATTTTTTCCGGCTGCTCGATCACCGGTAAGAAGGTGATGGCGCTCAGCGGCACGTCCACGGCGTCGTTCAGGTAGCGGGTGGCCTGCGCCAGCCCGTTGCCCTGCAGCAGCGCCTTGAGGTCGCTGTAGCGGTCGCCGAGACGGCGGCCCAAATCAATCACGCCGTCGGCCTGGACGATGCCGTAGCTGCGTTTTCCCTGGTATAAAAAGCTTGCGAGTTTCATTGTTTTTTCCTGAATACTTAGACGAGGAAGTTGCCCAGAATCAGCAGTGAGACAGAGACGTTAATCGCCCCGCCGATACGGGTAGCAATCTGGGCGAACGGCATCAGGCTCATGCGGTTGCCTGCGGTCAGGATCGCCACGTCGCCGGTACCGCCCTGGCCGCTCTGGCAGCAGGAGACGATGGCGACATCAATCGGGTGCATACCAATCTTTTTGCCGACGAAGAACCCGGTCGCCACCAGCGCGGAGACGGTGCTGACAATCACCAGCAGGTTGCTGACGGTGAACGCCGCCACCAGCTCATGCCACGGGGTGATGGCCACGCCGACGGCGAAGAGGATTGGGTAGGTCACGGAGGTCTGGAAGAATTTGTACACCACCTGCGAGCCTTCCAGCAGGCGCGGAGAGGCGCCGTTGCAGAGCTTCACCAGCACCGCCATAAACAGCATGCCGACCGGGGCAGGCAGGCCAATCAGCTTGTGGCCGAGCATGCCCAGCATGTAGAGCAGCACCGCCAGCAGCGCGCCGGAGGCGATAGTGGTCACGTCCGCCTTGCCGGAAAACGCAGGCTGAGAGACGGTAGCATCGGCATTCGCGCGGTTAGGCATCAGCTGGCCTTCGCCGGTCAGGTGCGGATAGCGTTTACCGAGCTGGTTCAGGCAGCCGGAGATGATGATTGCCGTCAGACCGCCGAGCATGACCATCGGCAGCACGCGGCCGAGCGCCACGCCCTGGTCCATGTGCAGCAGGGTGGCATAGCCGATGGAAAGCGGGATTGCCCCTTCCCCGACGCCGCCCGCCATGATTGGCAGGATGATAAAGAAGAAGATCTGGAACGGCTCAAGACCCAGCGCCAGGCCGACGCCCATCCCCACCAGCATGCCGACGATTTCGCCGCACAGCATCGGGAAGAAGATGCGCAGGAAGCCCTGAATCAGCACCGTGCGGTTCATGCTCATGATGCTGCCGACGATGATGCAGCAGATGTAGAGGTAGAGAATGTTGGTGGATTTGTAGAACTTGGTTGTAGACTCGACCACCACGTCCGGCAGCAAACCGTAGTAGACCAGCGCGGAAGGGATAAAGGTGGCGCAAATCGCCGCCGCGCCGAGCTTGCCGACAATCGGCAGGCGTTTGCCGAACTCACCGCAGGCAAAGCCGAAGAACGCCAGCGTGGCCACCATGACCACGATGTCGCTCGGCAGCTTTCCGCCCAGGCAATCAATCGCTATCAGCGCGCCCGCCAGAACGAACAGCGGCAGAGGAATAATCCCGATTTTCCAGGTATCCATAATATGCCACCAGCGCTCTTTAAGCGAAGGCCGCTGAATTTCAATCGGGTCGTGGGTAACAGAGAAAGAATCGTCAGTTGTGCTCATAATAAGCCCCTTGGTTATTTTGTGCGTTCAGCTTAGAGTCACAAAGGCTTACTTTATGTGAGGAATGACATATTAAAAGCGAAGTTTTAATGGCAGCTATGGTTTTAATGGTTTCTTTTATTTAATGTGATTTATGCCTTATTTATTGTCGTGGTTTTTATGGTTTCTTTTCTGAATTGAACGACCAAATAACATTTAACTTAGCAGCATGAAGATCATAAGCCTTCTGGATAAATCATTTACAGCCCTTGCTGTGCAAGGGATCACAAGTTTCCCGCAAAGCGGACATCCGCATGAAAAAAGATGATATATTGACGATCTTTGCCGCTACTGTGCGTGATAGTTATGAAAGTCTCTTTCCAGATTAAGCTGTTTATTTCGCTCGTTGCCTTTTTCTCAGTACTTTTTGTGCTGCTGGGCGGATATTATTATGCCGATGTCGGGAAACAGCTTTATCAGGAAATGAGTGCGCGCGCTAAAATACAGGCGGAAGAGATTGCGCTTATTCCGTCATTGCGTACTGAAGTTGAACAAAAAGATATCAACGCCATTCATGATTTCATGCAGAAAATGGCCGCGCACAGCGACGCCAGCTTTATTGTCATTGGCGATAATACGGGACGGCATCTTTTTCACTCCGTCTTTGCCGACAGGGTGGGCACGACGCTGGTCGGCGGCGACAATGAAGCCGTATTGCAGGGGAAAAGCACGACAACCATACGTAAAGGCGGGTTAGGCATTTCGCTGCGCAGTAAAGCCCCCATTTTCAACGCTGCCGGACAGGTGGTCGGCATTGTTTCAGTTGGCTATCTCACCAGCTACCTGGACACCATTACCGTCAGTAAAGTGGTCAATATCCTGATTGCCGCCGTGCTGCTGCTGATTGCTCTCTTCATCTTCTCCTGGTTCTTTACCCGCAGTATTAAGAAGCAGATCTTCTCCCTGGAGCCACGCGAGATCGGCCTGCTGGTGCGCCAGCAAAAGGCGATGATGGAGTCCATCTACGAAGGCGTGATTGCCATTGATAACGAACGGCGCATAGAGGTGATCAACCAGGCGGCGCGCACGCTGCTGGGCCTGAGCCAGCCGGCCCGGGAACTGCGCGGGCAGCTGATAAGCCAGGTGATCGATCCGGTCCCGTTCTTCGACACGCAGACGATGCTGGCGAAAGATACCCATGACGAGATTTGCCGCTTTAACGATCTCACGGTGATTGCCAGCCGGGTCCACATCATGCTTGAGGGGTCGCTGCAGGGCTGGGTGATCACCTTCCGCGATCGCAACGAGATCGACTCGCTGAGCGCCCAGCTTAGCCAGGTTAAACGCTATGTCGATAACCTCCGCATAATGCGTCATGAGCAGCTGAACCGGATGACCACCCTCTCCGGCCTGCTGCACATGGGCCGCTATGAGGAGGCGATTGGCTACATTCAGGCGCAGTCTGAACACGCTCAGGAGCTGCTGGACTTTATCTCTTCGCGCTTCAGCTCACCGACCCTGTGCGGGCTGCTGCTGGGAAAAGCCGCCCGCGCGCGTGAGAAAGGCGTCGAGCTGAGTTTCGACCCGGCCTGTCGGCTGGACAAACCGTTCCTGCCGCTGGGAGAGCAAGAGCTGATTTCGATTATTGGCAACCTGCTGGATAACGCCATCGAAGCGACGCAGCGATCGCCGCTCCCGCATGCGCCGGTGGAAGTGCTGATAAAACTCAGCGAGCAGGAGCTGATTATTGAAGTGGCCGACCAGGGCGTTGGCATTACCCCGGCGATCCGTGACCGGATATTTGAACGCGGCATCACCACCAAAACGCGGGGCGATCACGGGATTGGCCTGTATCTGATCGAAAGCTACGTCACGCAGGCTGGCGGCACAATAGAAGTTGCCGATAACATGCCGCACGGGACCATTTTCTCACTGTTTATCCCGGCCTCGGGAACCGTCCGGCAACTGGAAGATACCGACTATGCAACATGAACTTATCGACGTACTGATTGTTGAAGACGAGAACGAACTGGCACAGCTGCACGCGGAGCTTATCGGTAAACATCCGCGCCTGAGGCTGGTGGGGATTGCCGCGTCGTTGGCCGACGCGCAGCGACAGCTGGAGAGCAAACAGCCGAAGCTGATGCTGCTGGATAACTACCTGCCGGACGGCAAAGGCATCACGCTTATCAGCAACCCGATGCTGGCCCGCGCCAACTGCTCGGTGATTTTCATCACCGCCGCCAGCGATATGGACACCTGCAGCCAGGCCATCCGCAACGGCGCGTTCGACTACATCCTCAAACCCGTCTCCTGGAAGCGGCTCAGCCAGTCCCTGGAGCGGTTTGTGCAGTTTGCAGAACAACAGCGGGTCTGGAAGATTGTCGACCAGCAGAACGTGGATTCACTCTATCAGTTACAGGCGAAAAACTATCGTCTGGACAACGGCAGTAAGGGAATAGAGGAGAACACGCTAGCGCGGGTGCAAACGCTGTTTAACAGCAAGGCGGCGCACTGCTTTACGGTGGATGAGGTGGTGAGCGAGACGGGACTGAGTAAAACCACCACCCGACGCTATCTGGAACATTGCGTGGAGGTGGGTTTTCTGACGGTGGAGATGCTGTACGGGAAAATTGGGCATCCGAGGAGGATGTACCGCCGCGCAGAAGCCTGACGAAGTATTATAGGCCCGGTAAGCTTGTGCCACCGGGCCTACGTTCAGACATTCAATACGTACCCATACAGCCGCTTAATCCCGTCCGCATCCTTCTCGCTGTAAACGCCCTGCAACTCCGGCGAGAAGCCCGGCAGCATATTAATGCCCTCTTCCAGCGCCAGGAAATAACGCTGTACCGCCCCGCCCCAGACTTCTCCCGGCACCACGCACAGCACGCCTGGCGGGTACGGCAGCGCACCTTCGGCGGCAATGCGCCCTTCAGCGTCACGAATACGCACCAGCTCCACGTTCCCGCGAATGTACTCCTGGTTGGCATCCTGCGGGTTCATCACTACGGCGGGCAGGCTCTCCTGGCGGAACATCGCCTTCTGTAGATCCTTAACGTTAAAGCTGACGTAGAGATCGTGCATCTCCTGGCACAGTTGACGGATCGTGTAGTCGCGGTAACGCACCGGGTATTTTTGGTAGATGGTCGGCAGCACGTCGGCGAGCGGCGTGTCGTCTTCAATATGCTGCTCAAACTGCCCCAGCATCGCCACCAGCTGCGCCAGCTTCTCGCTGCTTTCGGCAGGCGTCAGCAGGAACAGGATCGAGTTAAGGTCGCACTTCTCCGGCACGATGCCGTTTTCGCGCAGGTAGTGGGCGAGAATGGTTGCCGGAATGCCGAAATCTGTGTAGTGACCTGTTTCTGCATCAATGCCCGGCGTGGTCAGCAGCAGCTTGCACGGGTCGACGAAATACTGCTCGCTCGCATAGCCATCAAACCCGTGCCATTTGGCCCCCGGCTCGAAGCTAAAGAAGCGACGCTCGCTCGCAATGACCTGCGTGGGGTGATCCTGCCATGGCCGCCCCGCCACCACCGGCGGGATAAACGGTTTGATCATATGGCAGTTGGCGATGATGGCCTTGCGCGCCTCAATGCCCAGCTCGACGCACTCCGCCCACAGCCTGCGCCCGCTCTCGCCCTCGTGAATTTTGGCGTTCACGTCCAGCGCCGCAAACAGCGGATAAAACGGGCTGGTGGAGGCGTGCAGCATAAACGCGTTGTTCAGCCGCTTGTGCGGACAGAAGCGCGCCTGACCGCGGATGTGGTTATCCTTTTTATGGATCTGCGACGTTTGCGAGAACCCGGCTTGCTGCTTGTGCACCGACTGGGTCACGAAAATACCCGGATCGTTCTCGTTAAGCTCCAGCAAGAGCGGGGACGTTTCCGCCATCATCGGAATAAACTGCTCGTAGCCCACCCACGCGGAGTCAAAAAGGATGTAGTCACACAGATGGCCGATCTTGTCGATCACCTGGCGGGCGTTGTAGATCGTCCCGTCGTAGGTGCCAAGCTGAATGATCGCCAGGCGGAACGGGCGGGCCTCGTCGGCCTTTTCCGGCGCCGCCTCGCGGATCAGATCCCGCAGATACGCGTCATCAAAGCAGTGCTCGTCGATCCCGCCGATAAAGCCAAACGGATTGCGCGCCGCCTCAAGATACACCGGCGTAGCGCCCGCCTGGATCAGTGCGCCGTGGTGGTTAGATTTATGGTTGTTGCGGTCGAACAGCACCAGGTCGCCGCGGGTCAGCAGCGCGTTGCTCACCACCTTGTTGGCCGCCGACGTGCCGTTCAGCACAAAGTAGGTTTTGTCCGCGTTGAATACTTTCGCCGCGAACTTTTGCGCGTGCTTGGCGGAGCCTTCGTGGATCAGCAGATCGCCCAGCTTAACGTCGGCGTTGCACATGTCGGCGCGAAATACGTTCTCACCGAAGAAATCATAGAACTGTCGCCCTGCCGGGTGTTTTTTGAAAAAAGCCCCGTGCTGGTGGCCCGGACAGGCGAAGGTGCTGTTGCCCATCTCTACATACTGGCTCAGGGTATCGAAAAAAGGCGGCAGCAATTCCTCTTCGTAACGGCAGGCGGCGCTCTCCAGTTCCAGGAACTCCTGAGCTTTACCCGAGATAATCGCCGTGACGCCATCAGGCACCTCTCCAGGCTCTTGCGAGAACATAAACACCGGTAGCTGAAAGCCCGTACGCTTCAGCAACGCGAGAATGCCGCTGTAGCTTTCAACAACGCTAATGACGACTGCCGCCACATCGGTGAAATCGGTGTTATCCAGCGTCACCTTTTCACGGTGCGTAGAAACTTTGGATACCAGCTCATGGCTGACGGCAATTTTCATGGTTTTCATAAGCGCAAATACCCTCACCGAGCGGTGAGACAGGGAGGAGAAAATTCGCGCAATCATGTCACTTTTTATTTTCACGCGCAAGAAGGAATCAGTATGCACGAAACCACCCAAAGCTAAGGCTCGCGCAGCCCTGACGTGCCATAATAATGCAATATCAATGAGTAAATAACAGGAGTTAACTGTGGTTATCGGGCCATTTATTAACGCCGGAGCCGTATTGCTGGGCGGCGTACTGGGCGCAGTGTTGAGTCAGCGGCTGCCGGAGCGTATCCGTTCCTCCATGCCCTCTATATTCGGCCTGGCATCCTTAGGCATCGGAATCCTTTTAGTGATCAAATGCGCCAACCTGCCCGTCATGGTGCTGGCTACACTGCTCGGCGCACTGATTGGCGAGTTTTGCTATCTGGAAAAAGGCATCAATAGCGCGGTGGGCAAAGCCAAAAACCTGATTGCCCGACCGGGCAAGGCGAAACACGGCACGCACGAGTCGTTTATTCAGAACTACGTCGCCATCATTATTCTGTTTTGCGCAAGCGGCACCGGGATTTTCGGCTCGATGCAGGAAGGGATGACGGGCGACCCAAGCATATTGATTGCAAAAGCGTTTCTCGATTTCTTCACCGCCACCATTTTCGCCACCACGCTCGGCGTTGCCGTTGCGGCGATTTGCGTCCCGATGCTGCTAATCCAGCTGGCGCTTGCCACCTGCGCCACCTTGATTCTCCCGCTGACCACGCCAGCGATGATGGCGGACTTCACCGCCGTCGGCGGCCTGCTGCTGCTGGCGACGGGCCTACGTATTTGCGGGATCAAAATGTTTGCCGTGGTGAATATGCTGCCCGCATTACTGCTCGCCATGCCGCTCTCTGCGCTCTGGACGCACTTTTTCGCTTAAGATTGCGGCGAAATGGCGAGAGATTGCGCAGTCTGTAACGAAAACAACATTTTTCGTTGACGGCAACGGGCAGATCGGGTTTAATGCGCCCCGTTGCCCGGATAGCTCAGTCGGTAGAGCAGGGGATTGAAAATCCCCGTGTCCTTGGTTCGATTCCGAGTCCGGGCACCACTTATTTATAACCCTCGCTTCGGCGGGGGTTTTTGCTTTCTGAGTCAGCAACTTGTAGGTTTACCAGTAGTTACCCTCCTTATCTCTCCTCCGACCCCGCTTCCCGGTGGTACAACTGGCGTGTTTACCGCCTTTACCGCCACGCAGAAGCAGAAAAACCTGACCTTCACCAATCTATTTGAGCATTACAAATGCACATATCAATTGGACAGAGCCCGACAGAGCGGCATCACGTATCCGTGAGTACACCCCATCGGCTAACTGTTTTATTAGATTAATTGGTGGTAAATCTATCCGGGACATCCTGAAAAGTGACCTGTCGGCGTTCCGTACACTGCTGGAACAGGCCCTGGCTAACCGCAGTAAAGTAGGCCGAGGAACGAAGCTGTAAAAAGCGACTTCTACTTCAGACACCGTAACCACATTGCTACTATATTGTGTGTGCGTTGGCACGCATGGCTGTCAGGGGGGCGTTTATCAGTCTAAGCAGAGGCCGGTAAAGCAATTGAGAGGAACACCAATGGATGCAGCATTACTTAACATGATGCGCTCAGGTGGAAGAAATAAAGCCTGGGCGGAAACGATGGTGAATATGGAAGCCAGGAAACTGGTAAATACAGCCAACACCCTGTCGGCTTTTCATCTCAGCGATAGTCTGACTCGAATGAAGTTTGTTCAGGAAATTCGGGACCTCATAGAACATCAGTTTACGTTAGCTCGTCGGGCTAAATCAGATGAAGAATGCATGGAATGCGTTAAAATTCTCAGAGAAGAAAACAGTAACCTGCTGGAACAAGCGCGTTTATTAAGAACGAAGGCAGCGAAGCTTTACGCTAAAGTCGAGTTTATCCGAGAGAATAACAAAATTGTTGGGTATGTGATCTCGGCTGTTAGTGTTGTCCTGGCCGGTGCTGAAATAGCCGCAGGATTTACCCTCATAGGCACTATGACCCCTCTCGGGGTTCTTGCTGGTGCGATTCTGGTTACTGACGGGGCAAACAGCATCAGTAAAGAAGTGGCTCGCTACGCAACTAACAACACTACCAGTGAGGGGCTGGTCGCGAATGCCGCGATGTCTACAGCTGAGTTTATGGGCTTTAGTCGTGAGAATGGGCTAGGTGTCTACAAATCAATTTCACTGGCCGCTAATGCGTACACCATTTTTGGCTTGTTACGGCGACCAGGTACCTGGCGACTGTTTCGTTATCTCCCTGCTGACTATTACCGAAAGGTGAGCACACTGAGCCGCCCGCAGCTTACAATGAAAATAGCGGGTTATGGCGTGAAAGCTAAGATTATTTTTGATCTGTTGTCCGTCAGCGACCCGTCCCAGAATTAGTCAGCATTTTACGATAACGCCAGGATTTGTAGCCAAGTTTTGCTGGCGTTATATACCAGATGAAAGGTAGTACAATCAATAACGTGAGTGCAAGTGTCAGGCTTGTATCCTTGGATGCAAATAAAAGAGTTAAAGCCAGTATGATGAAGGCAATAATAGTTATCCACTTCATAGCCTTAAAACGATTGGCCAGATCATGAGTTACGCTATCAAACGAACCACCGTAATTTTCAATATTGTTTTTTAGCTTTTGAAGATCTCGTTTGCTAAAACCTGATTTTAAAAGTGCCTCTTCGCTGGTCATTCTGTTATCCGTCCCATAACTCACTGAAACCTGTGACGAAGTTTAACTTAATTTGGCGGATAAATCGCTACCTGGCGATATTCGTCAAATTTATATATATCAACGAGTTGAAGATATCTTAGAGTATACGCTCGAAACTGACATTATTGCCCACTGCGGAACTTCGCTGGTAGCAACTTTAATGACTCCTTCGGAGTCGTTTCCAACATCTCCCGCCCTGCCCGGTAGAAGCAACATGCAGATCACCACAGGAGTATGAATCATGCACGATGAAATCATTAATCAGGGCCGCGAAATCCTCCCTCAGCGGCTCAACCATACCGACACATTGGCATCACAGCAGGACACCGCGAACTATCTGACCTTACAGCCAGGAGACCGGTAGCAGGCGGTGAAGCGCAACGCTGCTGCTGTTATCTATTCCCCTATCCACGACACCCTGACCACTGCGTCAGCAGCGCATGCAGTTTAGCCGGCTCCAGAGGTTTGCGCAGCACCAGATATCCTTCCTGCTCCGCCTCCAGCAGAACAGGCGAATTAAATTCGCCGCTGACCATCGCGCCGCTCATGTCCGGCAGACGTTCAAAAAGCGCTTTCAGGATGTCGAAGCCGCTTTCGCCGGATCGCAGGCGCTGGTCGCACAGCACGGCGAACGGGATGAAGCCGTCGTCGATGATGGCGAACGCTTCTTCAGCGGAGGCCGCGCAGCGCACCTTGATTCCCCAAACGCTCATCAGGCTCTCCCAGGCTGACGTCACCAGCGGGTCGTCATCGACGACCAGGCAAGAACCGCGAAGCGGCGCATAGCGTACAGGCGCAGAGGCGTTGTTATCGGCGGGCGGGATGTCCGAAGCGATCTCTTCGCCAGCATATTGAGTGAAGCGCATCCAGAAGCGTGAGCCTTTACCTTCTATGGATTGCATCCCGTACTTCACCTTCATCAGCCTGGCACAGCGGGCAACCACGGCGAGGCCCAGCCCGTGTCCGGCGCTGTCGATCTTCCAGGCCAGTTCGGGACGGTAGTAAGGGGAGAAGATTTTACCTTTCTCGTCATCAGCGATACCGACACCCGTGTCCCACACCTCTACCAGGCACTCGTCACCGCGCGGTCGGATGGCAACCAGCACGCCGCCCTGCTGCGTGTAGCGAAGGGCGTTTTGAATCAGGTTAATCAGCGATTGTCGCACCAGCAGCGGGTCGCCCATCACGTGGATGCGGCGTTTGGGCCGACGGGTGGACAGCCTAAGTGCACGGCTGTTGGCCTCTTCGCGAAACAGCGTGATCACCGAGTCGAGCAGAGCGCCGATGTCCACTTTGGTAGGGGCAGTGAGCACTTTCCCGGATTCAATCTTGCTGAGGTCGAGCAGAGAATTGAACATCAAATGCACCGAGCGAACGCTCTGCTGCAGGTCAAGCAGCTGGGGCGTCAGGCTGTCGTCCCGGTTTCGGTGGATAATCGCTTCAATCAAAAATCCCATGGCGTGTACAGGCTGACGCAGGTCGTGGCTGGCTGTCGTCAGGAACTGATTTTTATCCAGCAGCGCCTGCTCCGCTTCCTCTTTGGCCTGGCGAAACTGTTCTGCCAGGCGCGAGCTTTTTTCCTCAAGCAGCGCTTGCTGAATAAAGTACGCGTGCGACGTTAACGCATGGCGGTAAATGGCGAAGCCGTACAGCAGGTTCAGCATCAGCACAATGAATATCAGCTCGTCCAGCCGCCAGATGATGCCGATATTCAATACTCCCCAGGAGGCGAAGAAAAAGCACGTAAAAGTGCTGATGACTGGCGTCAGATGCGTCGCATTGGCGGCGACGATGGCGGCAATACTGATATTAAGGAGCAGGAAAAAGTCAAAGTTCTGCGTCTGCGGAGTAATTAAATAGAGAGATGAAATCCCCAGCCCGTGAATAAAAGCGATCTTATTTATGCGCGGAAGCCAGCGGCGCAGGACGTCCTCTTCATCATACTCTTTCACTTCGCGCTGGTAGCGTCGGTGCAATATGCGGATTGCCACGGCACATAGCAGGTAAATAATTATCCAGGTAATGGTTGGGCCAAGTTCATCGCCCAGCAAATAGATCCAGATGGCAAAAGGAATACCGACAAATGGCACCGCGCTAAAGCTGAACACCAGCCGCAAAAAAGTGTTGTTTAGCAAACGGATCTGCGCGGGAGATGAGATACCATCCTTCTGTAAGCTCTGGAAAAACCTCATTCTGATGATTCCCGCTTGCCATGCAGAAGCGTGATGGCTTCGACCCGGCTGTTAACGCCTATCTTTTTCAATATATTGCTGATGTGTTCTTTGACCGTGGGCTCAGAAATTGAAAGCTGCGCGGCGATTCGTTTATTTGGCAGTCCGCGCATAATCATATTTAACACGTCGATTTGTCGCGGCGTTAAGTTAAATTTACTTAACTTCTCATTATTCGATTCAACGGGAAAATCGTTTCTCTCAGGAAACCAGGTCTGATTATCAAGGAGTGCACAAACGGCCCGTGAGAACATTTCAGGCGGTTCGCTTTTCAATACAAAACCGTGTCCCCCGGCGGCGTGAACTTTCTGCCAGATGTCATTATTATCGTCCCCGCTGACCACCAGGAACCGTACCTGTGGGTAATGTTGTTTTACTTCTTTGAGTAATTTCAGTGCCGTTCCGGACGAAAGCCAAAAATCGATTACCAGCAAACGCGGCGGGCCATTATCCCTAATTTGACGGTAGCAATCTTCCTCATTCGTCACCACGCTCGCCTGCTTGAACTGGCAATGTGAAATCAGAAAATTAGCGATGCCGCTTGCTACCAATGGATGGTCATCAACGACCAACGCATAATTGTGCCCCAAAGGATCCTCCTTTTACCTTCGCATATCTGAGTGTACGGATGAATTATTATCTACCCACCCTACTTTAGGAGGGTTTTTTCGATTAGGAAAGGGAAATATATTATTCGCTGATTTGGGTAATTGAAAACATAAATACAATCAGTGAAATTAACTGATTGGATATCAAGGATAATTTATGAAAAAACCACTCATCTTTTTAAGCGTTACGTTGATGCTCGCCGGTTGTTCCACGCTAAAAACCGATCAGGCTATTCCACTCCTGCAGGCGGAGACCGCTAAAATGCTGGGGTTGGGCTCATCGGATGAAATAACCGTGACCAATGTTAATGGCGCCCAGCCGGACGCACTGGGAGGGCAAAAACTGTCTTATCGCGCTACGACGGAAAAAGGGCGTATTTTCGATTGCTCATCAATGATGATGCCGGGGATTTTAGGATCCGCCCCGACGCTCAGCGCACCAACCTGTACCCCTGTTGTCACGCATAAATAATTAACGGCAAATGAAAAGGCGTACATAAATAACGCCTTTTATATTTTCTGACGTATCTGAGTTTTCATAAAAACGATTTTCCAGACATCACGCTAATGAGTACGGAGATAGCCCGTGAATAACTCTACATCGCATGCTTTAGCGGTTAAGACGCCGCTTTCCAGACTTTACCTCGCTCTATTTTCCGCGCCGCTGTTACTGCTTTCACCTGCCGATTTCGCGCGTGCAGCCGATGCCATTTTTGATGGCGAGGCGCGTATAACCGAAACGCTGGGTTACACCGGAGATGTTTACGTTGGACGTAATCAACCCGGAAACCTGCTGATCGATAATGGCAAAATCACCGCCTATAACATCAACATCGGTCGGCTGTTCGACGGCCAAATTTATGAAAGCGTGGTCACGGTCCGTGGGCCAAACGCTGAGCTTAACGCAGTGAACGATCAGTACGTCCTGCGCGGCGACCTGAATCTTGGCCTCGGCACCCTGCGAGTCGAAGAAGGCGCGCTGGCCAGCGCAAAAGAAATTGTTGTCGGCACCACCCGCGGCTACGACAGCCACCTTATCGCCACTGGCGCCGGCTCTCGCGTGACCAGTAATTTTCTCAGCGTAGGTACCGATCTGGGGGCACGCTCCACGCTGGCGATTGAAGACGGCGCGGCGCTCAGCACCGCCTACGATGCGCGCATCGGCAATGGTACCGGGCCGGATGAAACCGACACGCTAAGCCCGAAAGCCACCGTCACGGGGAGCGGCTCACAGTGGAACGTTGGCCGTACGTTGACGCTTTATGGCGACCTGGACGTGCTGAACGGCGGTGCGGTTAACGTTGGCGGCGTGCAGGTGGCGGGCGTCTCCGGGGCAGGTAAAACCGCCGAGCTGGTTATTGCGGGCAAAGACTCGCGCTTTACCAGCGGCAGTAGCGTGAGCGTGGGCGATTATGGCAATGGCGTGCTGTCGGTGATTGACGGCGGTTCATTTTCCGCTGGCAGCAATACGCTGATCGTGGGGACCTCGGGTTCCGGCTCGAACCGGGGTGCGCTCATTATCGGCAGCCGCGGCAATATGGACACCGGAACGGGTTTAACTGAGCCAACGCTTGGCACAGCGGGCGGCGCGGGTACTCTTGATGCGAATACGGCAATCAGCCTGCGCGGCGGGCTGTTCGGCAGCTATGTCTACTTCAACCATACCGATGAAAATTACGTCTTCAGCAACAAGATGAGTGGCGAAGGTGAAGTGATCAATACTTCCGGGCAGACAACGCTGAATGGCGATCTTTCAGCCCTTCAGGCGAACGTGACCGCGCGCGGTGGCAAAGTCATTATCGCCAGCAACATCAACACCCAGCCAGAAGACGATATTTTTGATATTCAGACCCTTAGCGCCGAGAACGGCGGGACGCTGATCCTCAACGCGACGGCGGGATCCGACGTTAGCAACGGGCTGGGCTACAGCAGCGCCGCCTCAATCAAGGCCGGCGGAACGCTGGGAGGGAACGGCACGCTGGGTCAGACCGAGATCCTTTCCGGCGGGCATATCTCGCCAGGGGATGGTGATATCGGCACGCTGACGCTGAAACGTTATCTGAATTTTGTAGGTGACTCTTTCTATGATGTCGATATTGCCGGTGATGGCCGCAGCGACCAGCTGCTGGTCGCAGGCAAAACGACCATCAGCGATCGGGCTCAGGTACAGGTCACCGCGCTGGATCCGCAAACCAGCTACAAAACGGGCCAAAGCTACCGCATTTTAACCTCCGACGGGGGAATTGACGGTCAGTTCGCGGGGGCGGTGTCTAAATCCGCCTTCCTGGACGTGGCGCTCAACCAGAGCACCAACGCCGTCGATCTGACTATCGCGCAGAAAGAGACCGGCGGCGAGAATCCGGGAGGCGAAAACCCGGGAGGTGAAAATCCAGGAGGAGGAAACCCTGGAGGAGGAAACCCTGGCGGTGAGAACCCGGGGGGAGAAAACCCTGGCGGTGAGAATCCGGGCAGCGGCAAGCCGGGGATTTTCCAGACCGTCGCCAAAAGTAGCAACCAGTGGAATACCGCTAGCGCGCTCTCCACCCTGACGCAAAGCGGCCCGTCGCTGGCGCTATATAACTCGCTGCTGGTACTCAGCGCGCCGGAAGCGCGCGAGGCGTTCAACCAGCTGTCCGGTGAAGTTTATCCGTCAATGCAGTCCAACCTGATCGCCGGCAGCACGCAGGTGTTTAACGTCTTAAACCAGCGTATGCAGCGTGCGTTTGATAACGACAGCCTCCCGATACCACCGTTAGCGATGTCGCTGGTGCAGCAGCCGGAGCCGCAAAACAATGGCGTCTGGGGCCAGACCTTCAGCTCCTGGAGCCGAAACGACGGCGACGGTAACGTGGGCAAACTGGACGGCAACACCACCGGCTTCCTGCTGGGGGCAGATCGCAAGCTGGCGGATCATAACGTGCGTGTCGGTGGCTACTTCGGCTACAGCCGCGGTGATTACGACGTCGACAGCCGTCGTTCCTCAACGGATACCGATAACTACCACCTTGGCCTGTATGCGGCGGGTCAACAGGATGCGTTCTCCCTTCGCGGCGCGCTGGGTTACACCTGGCACAAGATCGAAGGCGAGCGCAGCGTTGATTTCAGCGGCTTCTCGGATCGGCTGAAGTCGGATTACGACGCCAACTCGCTGCTGGCATTCACCGAAGCGGGCTACCGCTTCGGCCAGCCTGATATGAATATCGAGCCGTTCGTCAATTTATCGTACATTCGACTGCATACCGACAGCTTCAGGGAAGACGGCGGTGCCGCCGCGCTGAGCGTGCGTAACGAAACGATGAATACCTTTTACTCCACCCTCGGGGTGCGCGGTGTGACCGAGCTGCCAAAGAACGTGAACCTCTACGGTTCGTTGGGCTGGCAGCACGCCTATGGCGATAAGAATACCTCTTCGCGCATGGCATTTGCGGGCAGCGACGCGTTCATTACTCAGGGGCAGGCCGTGGATGAGGACGTGATGGTGGGTGATATCGGCGTGAGCGTACAGCTGTCGCGTGCTGCGACGCTGGATGTGGGTTATCAGGGGCAATATGGTGCGGATACCCGCGTCAACTCGGTTAACGCTAATCTGCGCTGGTCGTTCTGAATTATTTCCAGTAAAAGAACCCGCCCTTGTGGCGGGTTTTTGCTTTTAGGCTCTGAGGAATTCAGGGATCGTTCCCAACCACATCCAGCAGTTTGTTTTTAAAGATAAACAAACACGCCTCGTTGAAGTTCTCCGCCCCTAGGCGTTCCGACAGCGCTGTCCGTTTGCGATAGAGGCTCTTCACTGACGTGTTCAGTTCATCGGCAATCGCTTCCATCGACATCCCTGCCCTCAACAACCGCAGCATGATCGCTTCGTGCGTGCCAAGCCGTAAGTTAAGCAGCCATTTAGTGGTCAGACGCCTGCCCTTCATATTGAGCACCAGGTTAAATAACGATGCCATATCCGGCGCCGTAAGCGACGTGTTCATAAACAACTTCATACTGAGTAGATTCTCCTCGCGATGTCGCATATCCAGCATAACGCAGCAGATCGTTTTTTTTGTTCTGGCCGGATGGCGTATCAGGTAATCATATAAACGGAGCGGAGAACGGCTATCAATCAACACAGAATATTCATCTGCACCGTTATCAAATATGTTTCTGTCAATCGAGTCGAGCAGGATAATATCCGGGAAAAATAGCCTCATCCCCCTGACAAGATAGCGATCCTGGGTCACTAACACTATTGAAGTTGCCACTAACCATCCCTTTTAGATTAAAGCAAGAACGCACCTTCAGAAAGAAGGCCGCCTTCGTTTTATAGCGCTGTAATATTAACGACAATATGTATTCTGGCGTTGAACATCCCTCAATACAGACATTGATGAGTAAGACTTCCTGTAGACTTTCATTCAATGGCTGGCGTTAATTATAAATAAAAAACAATCGCAGAAAAGTCACTTCGCTGAACATTAAGACTTTTTGTCATGAAACTTCCCAAACATGCACCAGAAAGTACTTTAATTGCTACAATAAAACCTCGCCAGGAATATAAACAAACTCAAAAAGAGATAAATAAAACACATCAATATCAAAGAGTTACAAATACGCATTCAATTCAAAATAATCACAAAAGACATCTCATTCCAGAATTATCCCAAAACTACCCCTCTGCTTTTCACCATATTTATCCGGCAACATATCAGGTGTACATTACCTTCCACCCAGTCCCCAAAGAGGAGGTTCCATAATTACCTTAAAGTAAGTACCCCAAACGTTACTGCATTCAGATTTAATGTTCTCATTAATGGCCTTTAACGCAGCGTTAAAAGGCGGCCGTGTTATGCAATGGATTCATGATAAACAAATGGCAAATAGATATGGAAAGATCGCTTCGCTTCAATACGTTATTCTTTTATCGCGCCCCAGGATTATTGTTTCTGCTATTTCTGTTTCCTGTTCTCGTTCAGGCAACGGAATCCGTTTATGAGCAACAGATTCAACAGGCACGTAACGGTAATTACACGCCGTTTCTCAATTATCTTCAGCGGTATCAGCAACAGCATGCCCTGACGCCCGAGCAAGTGGCGGACTGGTTACAGGTGGCTGCGTGGGCAGGTCGTAATGACGAGGTGATTCAGCTCTGGCAGCGCTATGGCATTTATATGCCGCTGCCCGCTCGCGGCGTTGCGGCTGTCGCGCAGGCCAGAAGAGATCAAAAAGCGTGGCAGCCTGCCTTATCACTGTGGAAAGAGGCGCGTAGCCTTGCACCACATAATGACGATTATCGTATCGGTTATATCAAAACCCTGGCCGATGCCCGCATGGATACGCTCGCTCTGCAGGAAGCCCGCCAGCTGGTGACGGAGGATCCCTCTCCGGCGCATCTTCAGACGCTCTCGTACGTCTGGTTACGCCAGGGAAAAAGCTGGAATCGGCTTTTAGCGGACACGCGCGCGCTGACCCTTGCGCCGGAAAATAACGCGCTCCTTAGCGAGTTGATTGACGCGCTAACGGATAACCGGGTGAGTACTCCCGCGCTGATGCTGTCACAAAGGGTAACGCTGACCCCCGCGCAGCGCCGCCGTCTGGAGCTTAATGCCGCCGCAGAATGGGTTCGCCTTGCCGACGTGCCTGGCAGAACGGAAAAGGAGCGCCTGCAGCTGGCGCAAACGGCACTGAATCGTTACGACGCCCTGCTCTCACGCTGGCAACACGAACCGCAGGCAGCGGAAGACATCATCCTCGCCCGTATCGACAGGCTGGGTGCGCTGTACGCGCATGGCGATTACCCGCAGGTCATCCGTGAATATCAGGCGCTGACGGAGGCGCAGCATCCGGTGCCGGGCTGGGCCATCGGCTGGGCGATCTCCGCGTATCTGCAGGAGAAAAACGCCACTGCCGCCTTCTCGCTGCTGCAACGCTATCCGCAATACGCCGCCGATCCGCAGGACGAGGAGCATGCGCTTTTCTACGCCTGGCTGGACACGGGGCAGTATGAGGCCGCTCGACAGTACGTAGAGCGCCAGACCCACAGCGTTCCGTGGATCCGCTACGATTTTGGCTCGCCCACTCCGCAGCCCAACGATCGGTGGCTTACCGGGCAGTCGCTCAAATTTAACTATTTGCTCTCAACCAACGCCCTGCCGGATGCGGAGAAGCTGGCGCACCGTCTGGCAACAACGGCGCCGGGCAATCAGGGGCTGCAGATTGACTATGCCACCCTGCTTCAGGCGCGGGGCCAGCCGCGCGCGGCCGAGCAAGCGTTGAAAAGGGCGGAGGCGCTGGAGCCATCTAATCTGGAGCTGGAACAGCAGCAGGCTTACGTCGCCATGGATCTGCAGGAGTGGCGCCAGATGGATTTACTGGCCGACGACGTGCTTGCCTGCGCGCCCGTTGCTCGCAGCGCCAGGCGTCTGGACAGGCTCAGAACGGTGCATCACATGTCCGAGCTGCGCCTTAACGCAAGCAAGGGCTTGCACTCCGATAACCCCATCAGCGGGACGCACGACCTGAACGGGGATGCCACGCTCTATGGTCCACCGGTAGCGGATAGCTGGCGGCTGTTTGCGGGTACCCGCTATGCGCAGGGTAATTTCGATGAAGGCAAAGGCACCAGCCGTCACATCCTGGGCGGCATCGAGTGGCGTCCTCGCGACCTTCAGCTCGAAGCCGAGGTATCCAGCAACCGCTATCACGGTGAAAACAAGCCGGGTGCTCGCCTCTCAACCACGTACTTTCTCAATGATAACTGGCAGTTCAGCGGCAGCCTTGAACGCTTATCCCGCACCGCGCCGCTACGGGCATTACGCAACGGGATTAGCGCCAACCGGGGTGAAGGCGGGATCCGCTGGTATCAAAACGAGCGCCGTGAGTACCAGTTCAGCGCCGCCGTCAGCCGCTTCTCAAACCATAATCGCCGACAGGAATACACCCTTACGGGTAAGGAGCGTCTCTGGCAGACCCCGACCCTGACGCTGGATCTTGAACCGGGGATCGCCGCCAGTAAAAACAGCCTGCGGGACACGCTCTATTACAACCCGGCGCGGGATCTGTCCGTGACGGCCGCCCTGTCCGTGGACCATGAGATGTACCGCCATTACGACACCCTCTGGAGCCAGCAGTTGGTGGCGGGAGGCGGCAGCTACTGGCAGAAAAACCAGTCCGTTGGCGCCATCGCCCTGCTGGGCTACGGGCAACGCGTCCAGTGGAATAACGTCATTGATACCGGCGTGATGCTTAACTGGGATAAACGCCCTTACGACGGCAAACGCGAGAGCAACCTCTCCGTCACGCTTGATGCGACTTTACGCTTTTAAGGATGAATATGCTGAACACACGTTTTTCCGTGAGCCTGATCCTCATCGGCTGGCTCTGCCTCAGCGCGAGCGTCTGGGCGCAGGCGATCACGTTCGTTGCGCCCAGCGAGCGGCCGCAGCCGGAGGCGAGCAAACCCTGGCCGCAGAACCAGTTTCTGGTGCTGGCCTACCACGACGTCGAAGACGATGCCGCCGATCAGCGCTACCTCTCCGTGCGCACCAGCGCGCTAAACGAGCAGATTAGCTGGCTTCTGCACAACGGCTATCACGCCATCAGCGTGCAGGACATTCTGGACGCGCATGACGGCAAAAAATCGCTGCCGCCGAAAGCCGTTCTGCTTAGCTTTGACGACGGCTACAGCAGCTTCTACACCCGCGTCTGGCCGCTGCTTAAGGCCTGGAACGTGCCTGCGCTCTGGGCGCCGGTGGGCAGCTGGGTGGATACGCCAGCAAACCAGAAGGTGAACTTTGGCGGCCTGATGACGCCCCGGGATCGCTTCGCGACCTGGGACATGGTGCGCGAGCTCAGCCAGTCTCCGCTGGTTGAGATCGGATCGCATACCTGGGCCTCGCATTACGGCATCGTCGCCAACCCGCAGGGCAGCCGCGAACCGGCCATCGCCAACCGCTTTTATGATAAAGCGACGGGGCGCTATGAAACTGACCAGCAGTTCAGCCAGCGGATCGGCGATGACGTCCGCAAGGTGACGGAGAAAATCGCGCAGGTGACGGGCAAAGCGCCGCGCGCCTGGGTCTGGCCTTACGGTGCCGCCAGCGGTACGTCGCTCGCCATCGCCAGGCAGCAGGGCTACCGGCTGGCCTTTACTCTGGAGGACGGTCTGGGTGACGTGCGCAATCTCGGTAGCATTCCCCGTTTGCTGATCGCCGGCAACCCCTCGCTCAAAGCGTTTGCCAGTTCGGTCAGCCGGGTTCAGGAGCTCGATCCCGTGCGCGTGATGCACGTCGATCTCGACTACGTTTACGATCCCGATCCGGCTCAGCAGACCCAAAACATCAACAGGCTGATCCAGCGGGTCTACGACATGAAAATCAGCCACGTCTTCCTGCAGGCGTTTGCCGACCCGCAGGGCGATGGCAGGATCAGGGCGCTCTATTTCCCCAACCGCCGGCTTCCGGTCCGGGCCGATCTCTTTAACTTCGTATCCTGGCAGCTGCAAACCCGCGCGGGGGTGAAGGTCTACGCGTGGATGCCGGTGCTCTCGTTCGATCTCGATCCTGCCCTGCCGCGCGTGCAGCGCCGGGACGATCGAACCGGCCAGCTGCGCGAGGCCAATGAGCCCTACCTCAGGCTTTCACCGTGGGACCCGCAGGTTCGCCTGCAGGTGACGGAAATCTATGAAGATCTGGCCCGCCATGCCAGCTTCAACGGGATCCTGTTCCATGACGATGCGGTACTGACGGACGTTGACGCTGCCGGGCAGGACACGACGCGCCAGAAAAGCCGGAGGCTTATCGGTTTTACCCGCGCTCTGAGCCAGGCGGTGAAGCACATCCGCGGCCCGCAGATAAAAACCGCGCGCAATATGTTCGTCCTTCCCATTCTGCAGCCCGAAAGCGAAGCGTGGTTTGCGCAGAATCTCAATGATTTTCTGGCGGCCTATGACTGGACGGTGCCCATGGCAATGCCGCTGATGGAGTCCGTTCCGGCGAACGAGAGCAATGCCTGGCTGACGCGTTTGATCAAGGCCGTCGCCGCGCGGCCCGGCGCGCTGGATAAAACCATTTTCGAGCTGCAGGCCAGAGACTGGGAGCAGAAGCCGCAGCGCGCCGTCTCCGACAGTCAGCTTGCGGCGTGGATGCGCGTCCTCCAGCTGAACGGCATCAAAAACTACGGCTACTACCCTGACGATTTCATCAATAACCAGCCTGATATCTCGCGCATCAGGCCCGTCTTTTCTTCCTACTGGTACCCTGACAATGACTGATCGCATAATCGCCTTTTCAATTTTGTGTCTGGTATTCGGGCTGCCGTTAGGGGTGGCCGCCCTCTTTACCGGCGAGTTGATTCTGGATTTTGTCTTCTTCTGGCCGCTGTTTATGTCCGTGCTCTGGGTCACCGGCGGCCTCTATTTCTGGTTTCAGCTTGAACGCCGCTGGTCGTGGGATAAAGACACGCCCGCCCCGACGCTCGCCGGCGAGCCGCTCATCTCAATTCTGATCCCCTGTTTCAATGAGGAAAGAAACGCCAGAGAGACCATCAGCGCCGCGCTGGCTCAGCGGTACGAGAATATTGAAGTGATCGCCATCAACGACGGCTCGTCTGATAACACCGCGCAAGTGCTGCAGCAGCTGGCGCTGGAGCAGCCGCGCCTGCGGGTGATTAACCTCGCGGAGAACCAGGGAAAAGCCGTGGCGCTCAAAGCCGGGGCGGCAGCGGCCCGGGGCGATCTGCTGGTCTGCATTGACGGCGACGCCCTGCTCGACCGCGACACCGCGGCCTATCTGGTCGCGCCGCTGATTCAGTATCCCCACGTCGGGGCGGTCACCGGGAACCCGCGCATTCGCACGCGCTCCACGCTGATTGGCCGCATTCAGGTTGGCGAGTTTTCGTCCATCATTGGGCTCATCAAGCGGACGCAGCGGATCTATGGCCGGGTCTTTACCGTCTCCGGCGTCATCGCCGCCTTTCGTCGGCAGGCGCTGGCGGACGTCGGGTACTGGAGCCCGGACATGATCACCGAAGACATCGACATCAGCTGGAAGCTCCAGCTGCGCCACTGGGATATCTTTTTCGAGCCGCGGGCGCTGTGCTGGATCCTGATGCCGGAGACGCTGAAGGGCCTGTGGAAGCAGCGTCTGCGCTGGGCACAGGGCGGCGCGGAGGTATTTCTGGTCAACCTGCGCAAGATGGCGCGCTGGGAGCATCACCGCATGTGGCCCCTGTTTCTGGAGTACGCGCTGTCAACGCTGTGGGCCTTCGCGTATGCGATAACGGTGCTGCTGTACATCATCAGCCACGTCGCGCCAATTCCCGCCAGGCTGACCGTTGAAACCCTGTTTCCCCCGGCGTTTACCGGGCTGCTGCTGGGCGTGATGTGCCTGCTGCAGTTCCTGGTCAGCTTGTACATCGAGCGGCGCTATGAGCGCAAGGTGGCAAGCTCGCTTTTCTGGGTGATTTGGTTCCCGATGGTCTACTGGATGATTGGTCTGTTCACCACCCTCGTCGCATTTCCAAAAGTCATGCTTAAACGTCAGCGCGCCCGCGCGCGCTGGATCAGTCCGGACAGGGGAAAAGGAAGCCTTCAATGAATGAAAATACCTTAATTTTGACTGAACATCGGTTGCTGCCACGACTTTTTGATGCCGCGTTAACCGTGGTGGCGTGGGGCGGATTTCTGTTCTTCCTGTATGCCAGGCTGTGGATGCAGTTAACCGAGGAGAGCGACCACCGGTGGAGCGTGATTATTGCCTCCTTTAATACGGTGTTGATCTATTTGCTGTTCGCCGCACTCAACGGCTGGCTGCTGATTTTGTGGTATCAGTACAACCGCCGCCGCGCGAACGTAAGACGACGTCAGCCGGGCTTGTTGCATCATGACGAACTTGCCCGCAGCTTTAACGTCTCACCGCAGCTCATCTCGGAGATGAGCCAGCACAACCTGCTGACGGTTTATCATGACCAGATTGGACGCATCATCGAATTGAAAACCAGCGCGCAGCAGGACGAGGAAGCGCAGTAACAAAAAGCCCCCACAGAGAATACCCTGCGGGGGCTTTTTTAGCGCAGATGCACGTTACTTATCCTTCAGTACAATCAGCGGCTCGATATCGCTCTCTTTTTTCACCACCAGCGAGTCATCACCGCGCAGGCAGGTCCCGCCGTAATTTCCGCCCACGGTAAAGGTACAGACCTGAATGTACTTGCCGTCCACGTTTGGCAGGCACCACAGCTGCTGGTAGATATTTTTGCGGTCAACAAACTTGCCGCTGGATTTATCCAGCAGCTCGTCCTGGGCGCTGATGAGATCGATATTGCTGCCGCAGCGTCCGGCAATCGGCTTGACGGCGTATCCGGTCTGCTTCAGCAGGTCGTTCACCTCAAAATCGGTGTCGAGCAGGTAGCGGTGGTTCGGGAACAGCTGCCACAGGACCGGAAGAATCGCCTTGTTGCCGGGAATAACGGTCCACAGCGGTTCGAAGACCAGCACTTCCGGGCGAAGCAGCACATCAATCAGGCGCACTTCGCCCTCAGGATGCCCGGTGCGGATCGGCACGGCGGCGTATTCGGTTTCGCTGACCTCGCGGATCTGTTCTATCGCCGTCTCCCACGCCCAGGTTTTCCACACGCAGTTGACGTGGCGACCCTCGTCGTCAATCAGCTGCCCGGCAGCATCCCAGCTCAGGGCGCCAAGCCCGTGCAGAATTTTGGTTTCAAACCCGGCCTGCATCAGCGAGCGCTGGATAAAGAGCGCGTGATAGTCCTCTTCGACATCGTTGTCCTGCATGATGTGGACGAACGGCCGTGCGTGGCTATGCTTCCATGCGCCGGTCAGCTCTTCCAGCAGCCCTTCTGCCGGGTTATGCCCGCTGCCGCGATAGCCGTTTTTCACCCACTCTTCGAGAATGAGCCCGCCTTCAGTGTGGCAGGACGCGGAATCGGCGTTGTATTCGTAAACCTTAATGCCGCGCTCATCCATGCAAAAATCCATACGACCGGTGATCATATGGTGGCGACGCCACTGCCAGGAGAGGCGCAGGCGCGGCCAGAGGATTTTCGGGATGTCGAACAGCGCCAGCAGATTGTCGTCTTTCAGCACCTTGTCCGTCGCGTGCAGGTACATCAGGTGCAGTTCGTTGGTGGCCTTGATCAGCTCCTGCTCGGCGCTTTCGGTAATGGTGAAGTACTGGCAGGGATCTTTGTTGATCACATGGCCGTTGGCGCGGATATATGCCTGCTGCAGCGCGTCATTTTCGTTCAGCCATTTTCCGTCGAACTGACGTTTGTTTTTCAGCCGCGCGCCGCGGATTTTCAGCAGTTCACCGTCCGGTTCAGGCTGGGGAATGCTATGCTCCGTGTCGTCCGTCTGGATCATCCAGCCGAGAATTTCGGTATCGCTGAAGGTGTCATGAAGGGTATAGCAGCCATTCTCCACGGTCATGCGCAGCTCGCGCGTCCACTGCTGCCCGAGCGGCAGCGGCGAGTGAATAACGTTCTGCTCCGCAATACGCACCTTATCGTCCAGAAGCTGGGTGATCACCGCAACGTGGCCGGTCTCGTGAAACTCGCCGCCTTTTTGCCAGATCAGCAGTGCCCCGGCGCGCGGCGCGCGTTTTGAGCCGTTGGCAAAAGCCTGAAGGGGCAGAATGTTATCGTTCACCACCTGGCGTAAAAAGCGCAGGGAGAAGATTTCCCACGCCATGCCGACGTCGGTAAACACGAAGCCATAGTTGAGGAACAGGAAACGGCGGGCAAACTCGACGCACTGCCACTTGTGGCCCATGTATTCATTGCCGATATAGCTGCGGAAATCCGCGTCTTCCGGGTATTTTCGCGGATCCAGACTGCCGTAATTCGATGAGTAAATCGCCACGCCACCGGGCGCATAGCCTAACAATGTCCCGAATGGCGCATCACTGCTTAACTTTCCTTTACGCATGTATCCAACCTAAAACAGGCAGGCGGCAATTTTTTATGGGTTGTCGTCGTCTGCACGTTGTAATTAACCTGACAGAGGAGCGTTTATCATACACCTGCGCGACGCGTGAATAACATTTAAAACAGCCAGCATGCCGCGAAATGCCCTGGCGCAATCTCCTGCATCGCAGGCTCCTGCGTCTGGCAAACCGGCATGGCGTGCGGGCAGCGGCTGCAGAACTTACAGCCTGGCAGCGCGGACGTGGGGCCTGGAATGTCGCCGCGCAGGGTGGCGTCTTCGAGATTGCGGATGCGTGGATCGGCCTGGGGAACCGCCGCCAGCAGCGCGCGGGTGTAAGGGTGTGCCGGGCGCTGATACAGTTCATTCGCCGGGGCCACCTCTACCAGTTTGCCGAGATACATCACCCCAATACGGCTGGAGATATGGCGCACCATCGAGAGATCGTGGGCGATAAACAGATAGGTTAGCCCCAACTCCTGCTGCAGGTCCTGCAAAATATTCACCACCTGCGCCTGCACCGATACGTCCAGCGCCGAGAGCGGCTCATCGCACAGCACAAATTCAGGATGCACGGACAACGCGCGGGCAATACTGATGCGCTGACGCTGCCCGCCGCTGAACTCATGCGGGAACCGTTCAAGATGTTCGTGCTTCAGCCCCACTTTGTAGAGCAGCGTTTCCGTTCGTTCGCGCTGTTCTTCACGGCTGTAGCCGTGGATCTGCATCGGTTCGGCCACCAGCTGTCGCACCGTCATACCGGGGTTGAGCGAGGAGTAAGGATCCTGAAAAATTGCCTGCATCCGCTTACGCAGCGGCTTGAGCTCTCTTTCGCGGACGTGGGCGATTGCCTGTCCGGCAAAGTGGATCTCGCCAGAGGTAATATCGAAAAGGCGCAGTATGGCGCGCCCGAGGGTGGATTTTCCGCAGCCGGACTCCCCCACCAGGCCAAACGTCTCGCCGGGCTGGATATCAAAGCTCACGCCATCAACCGCCTTCACGGCCACGCCTTTACGCAGCAAACCGCCGTTGAGCGGATAGTGCTTCCGCAGATCGCGCACGCTCACTAATGGCGCCTGTTGTTCACTCATGCCTGAATCTCCTCGGCCCATAGCCAGCAGGCGGCGCGATGGCCCTCTCCGGCGGTGTAAAATGCGGGTTGCCGTTCACACTGGGGCATGCGCTTCGGGCAGCGTTCCGCAAATGGACAGCCCGGCGGCGGGTTAAGCAGGCCAGGCGGCGAACCTTCAATGGGCGATAAACGTTGGTTGACCTCATCCGGGCGCGGCAGAGAGGCCAGCAGACCTTGGGTGTAAGGATGCGCAGGGCGATAAAAAATGTCCTCCACGCTCCCCTCCTCCATCACCAGCCCGCCGTACATCACCACCACGCGGCTGCAGACCTGTGCCACCACGCCGAGATCGTGGGTGATCAGCAAAATCGCGGTCCGGGTCTGCTGTTGCAGACTTTTCAGCAGGCGCAGGATCTGCGCCTGAATGGTCACGTCCAGCGCGGTGGTCGGCTCATCGGCAATAAGAAGCTTCGGATTGCAGGAGAGCGCAATAGCGATCATCACCCGCTGGCGCATCCCGCCGCTGAACTCGTGGGGATACTGGTCGTATCGGCGTTCCGCTTCAGCAATGCCCACCTGATCCAGCATGGCTATTGCTGCCGCTTTGGCCGCTTTTTTCGACAGTTTTTTATTTCGCACCAGGATCTCAGACATCTGCTTGCCGATAGTGAGCACCGGGTTCAGGGCGGTCATCGGATCCTGAAAAATCATCGCGATCTCGTTGCCGCGAATGGCACGCATCTGCGCGGGCGTTTTCTGCGCCAGGTCCTCATTCTGGAAGCGAATGCTGCCGCCGGTTATCCGTCCGTTGCTCCCCAGAAGCTGGATAATCGACTTACAGGTGACGCTTTTCCCGCAGCCCGACTCGCCGACGATACCGACGAGTTCCCCCGGCTGAACCTGAAAGCTCACGCCGCGCACCGCGTGAACCTCGCCCTCGCGGGTGCGGAACGTGGTTTGCAGGTTCTCAAGCGCTAATAAGTTACTCATCGCGATTTGCTCCCGGCTCAAAGGCGGTACGGAACACATCGCCCAGCACGTTAAAGCTGAACACCGTCAGCAGGATCAGAATGCCGGGGAACATCGCCAGCCACGACGCTTCGCCAATATAAGACTGGGCGTTGTTAAGCATGCTTCCCCATGATGCCGCCGGTGCCTGCACGCCCAGCCCTAAGAAGCTGAGCGTAGACTCCATCAGAATGGCCGAGGCGATATTCAGCGTGGCCGCCACGATAATGGTCGGCAGCACGCCGGGAATGATGTGGCGCACGATAATACGCAGCGGATGCGCTCCCGACGCGCGGGCATAAAGCACGTACTCGCGCTCTTTCACCGATAGGGTTTCAGCACGCACCAGACGCGACATGTTCATCCACGTCAGCAGGCTGATAATCAGAATGATGTTATCCACGCCCGGCTTGAGGTAAGCATTCACCACCAGCAGCAGGAAGAAGGCCGGAATGGCCATCAGGATATCCACGGCGCGCATCATCAGGTTATCCAGCCAGCCGCCAAAATAGCCGCTCACCGTTCCTACCACCGTGCCGATAAGCGTGGAAAAGAGCATGGCAAGAAAACCGACCATCAGGGAGATCTGGCCGCCGTACAGCGCGCGGGTAAAGTAGTCGCGCCCGTATTCGTCGGTGCCGAACCAGTGCGCGGCATCCGGCGGCAACGTGCGCGCGCCGAGCGCCATCCGATCTGGATCGTACGGACTTAACCCCGCACAGAGCGCGGCGACAACGAAAATAAAAAGCACAAACAGGGAGAACTGCGCCGGACGGTTGCGGCGCAGCTGGTGACGAACCTGCTGCCAGCGTCTGCTCATCCGGTTACCTCAGCGTACGAATGCGGGGATCGGCGAAGCGATAAAGCACGTCGGCGATCAGGTTACCGACGATCAGCATTATCGACGAGAGCATGATGATCGCCATAATCAGCGGGTAGTCCAGCGAGGCGATCGACTGGATCCCGAGCAGCCCCATCCCCGGCCAGGAGAAGACGCTTTCCGTCACATAGGCCCCCACAATCAGCTCACCGAACGACAATCCGAACAGGGTGATCACCGGCAGCAGCACGTTTTTCAGCACGTGGCGGAACAGAATGCTGGAACGCGTGGCGCCGTAGGCCAGCTGGGTCTGCACGTAGTCGGCCGAGAGCTGCGAGATGGTGTTGGAGCGGATGTAGCGTACGTAGCTGGAAAGATTATAAAACGTGAGCGCAATACACGGCAGCACGCCGTGGCGCAGCAGATCCAGCGCATTATCTTCCATGCCGATGGTGCGCATCCCCATGCTGGGGAACCAGTTAAGCTGCACGGCAAAAACGGTGATGAGCAAAATGCCGAACCAGAAAATCGGTACCGAGATGCCGATATAGGCAAACAGGTTCAACAGGTGATCCAGCCAGCGGTGCTTAAATGCCCCCGCCAGCAGCCCCAGCGGGATCGCCAGCACGATAGCCATCAGCAGCGACGCCCCCATCAGCCCCAGCGTGGCCGGAATGCGTTCGCCGATCATCTCCAGCACCGGGCGGTGGTAAATCAACGAATAGCCGAGATCGCCCTGCAGGACGCTTTTCAGCCACAGGACGTACTGCGTGACCAGCGGCTTATCCAGCCCCAGGCTCTGGCGAATTCGCTCAATATCTTCCGGCGCCATACGCGGCGTGATGTACGCGGCCACGGGGTCGCCGGGCGCGAGCTTGACCAGCAAAAACGCCACCAGCGAAATAAAGAAAAGCATCGGCAGCAGCTGCAGCAGCCGACGCGTGAGGAGTGTGTTCACGACGTGCCCTTAAAAGGCCCCGATCTTACGACCGGGGCAACAGCCTATTTTTGATAAATTTTTGACAGATCCTGGAACAGATAAACCGGCTTCGGCTCCGCTTCCTTCGTGCCGCCGAAGCGTTTATCCACGGCGACGGTCGCATTGGTGTAGGCGATCGGGTAGTAGGTCATCTCGTTCGCCACGGTCTGCTGAATTTGCTTGTAGATATCGGCACGTTTCGCGGCGTCGGTTTCCACCGCACCTTTATCCCACAGGGCATCAAACTGCGGATTTTTGTAGTGCGCGTAGTTATAGGCTTCGTTGCTCATGAACAGCGATTTGTAACCGTCCGGCTCTGCTCCCATAATGTAGCCGCCCAGGTTCAGTTCCCACGCGGTGTTGTTCATATCAAGACTGCGCTGAGACATGGCGTTGGAGTCCAGCGGCATCAGCTCCACGTTCACCCCAATGCCCTTCAGCGCCTGCTGAATGTAGAGCGCCATGCTCTCCTGGGTTTTGTTGGTGTTCACATACGCCAGGCGCAGCTTGAGGTTGTCCGGCGCGCCGGACGTCTTGAGCAGGTCTTTGGCTTTTTGCAGATCGAATTTGTACTGTTCAACGTCATCCGTCTTGTAAAGCGTATCTGGCGTCAGGAACGAGGTTGCCGGTTTAGCGTAGTCCAGCGAGGTAAACGCGGTCTGGGTTAGCTCGTCTTTGTTGATGGCGTACGCGATGGCCTGACGCAGCGCTTTGCTCTTCATCACCGCCACGTTCTGGTTGAACGTCATATAGGCCAGACGGCCTTCCGGATAGACCACGAAGTCAAATTTCCCGGTATTTTTCAGGCGGTTCACATCCTGCGGGTCAACCATCTTGAGGTTGATTTCACCGTTTTGCAGCGCCAGGTTGGCGGCGTTGCTGTCTTTGGCGAAACGGTAGGTGACGGAATCGAGCTTCGGTTTGCCGTTCCAGTAATCGTCGAAGCGCGTAAGGGCGTAATACTGACCGGCGCGATACTCTTTAAATTTGAACGGCCCGGAACCGACCGGCGCATCGTTTTTGGTGCTCTTTTCCAGGTCGCCTTCACCGGCGAACACGTGCTGCGGGATCGGGTAGATCTGCACCAGGGTGCCGGTAAAGGCCGCGCTGACCTGCGGTAAGGTGAACTTAACGGTGCGCTCATCAACCTTGCTCACTTCAACAGGCTTGCCGCCGTAGGTAAACATGCTGCGGAAGAAGCTGTGCTGTTTGGCATCCAGCAGCTTATTGAAGGTGAAGACCACGTCGTCCGCCGTCAGCGGCTGTCCGTCCTGCCATTTTAGGTTGGGTTTTAGCGTCAGGGTATAGCTCAGGTTGTCGGCAGAAGGCGTCAGGCTTTCCGCCAGGCCCCACTCAATGTTGCCGTTATTAAAGCTGTACAGCGGGGCATAAAGCGCCTGCATGATGGTTAATGTTGTGCGGTCGCTGGCGTAGAGCGGATTAACGGCTAACGGGTCGCCGGAGGTAATCCCGATAATGAGCGAACCGCCCTCTTTTGGCGCGTCGCTTTTTGCCGCCGCGGCCGAATTTGTCTCTTTATTTTTCGCATCATCACAGCCCGCCAGGCCTAATGCGAGCGAAACGACCACTGCCGATAACAGAAGCTTGCGCATCTCACTAACTCCTTGCCTTATAAAGTGTTTATTACTGCATCTTTTATTTATGTTGAAGCATCATATTCAGCTTTAGTGGTTTACGCATTAATTATGAAAATGCGATTTTCGATTAAGCTTATGCCGGATTTGATATATATAAGCAGCAGAAGGAATAGCGGTTAATTGCTTGCGCTCACAACGTTAAACGCTTCACAAATCTCCTGCTACACTGCCTCAACACATCACTAAAAAGGCAGGCCAACATGTCAGACAACACGTATCAGCCACCCAAAGTGTGGGAATGGAAAAAGAACGGCGGCGGCGCGTTCGCCAACATCAACCGTCCAATTTCCGGCGCAACGCATGAGAAAGATCTTCCTGTCGGCTCTCACCCGCTGCAGCTCTACTCGCTGGGCACACCGAACGGCCAGAAGGTGACGATCATGCTCGAAGAGCTGCTGGCGCTGGGCGTGACGGGCGCGGAATACGATGCGTGGTTGATCCGCATCGGCGAGGGCGACCAGTTCTCCAGCGGGTTTGTAGACGTGAACCCGAACTCGAAAATACCGGCGCTGCGTGACCACTCCACGAACCCGCCAACGCGCGTCTTTGAATCCGGCAATATCCTGCTCTATCTGGCGGAGAAATTCGGCCACTTCCTGCCGAAAGATCCGGCGGGACGCACCGAGACGCTGAACTGGCTGTTTTGGCTCCAGGGCGCGGCACCGTTCCTCGGCGGCGGCTTTGGCCACTTCTACAACTATGCGCCGGTAAAAATCGAGTACGCGATTGACCGCTTCACCATGGAAGCTAAGCGCCTGTTCGACGTGCTGGATAAACAGCTGGCGCGCGGTCGCTACGTGGCGGGTGAGGAGTACACCATCGCGGATATGGCGATCTGGCCTTGGTTCGGCTGCGTGGCGCTGGGCAGCGTCTATAACGCCGCCGAGTTCCTGGACGCGGAGAAGTACACCAACGTCCAGCGCTGGGCGAAGGACGTGGCGAACCGCCATGCGGTTAAGCGCGGTCGCATCGTTAACCGCACCAGCGGCGAGCTGAACGAGCAGCTCCACGAACGCCACGCGGCGAGCGACTTCGATACCAATACGGAAGACAAGCGTCAGGCGTAACGTTTCGCCGGGCGGCTCCCCGCCCGGCAGTCGAGATCCTTGCCCAGGGCATGATTAGCCTAAAGGTTGAGTGGCTATTGCTGGCACTATCTGGACGTTTTTCTCACCTCAGAATGAGAAACGCCGTATCAACTGACAGCAGTCACAAAGGATCTGTTATGAAACTTATTAAAACAACGCTGGTTATCAGCGCCCTCATTTTTTCCACCTCGGGAATGGCCATCGACAAAACCGCCGCCGGCGCGGTAGCAGGTGCTGCTATTGGCGCTGCCACGGGCAAAGATCTGAAATCAACCGTGGGCGGTGCCGTGGTTGGCGCAGGCACGGGGGCAATGTTCAAAAACGGCGAAAAAGGCAAAGACGCACGTAAGGGCGGTGCCGTGGGTGCCGTCGTTGGCGCGGGCGCGGCTGCGGTGACGGGCAATAGCGTGCTGAAAGGCGCGGCCGTGGGTGCCGGCACGGGCGCGCTGATTGGTGAAGCGACGCACTAACAGCATCGGGAAAAGAAAGAAGTAAGGCCGCATCAGGCGGCCTGTTGTGTTATGCCGTCAGGCGGAACTTCTGCACCGAGCGTTGAAGCTCTTCGGTCTGGCGTTCCAGCGCCGCGGCTGCCGCGGAAACCTCTTCGACCAGCGAGGCGTTCTGCTGGGTGACGCCGTCCATCTGCGTAATGGCAATCCCGACCTGCGAAATGCCCTTACTTTGCTCCTCAGAAGCCGACGCGATTTGCTTCATAATGGTCGTCACCTCCGTCACGTCGCGCAAAATCGCATCCATGGTGGTGCCCGTGTCGCTCACCAGCTGCGCACCCTGCTCTACGCGGGTCACGGAATCGGTAATCAGACCCTCAATTTCTTTTGCCGCATTGGCGCTGCGGCTTGCCAGGTTGCGGACTTCACCCGCTACCACGGCGAACCCACGCCCCTGCTCGCCCGCGCGCGCCGCTTCTACGGCCGCATTGAGCGCCAGAATATTGGTCTGGAAGGCAATGCTGTTGATGACGTTGGTGATTTCAGCAATTTTCTTCGAGCTTTCCGAAATACCGCTCATGGTGGTGACCACCTCTTCCACCAGCGAGCCGCCGCGGCTGGCGGTGGTTGAGGCCACATCGGCAAGCTGGCTGGCCTGACGCGCGCTTTCGGCGTTCAGCTTCACGGTAGCGGTCAGCTGTTCCATGCTGGCCGCCGTCTCTTCCAGCGCGGCAGCCTGCTCTTCGGTACGGGAAGAGAGATCGTTGTTGCCGCTGGAGATCTCCGTCGCACCGCGCCAGATATTCTCACTGCCGGAGCGAATGGTGCTGACCGCTTCACGCAGGCTGTCCTGCATGGCGCTCAGCAGCGGCACCAGCTGTCCCACGCAGTTGCGGCCGAAAGGCGCAATGGGCTGGCTGAGATCGCCCTGGGCAATCTGGCGGAACTGCTGGCGAATGCGCTCCAGCGGTTTGACCAGCATCGCCACCAGGTAGCGGTCGGTAAAGAGCAGGATCAGCAGGCCGATAATGGTGGCGACGATAATAACCGTGCGGGTCATGCTGGTCAGGCCGTCGACCACCATGCGGGTGCTGTCGAGCGTCTTCGCGGCGGCATTATTGAACTTCTCGGCGGCGGCACCGAACGCACGGCTTAGCGGCGGCGTAACGTTGTTGGCCTGCTGGCGGTAGCCGTCCAGGGTCGCCTGCTTCGCCTGCTCCATTTGCGGCGTCACGCCCTGTTCAAGCAGCGCCTGCCAGGTACCGATCACCTGCGCAGAGACCTGCTCATCCATTGGGCCAGGCGAGATCGCCTTCATTTCGGCCAGTTTCTTACCCATGTTGTCCAGCGCCTGTTGGGCAGAGGACAAATCCGGCGTGCCGCCAGCGGCTTTGACCTCCATGGCGCGGCTCAGACGGGTCACAAAGCGGAAATACTGATCGTTGCCCTGGCTGAGCACCATCATCTGTTTAACCAGCTGGCGATCGACTTCATTGCCGTCTGATACCCGTGACAGGGACCAGGTGCTGTACAGCCCGACGCCCGCCCACATTAAACAAAAAATCCCGAGGATCGTCAGCATGACGAAACGGATCGTGAAATTACGGAGCATATTCATAAGTCTTCCTTGCCGTGAGGGTGAATTCGCCCAGAGGCGAGTGCTACTCTCGTTATCGGCAGGGTGCAGGGAAATTATAACCTTTTGTGATTATTTTTAGTTAGCGTGGCTTCACAGGTCGCACAGCCACCGTTAACCCTTATCTTCGCACGACATGATGTGATAAGTTCAGAATGAAAACGACGTTTCAAAAAATCATCTATAAGAAAAGGAGACATCATGTCCTGGTACCCTGACGCTACCCGCTACGAGAATATGCAGTACCGCTACTGTGGCAAGAGCGGCCTGCGCCTGCCCGCGCTGTCGCTGGGCCTGTGGCATAGCTTCGGCCACGTTCAGCCCCTTGACTCCCAGCGCGCGCTGCTGCGTAAAGCCTTCGATCTCGGTATTACCCATTTCGATCTTGCCAACAACTACGGCCCGCCTGCGGGAAGCGCGGAAGAGAACTTTGGCCGCCTGCTGCGTGAGGACTTTGCCCGGTATCGCGACGAGCTGATTATCTCCACTAAAGCCGGTTACGACATGTGGCCAGGCCCGTACGGTTCAGGCGGCTCACGCAAGTATCTGCTCGCCAGTCTCGACCAGAGCCTGAAACGTATGGGCGTCGAATACGTGGATATTTTCTATTCCCACCGCGTGGATGAAAATACGCCAATGGAAGAGACGGCCTCCGCGCTGGCTCATGCTGTTCAGAGTGGGAAAGCGCTGTACGTGGGCATTTCCTCCTACTCTACCGAGCGCACACAAAAAATGGCCGCGCTGCTGCACGAGTGGAAGATCCCGCTGCTGATCCACCAGCCGTCCTATAACCTGCTTAACCGCTGGGTCGATAAAACCGGCTTGCTGGATACGCTGGAAGCAAACGGCACGGGGTGTATTGCCTTTACCCCGCTGGCGCAGGGTCTGCTGACCGGAAAATACCTGAACGGTATTCCGGAAGGTTCTCGTATGCAGCACGAGGGGAACAAAGTGCGCGGCCTGACGCAGAAAATGCTGACGGAAGCTAACCTGAACAGTCTTCGTCTGCTTAATGAGATGGCGCAGGCGCGCGGGCAGACAATGGCGCAGATGGCGTTGAGCTGGCTGCTGAAAGATGCTCGCGTGACGTCAGTGCTGATTGGCGCGAGCCGCCCGGAACAGCTGGAGGAGAACGTTCAGGCGCTGGGTAATCTGCGCTTTACGGAAGATGAACTGACGCGGATTGACCAGCACGTGGCGGACGGGGAACTGAATTTGTGGCAGGCGTCGTCGGATAAATAGTGTGGTTCGATGCTTTCTCCCTTCACCCTAACCCTCTCCCCAGGAGAGGGTTAGGGTGAAGGGAGAAATGTGTACCTTATTTCTTGCTGATCTTATCCAGATACCCCATCACAAACGCCGACAGCACAAACGTCAGGTGGATAATCACATACCACATCAGCTTATTATCCGGGACGTTTTTCGCGTCCATAAACACGCGTAACAGGTGGATAGAGGAGATTGCCACTATAGATGCCGCAACTTTATTCTTCAGCGACGAGGCGTCCATTTTCCCCAGCCAGCTGAGCTTTTCTTTATGCTCGGCGATATCAAGCTGAGAGACGAAGTTCTCATAACCGGAGAACATCACCATCACCAGTAAGCCGCCCACCAGCGTCATATCCACCAGCGACAGCAGAACCAGAATTAAATCGGCTTCCGCCACGGAGAAAATGTTAGGCAATACGTGGAAAATCTCCTGGAAGAACTTGATCGTCAGGGCGACCAGCGCCAGGGAAAGACCGAAATAGACGGGTGCGAGCAGCCAGCGAGAGGCATACATTGCGTTTTCAAAGAAGCGTTCCATAAAATCCTGTCTGCAAACGAAACCAGCGCTCAGTATATCTCAACGGCGCTGACTGTTTGCAAGAACTAACCAGTACGCCACTCAGACGTCGTCCGGGTTAACCTCAGGACGCGCATACTCCGGCCAGACCAGCACCACCAGCTCCGGGTAGGCTTCCAGGCTAAACTCGCGAAAACACTGGCGAAGGTTTAATACGTCCAGGTCTGAATACGAGACCTTCTCACCGTTAAGACAGCGCTTTTTGATGTTGTCGTAATATTTATAAACCGCTGAATTCAGATCGCTACAGCGACGCTGCGCCTCAAACAGACCGGGCGTGTCATTAATTTCCGACATTTTCATGCGCTTAATTGTCGCGTGTAAGAAGTCGATATATTCATGATTCACCCGCCAGTACCAGACAGGCGTAACGGAGTTCATCAAAACAGAGAAATGATCTTCTCCTTCCTCTTTTGTCATCAGTTCAGGTTGTGGCGGTTCACTGGTGTCTTTCGACACTTTCGTTTTATTGAACTCCTGCATCAATAAAAGCACACCAGCGGTCAGTAATAGTAATGTGATGACCGTAAAAAAGATGCTGTTCATGGGTTGGCTCCATTTTTTTTGATTTTAAAATTGCCTCATGATATTGTCAACGAATCTCACGCCTTTACCAACCCCACCCTGTTGAAATTAAAGGAAATTAAAAATGCTGCCCGACTATCTCGTCCCGGCTAAGTACCACATTACGCCTGTGGAACAGCAACCGACGGAAGAAGAAAAAAAGGCCAGTTTCACTCAGGGGAAAAGAAAGCTCTCTGATTTCGAGCCTGATATATTAATTGGCGTTTCTCACACTGGCAAATCCCGTAATATGCTGCTGGAAGAGCACGATCGCCATATAAAAGACCGCTTATTTCGCGCTATAAAAATTGAAGCCTTCGTCCACCTGCTGAATGACCTGCAGGCAGAAGGCGAAATAGATGCCCAGAAACTAAGTCAAATAATGGCTGAAAAAACGAAAGAAATAAATGAGGCCGGCAATGAAATTTGGCTTAATCTAATTACACGAGAAACAAACAACCCTATTTTTTATACCCTGGGGGAAGATTAACGTGAAAGAAGTTAAAGACAATAACGTTTATTTGACTTTAGATGATAAAAAAAGTGATGAATTTATCTTAAAGCAAAATATCGAGGCGCTAAGAAATGCAAAAAATGCCGAGATGACGCGTATTACACAAGACCTGGTATCGATCCCGGCAACGCTGGTGCGTCTGAAATGGCAGAATCGCCGCGAGATTTATCCGTTACAGGTTAAAGAAGAAATTTACGGCGCCGTGATGAACGCCATCATCGAGCAGCTTCCAGAACTGAAAGAGAAACTGCTGGGACGTCTTGAGGCCAACTATCAGTATCTGCTTGCCAGAGAAGTCGCCACCCTGCGCCTGACGCGCAAACTGTCAGCCGGTGAGTACCGTACGTCAAACGTCACCTGCGTTGCGCTCGATGAGGACGCGCTGACCACCACCCCCTCTACCGCACCGACGGACAGCAAAAACGCATAAACCGACAGGCATAAAAAAAGCCGGCTTTCGCCAGCTTCTTTATCACTTCGAGGCCGCTTTCTCTTCCCCGACCAGCCCAATCTTCAGATAACCCGCCTGATGCAGCGTGTCCATTACCTTCATCATGGTTTCATAGTCGACGGTTTTGTCCGCCCGGAAGAAGACGGTGGTGTCCTTCTTGCCGCCGGTCAGCTGGTCCAGCGCCGGAATAACGGAGGCATCCGTCACAGGGTCGTTCCCCAGGAACATGGATTTATCCGCTTTCACCGACAAATAAATTGGCTTTTCCGGACGCGGCTGCGGCTGGCTGGAGGAGGCAGGCAGATTCACCTTCACGTCGACCGTCGCCAGGGGTGCTGCCACCATGAAGATAATCAGCAGCACCAGCATGACGTCGATAAACGGCGTCACGTTGATTTCGTGCATTTCGCCGTTATCGTCCAGATTTTCGTTTAGACGCATTGCCATACAATCAACCTACGCGCAGTTTAGACGCCGCATGCACCGGCTTCACGGCGCTGGCATTCAGGTCGAGATCGCGGCTTTGCAGCAGCAGAACCTGAGCGGCAACGTCGCCGAGCGTGGCTTTGTAGTTGCCGATCATACGCGCGAAAATGTTGTAGATAACCACCGCCGGAATTGCCGCGACCAGACCGATTGCCGTCGCTAGCAGCGCTTCCGCGATACCCGGGGCCACTACCGCCAGGTTGGTGGTTTGGGTCTGAGCAATGCCGATAAAGCTGTTCATGATGCCCCAGACCGTACCGAAAAGACCGATGAACGGTGAAATCGCGCCGATGGTCGCCAGATACCCATTGCCGCGTCCCATGTGTCGGCCAACGGCCGCAACGCGACGCTCCAGACGGAAACCGGTACGCTCTTTAATACCTTCGTTATCTTCACTGCCGGCGGAGAGTTCCAGCTCGTTCTGAGCTTCATTCACTAACAGGGTGGTCAGGCTTTTCGGGTGGAAGGATGAGGTCATCTCAGAAGCCTGATCCAGAGAGCGGGCTTCTGCCAACTGCTGCTGTTCCCGCTTGAGGCGACGCTTCTGCGAAAGCAGCTCGGCGCTTTTGCTGAAGAAGATAGCCCAGGTGACAACGGACGCCAGAATCAGGCCGATCATCACAATCTTAACCACGATGTCAGCATGATGATACATGCCCCAAACGGAGAGATCCGTCTGCATCAAATTATTACCCACTCTGTATCTCCAGGACGCAAATCACAAAATCTGAACGTAATAATATCAAAAAGCCGTCGAATTGATAGTCGTTCTCATTAGTATTTACATGGTGCCGTAATTTTCGCTCAGTTTCCTTGCGCTTACGCAGTAAAAATTTCTTATGCGCTTTTTTGCTAATATTTTCTGCTTATTCGATAAGCATGCGGGTGCAGTTTTTTACAATCGTGGTAGTCTGGACGTCCAGACGTATAAAAACAGGGTTAGCGAACATGACCAAGAAGCATCTTGATACCACGCTGGTGCAGGCGGGACGCAGCAAGAAATACACTCAGGGATCGGTCAACAGCGTGATTCAACGCGCCTCCTCGCTGGTGTTTGATACCGTTGAGGAGAAAAAAATCGCCACGCGTAACCGCGCAAAAGGTGGGCTGTTCTACGGTCGCCGCGGCACGCTAACCCATTTTTCGCTGCAGGAAGCGATGTGCGAGCTGGAGGGGGGCGCAGGCTGCGCGTTGTTCCCGTGCGGTGCGGCGGCGGTCGCCAACACCATTCTGGCGTTTGTGGAACAGGGCGACCATATCCTGATGACCAACACCGCCTATGAACCCAGCCAGGATTTCTGCACCAAAATTCTCAGCAAGCTCGGCGTGACCACCAGCTGGTTTGACCCGCTGATTGGTGAAGGCATTGCTGAACTTATCCAGCCAAACACGCGCATTGTGTTCCTGGAATCTCCTGGCTCCATCACCATGGAAGTGCACGACGTTCCGGCTATCGTGAAGGCCGCGCGCAGCAAAGCGCCAGAGGCGATTATCATGATCGACAACACCTGGGCGGCAGGTGTGCTGTTTAAGGCGCTGGAATTCGATATTGATATCTCGATTCAGGCGGCAACGAAATACCTGATTGGGCACTCTGACGGGATGATTGGCACCGCGGTTTCCAACGCGCGCTGCTGGGACCAGCTGCGGGAAAATGCCTACCTGATGGGCCAGATGGTGGATGCAGACACGGCATACATGACCAGCCGGGGCATTCGTACGCTCGGCGTGCGTCTGCGTCAACATCATGAAAGTAGTCTGAAAATCGCTGAATGGCTGGCGCAGCATCCGCAGGTTGAGCGCGTGAACCATCCGGCGCTGCCGGGTAGTAAAGGCCATGAGTTCTGGCAACGTGACTTTACGGGCAGCAGCGGGCTGTTCTCGTTTGTGCTTAAAAAACGGCTAAGTAATGACGAGCTGGCAAGCTATCTGGATAATTTTACCCTCTTCAGCATGGCCTACTCCTGGGGCGGTTTTGAATCCCTGATCCTGCCGAATCAGCCGGAGCAGATAGCGGCTCTGCGCCCCGGCGGAGAAGTGGACTTCAGCGGCACCCTCATTAGATTGCATATCGGTTTAGAAAATGTGGACGATTTAATTGCGGATTTATCTGCAGGCTTTGAACGTATCGTGTAGAGTGCGGGCTGAAAATGTACTCCCCGGACGCTTTTGTGAACACTGCATGCAGAAAAGTCTGCATGAGTTGCGCCTGCGATCAATCCCGACAGGTGAAATTGGGAGTACAATAGCGTTATCTCTGCTGTTCCACAGGAAAGTCCATGGCTGTTATTCAAGATATTATCGCGGCGCTCTGGCAACATGATTTTGCCGCCCTGGCGGATCCCCACGTTGTAGGCGTCGTCTATTTCGTGATGTTCGCGACGCTGTTTCTGGAAAATGGATTACTGCCAGCCTCGTTTTTACCCGGTGACAGTTTGCTTTTGCTTGCCGGGGCGCTGATCGGCAAAGGCGTCATGGACTTTACGCCAACGATGGTTATCCTTACCTCCGCCGCGAGCCTGGGCTGCTGGCTGAGCTATCTGCAGGGCCGCTGGCTGGGGAACACGCGCGTGGTGAAGGGCTGGCTGGCGCAGTTACCGCATAAATACCACCAGCGTGCGACCTGCATGTTTGACCGCCACGGCCTGCTGGCGCTGCTCGCCGGGCGTTTCCTGGCGTTTGTTCGCACCCTTCTGCCCACCATGGCGGGTATTTCCGGGCTGTCTAACCGCCGCTTCCAGTTCTTCAACTGGCTGAGCGCCCTGCTGTGGGTTGGCGTGGTAACCACCCTCGGCTACGCGCTGAACATGATCCCCTTTGTGAAGCACCATGAAGATCAGGTGATGACCTTCCTGATGATCCTGCCAATATTCCTGCTGGTTGCTGGGCTGGTGGGTACCATTGCGGTGGTGATTAAGAAAAAGTATTGCAGTGCATAAACAAAAGCCGGGTGGCGCTACCGCTTTCCCGGCCTACGTTTCCCCTCAGGCGCCCTGCATCGTTCTTATACGTGACGCATCCTCTCCCGGCGTGACGCCGAAATAGCGCTTAAACTCCCGACTGAACTGCGACGCACTTTCATAGCCGACGCGCATGGCCGCCGCGCTGGCCTTCATGCCGTCGTGGATCATCAACATCCGTGCCTTATGCAAACGGTAGGTTTTGAGGTACTGCAGCGGCGAGGTACTGGTCACCGACTTAAAGTTGTGGTGAAACGCCGAAACGCTCATGTTCGCTTCCGCCGCCAGCTGGTCAACGCTGAGGTTCTCCGTGTACTGGCTTTCAATACGCTTGAGCACGCGGCTGATCAGGCTGAAGTGGGTCTGTCGGCTCACCAGCGCGAGTAACGCCCCGCCGCCCGGCCCCAGCAGCACGTGATAAAGAATTTCGCGGATAATCTGCTTGCCGAGAATACGCGCGTCCAGCGGCCTTTTCATGACGTCCAGCAGGCGCTCAATGGCGCAGAGGATCTCTTCCGACAGCGTCGCCGAGTTAATCCCGCTGGAGGCCATCGATGGCTGGAAAAGCTCGTCTTCGCCAATCTCCATCAGCAGCTCCTGCAGCTGAAAAATATCGACGTTGACGCGAATACCCGCCAGCGGGACCGCCTCTGTCGCGAAGGTTTCACATTCGAAGGGTAAAGGTACCGTCAGGAGCAGATATTCATTGGTGTCGTAGCGGAACACCCGCTCATTGATATAGCCAATCTTATGGCCCGAAAAGAGAAAAACGATGCCCGGCTGGTACATCACCGGCGTGCGCGTCCCGGGCTGCGTGCCGTAGAGCAGGCGAATATCCGGCAGCAGATCGTAAACATTATTTTGCTTATCTATCATGCGTTTAATCTGCGAGGTAAGCTGAAGGCAGATCGCTTCACGGTTCATTTTACGTTACTCCGGGTACGGTTTCCGACCCTCACAGTCTGCGCATTTTTACGAAGTTTCTCCAGCGCTCTGTAGAAATAGGCAAGACATCGGCAGGAATGTGCATTGAGAGCCTGGCCCCGGACGGCCACAATGAGCAGCATCAGGTAGCCATCAGCGCCACCACGGTTTTTCACCCACTAAAGGGAACGAGCAATGAACAACTTTAATCTTCACACCCCAACCCGCATTCTGTTTGGTAAAGACGCTATCGCCGACCTGCGCGCGCAGATCCCTGCTGACGCCCGCGTGCTGATCACCTACGGTGGCGGCAGCGTGAAAAAAACCGGCGTGCTGGATCAAGTTTACAGCGCTCTGGACGGACTGGACGTGCGTGAGTTCGGCGGCATTGAGCCAAACCCGTCTTACGAAACGCTGATGAACGCGGTGAAAATCGCCCGCGAAGAAAACATCACCTTCCTGCTGGCGGTCGGCGGCGGCTCCGTGCTGGACGGCACTAAATTCATCGCGGCGGCAGCGCACTACGCTGATGGCATCGATCCGTGGCACATCCTCGAAACCCGCGGCAGCGACATTAAAAGCGCGATCCCGATGGGATCCGTATTGACCCTGCCAGCGACGGGTTCTGAATCCAACAAGGGCGCGGTGATCTCCCGTAAAACTACCGGTGATAAGCAGGCCTTCATGAACGAACACGTTCAGCCTGTCTTCGCCATTTTGGATCCGGTTTACACCTACACCCTGCCCGCACGTCAGGTGGCGAACGGCGTGGTCGACGCCTTTGTACACACCGTCGAGCAGTACGTGACCTACCCTGTTAATGCCAAAATTCAGGATCGCTTCGCGGAAGGCATTCTGCTCACGCTGATTGAAGACGGCCCGAAAGCGCTGAAAGAGCCGGAAAACTACGACGTGCGTGCCAACGTCATGTGGGCCGCGACGCAGGCGCTGAACGGCCTGATCGGCGCTGGCGTGCCGCAGGACTGGGCAACCCATATGCTGGGCCACGAGCTGACGGCGATGCACGGCCTGGACCACGCCCAGACGCTGGCCGTTGTGCTGCCTGCGCTGTGGAACGAAAAACGGGATACCAAGCGCGCCAAACTGCTGCAGTACGCCGAGCGCGTGTGGAACATCACCGAGGGTTCTGACGATGCGCGTATTGATGCCGCCATTGCAGCGACCCGTAACTTCTTTGAAAGCCTGGGCGTGCCAACGCGTCTGTCCGGCTACGGCCTGGACGGCAGCTCCATCCCTGCCCTGCTGGTAAAACTCGAAGAGCACGGCATGACCCATCTGGGCGAGCATGGAGACATTACGCTGGACGTCAGCCGTCGAATCTACGAAGCGGCACGCTAAGCGTTTTTGGCATCCTGACTTTCGTTTTTTGACATTTCGTCCAGACTTAATGCACACCCCATCGCCGGAGTCCCCCTCCGGCGATGCGCACCTGAAGGAGGAAAAATGGCAAACCAAACCGTAATCAAGCTGCAGGACGGCAACGTGATGCCCCAGCTGGGGCTAGGTGTATGGAAAGCCGGTAACGACGAGGTCGTCTCCGCCATTCATAAAGCACTCGAAGTCGGCTATCGGTCGATTGATACCGCCGCCGCGTACAAAAACGAGGACGGCGTGGGGACCGCGCTGGCCAGCGCCGGCGTCCCTCGCGATGAGCTGTTCATCACCACTAAACTGTGGAACGACGATCAAAAGCGCCCCCGCGAAGCGTTGCAGGAGAGCCTGGAGAAACTCCAGCTTGATTTCGTCGATCTGTACCTGATGCACTGGCCGGTTCCGGCCATCGACCATTACGTTGACGCCTGGAAAGGGATGATTGAACTGCAGAAAGAGGGGCTGGTGAAAAGCATCGGCGTCTGTAACTTCCAGGTGCATCACCTGCAGCGCCTGATTGACGAAACGGGCGTCGCTCCGGTGATTAACCAGATCGAGCTGCACCCGCTGCTGCAGCAGCGTCAGCTTCACGCCTGGAACGCCACCCACAAGATCCAGACCGAGTCCTGGAGCCCGCTGGCGCAGGGTGGTGAAGGCGTGTTCGATCAGAAAATCATCCGCGACCTGGCGGATAAATACGGCAAAACCCCGGCGCAGATCGTCATTCGCTGGCATCTGGACAACGGCCTGGTGGTGATCCCGAAATCGGTCACGCCGTCGCGCATTGCCGAGAACTTCGACGTCTGGGATTTCCGACTGGACAAAGACGAGCTGGGTGAAATTGCGAAGCTGGATAAAGGTAAGCGGCTTGGGCCGGACCCGGATCAGTTTGGCGGTTAATCGCGTTAAAACGCCGGGTGGCGGCTTCGCCTTACCCGACCTACAAAAAACCCCGGCAAGCCGGGGTTTTCTTTTACGCTTTACGCTTCACAGGTTTCTTTACACTGGAATTACCGTTCGAACGCTGATGCACAATCGGCGTATGTTTGGTCAGCGCCGGGCGCGTATTGCGGTTCTGGCGACGCGCTTCGCGCATCTCATCCAGCGTAGGAGCCGGAACCAGGCAGTCGCGGCGCGAGCCAATAAGGTGTTTTTTACCCATCTCTTCCAGCGCCTGGCGGATCAGCGGCCAGTTTTTCGGGTCGTGGTAACGCAGCAGCGCCTTATGCAGACGACGCTGTTTATCCCCTTTCGGCACCACCACCTCTTCACTCTTGTAGCCAATCTTACTCAGCGGGTTTTTGCCGGTGTAATACATGGTCGTCGAGTTGGCGAGCGGTGAAGGATAGAAGTTCTGCACCTGATCCAGACGGAAGCGACGCTGCTTCAGCCACAGCGCCAGGTTCACCATGTCTTCATCGCGCGTGCCAGGGTGCGCGGAGATGAAGTACGGGATCAGATACTGCTCTTTGCCCGCCTGCTTCGAGTAGGTGTCGAACAGCTGCTTAAAGCGATCGTAGCTGCCCATGCCCGGCTTCATCATCTTCGACAGTGGGCCTTCTTCGGTGTGCTCCGGCGCAATCTTCAGATAACCGCCGACGTGGTGCGTCGCCAACTCTTTGATATAGCGAGGATCTTCCACGGCGATGTCGTAACGCACCCCGGAGGCGATGAGGATCTTTTTGATGCCCTTCAGGTCGCGCGCGCGGCGGTAGAGGTTGATCGTCGGCTCGTGGTTAGTATCCATGTGCTCGCAAATGCTCGGGTAGACGCAGGAGAGACGACGGCAGGTCTGCTCCGCGCGCGGCGACTTGCAGCGCAGCATATACATGTTCGCGGTTGGGCCGCCGAGATCGGAGATCACGCCGGTAAAGCCCGGCACCGAGTCGCGAATGGCTTCGATCTCATTGATGATCGAATCCTCAGAGCGGCTCTGGATAATACGGCCTTCGTGTTCGGTAATGGAGCAAAAGGAGCAGCCGCCGAAGCAGCCGCGCATGATGTTGATCGAGAAGCGGATCATCTCATACGCCGGAATACGGGCGTTGCCGTACGCCGGGTGCGGCACGCGCTTGTACGGCAGCGCAAAGACGCTGTCCATCTCTTCGGTGGAGAGCGGGATCGCCGGCGGGTTGATCCAGATGAAGCGCTCGCCGTGCTTCTGCATTAGCGCGCGGGCGCAGCCCGGGTTGGTTTCATGGTGCAGAATACGGGACGCGTGCGCGTAGAGCACCTTGTCGGCTTTCACCTTCTCGTAGGACGGCAGCAGCACGTAGGTCTTTTCCCACGGCTTCGGGCGCGGCGGCTGCACAACGATAGCCTTCGCTTCCGCTTTCTTCGGCTCAACCGGCTTGTTATCGGCACACGGCAGATCTTCACCGTACGGGTGCGGGATCGGGTCGATTTTGCCCGGCATATCAATAATGCGGGAATCCACCCCGCTCCAGCCCGGCAGCGCCTCTTTCACCATGATCGCAGTATTGCGCACGTCGCGGATGCTGCTCACCGGCTCGCCCTGCGACAGACGGTGCGCCACTTCCACCAGCGGACGCTCGCCGTTACCGTAAATCAGCATGTCGGCCTTGGAGTCCACCAGCACCGAGCGGCGCACGGTATCTGACCAGTAGTCGTAGTGCGCGGTGCGGCGCAGGCTCGCCTCGATGCCGCCGAGGATCACCGGCACGTCTTTCCAGGCTTCTTTGCAGCGCTGGGTATAAACCAGGGTCGCGCGGTCCGGACGTTTGCCCGCCACGTTATCCGGCGTGTAGGCGTCGTCATGGCGCAGCTTACGGTCGGCGGTATAGCGGTTGATCATCGAGTCCATGTTGCCGGCGGTCACGCCGAAGAACAGGTTTGGTTTCCCCAGACGCATGAAGTCGTCTTTGCTGTTCCAGTCGGGCTGGGAGATGATCCCCACGCGGAAGCCCTGCGCTTCGAGCATACGGCCACAGATGGCCATGCCGAAGCTCGGGTGGTCAACGTAGGCATCGCCCGTGACCAGAATGATATCGCAGCTGTCCCAGCCCAGTTGGTCCATCTCTTCCCGGGACATCGGCAGGAACGGCGCCGGTCCAAAGCAGGCCGCCCAGTACTGGGGCCAGGAGAAGAGGTCACGATCCGGCTGGATCAGGGAAATTGCGCTCATAGTGCTTCCGAAGAAAAAATAGACAAAAGGGCGGGGATTATACGCTGGAACATTGTGGGAAATGAAGGGGTATTGTGCGGGCTGTTGCCCTCACCCCAACCCTCTCCCACAGGGCTGAGGGATCCCCAGTAATTTTTAAGCAGAAGCATTAACGTTGTTTCAGAACGATTTAAGGCTTTCAGCGATGCTCTGGTCCGGCTGTAAATCGCTGAGGCGTTTCCTGCAGGCCGGGGCGAGGCGCATGGATGCGCCGAGAGGGCGGGCTTTACAGGGATGTTACCTCCGCCCGTCCCCGATAAGCCGAAAGGAATTAGCCGAAGGTACCGCGTAGCGGCGATTTACCGCCGGGAGCCCGGGTCGCCAGGGCGGCGGCGATTGAGCCGCCCAGGCACGTTCACCGAAACAGCATTTACAGAGTAGCAAGGAACATAAAGTGAACGGAATGACCACCACTGTCGTATGTTCCCCTCACCCTAACCCTCTCCCCAAAGGGGCGAGGGGATTGTTCAGTGCTCGCATTAATTTGTGGGGAACCCTCAGCCCACAGGGAGAGGGAGAAAAGCACGTTACGGCGCCGGATTCACCAGCATCTGCCCCACGGAACCCCTGTCCATCATCTCCAGCGTCTGGCTGTGGAACAGGAACGGGAAGTGCGGCCACGAAGGCTGACCGTAGTAGACGAGCAGTTCAACCTGGCCGTCCACCCACACGGTATCTTTCCAGCCGCGATCTTCCGGGAACGGCATCGCGCCATTAACGTTGCGGATCAGGAATGACACACCTTCAATATGGAACGACTGCGGCATGTCTGACCGGACCGTCCAGCGCTCCCAGGTGCCCTGCTGAGCGGTGATATCAATGCGATTTACATCCCACAGCGCGCCGTTAATGCCCGGATCGTCGCCCAGGCTGATATCACGGCTGCGCACCGGCGAGCCGCTCATGATCTCCTGCGGCAGCAGGCGCATCGGCAGGCTATCGGTGACCAGCGGCAGCAGGCCGGTTGGACGCAGAGTAAGCACCAACGTGGAGACCAGAATGCTCGACGGCTCAAAGAACCCGCGAATACGGTCAACGATGCTCGCGGCTTCACCACAGGTGACGGAGACTTCGTCCCCGTTGGTCATATCCACCAGAATTTCACGACGTTCACCCGGCGCCAGCGCCAGCTGTTTAACGGAGACCGGCGCAGGTAAAAAGCCCTGGTCGCCGGAGATCACGTGCAGCGGGCGGCCATCACTCATCTGCAGCTGATAGCGACGCGAGTTAGAGGCGTTGAGCAGGCGCAGGCGCACCCAGCCGCGGGACACTTCCACGTATGGGCTCTGCGCGCCGTTAACCAGCAAGGTATCGCCGACAAAGCCACCGCTGCCCGGCTCGCTGTACTCCGGCGTGCCGAAGTTATCCAGACGTTTGTCCTGAATAATGACCGGGAAATCGTCCACGCCGTAGTGGTTCGGGATCGGCAGAGATTTACTGACCTCATCTTCCACCAGCCACATGCCGGCCAGACCGTTATAGACCTGCTGCGCCGTACGGTTAGGGGTATTGGCGTGATACCACAGGGTTGCCGCGCTCTGGCGAATCGGCAGGACGGGCGCCCAGTCGGCGTTGGGGGACATCATTCGCGCCGCGCCGCCAATCAAAGGGCCAGGAACCTGTAAGCCGCTGATGGTCATGGCGACATTTTCCGCCGTACGGTTGCTGTAAATGAGCTTAACGTCATCGCCGTTCCACACGCGGATGGTCGGCCCGAGGTAGCGCCCGTTAATGCCCCACACCGGCGCGCGCGTGCCCTGGGTAAAGGACCAGTGGCTGCGCTGAAGCGTGAGGAAAAGCGGCTGCCCGCGACGGGATTCAATCAACGGCGGAATGGGCAGCGGCTGCTGCTGCCCGGCGGCGCTGGCTGTCAGCGGCATCGCACCCGCACAAAGGGCAATCCCCGAAGCCTGAATAAACTGACGCCGACTGAGTGACATATAAGCTCCATCTGAAACGACTAACAACGCGGGAATTCTTTTTCCCTTTAACGCCGAATTAAACCTTACCGGCGGCTTCTCTTTCTGCGACTTCTTTATCCAGCAGCGCAATATGCTGAGCCATGAGCTCGCGGCAGTGTGCTGCCAGTTCGCGCACCTGGTCTTTACCGTATTTGCTGGTATCGACGGGTGGCAGCATTTCGACAATCACCAGACCATTATTCAGGCGGTTAAGATTAATCTTATTAGAAGTATTGGAAACGCACACGGGAATAATTGGAACACCTGCCGCAATTGCGGCATGAAACGCGCCGGTTTTAAACGGCAGCAGGCCGCGGCCGCGGCTACGCGTCCCTTCCGGGAACATCCAGATTGAGATCCGGCGCTTTTTAAAATGATTCACCACTTCTGCAATGGTGCCGTGCGCTTTTGCACGGTTGTTACGGTCGATCAGCAGGTTACCGGTCAGCCAATACAGCTGGCCAAAAAACGGGATCCACAGCAGGCTTTTTTTCCCCACCGTCACGGTCGGAGGCAGAACAATATTGGAGGCCGTCACCATATCGTAGTTGTTCTGATGGTTGGCGATATAGATGGCGTTACCGAAGTTTTCCGCTCCTTCAGGCAGGCGTTTTTCAACCTTCAGACCAAACAGCGGCGCAAGGCGACCGAACATATGGCCAAAGGTGGCAACATGCTTCGGATTACGCGGGCTGAACAGGCAGTAAATAGAGCCGAAAATACAGACCAGAATGCAGTAAATAACGGTAAGAATGAGACGAACAATGTATAGCATAGCGACCTCTGAAGCCCTGACAGCTGACAATTATACTTCACCTGTGGCCAGGTAAGGACTTTATTACGAGCGCGTATTGTTAATCGCAACGCACGAATTAACAACGATTTTACGGGAAATTTTATTGAAATACCCCCTCCGGACAGAGGGGGTGTTATGACATTACTCTTCGCTGTCGCCCGCGCTGCTGCGCGCAGGCGAATCAATATCCACGCGGTCGATACGCTGCAGGCCGCGCATCAGCGAACCGCGGCGACCGCGCTCGCCCACCACTTTCTGCAGCTCTTCCGGGCGAAGCTTGATTTTACGCTTGCCAACGTGGATGGTCAGCGTGCTCTGCGGCGGCAGCAGGAAGAGGTGCGCCAGGCCATCTTCACCTTTCGCGGCTTCCGCCGACGGGATGTTGATGATCTTGTTGCCCTTACCTTTCGACAGCTCCGGCAGATCGCTGACCGGGAACATCAGCATGCGTCCGGCAGAGGTGATCGCCAGCAGCATGTCGCTCTCGTTCTCAATCACCAGCGGTGTCATCACGCGGGCATTGTCCGGCAGGCTGATCAGCGCTTTACCGGCACGGTTACGCGACACGAGGTCGTTAAAGGTACAGATAAAGCCGTAGCCCGCATCGGACGCCATCAGCAGCTTCTGGTCGTCGGCCTCCATCAGCATGTGGTCAACCGTTGCGCCCGGCGGCAGCGTCAGCTTACCGGTGAGCGGTTCGCCCTGGCCGCGCGCGGAAGGCAGCGTGATCGGGTCGATAGCGTAGCTGCGGCCCGTGGAGTCGATAAACGCCACCGGCTGGTTGCTCTTGCCTTTCACCGCCGCCTTAAAGCTGTCGCCCGCTTTGTAGCTCAGACCCGGCGCGTCGATATCGTGGCCTTTGGCGCTGCGCACCCAGCCGCTCTGCGACAGGACAATGGTCACCGGCTCGGACGGCTGCATGTCGTGCTCGTTCATCGCCTTCGCTTCTTCGCGCTCGTGCAGCGGAGAACGACGGTCGTCGCCGAAGGCATCGGCATCCGCCTGCAGCTCTTTCTTCAGCAGGGTGTTCATCTTGCGCTCGGACGCGAGGATCGCCTGCAGCTGATCGCGCTCTTTTTCCAGCTCGCTTTGCTCGCCGCGGATCTTCATCTCTTCCAGCTTAGCGAGATGACGCAGCTTCAGTTCGAGGATCGCTTCGGCCTGGGTTTCGCTGATGCCAAAGCGTGACATCAGCGCAGGCTTCGGCTCGTCCTCGGTACGGATGATCTCAATCACTTCATCGATATTGAGGAATGCCACCAGCAAACCTTCGAGGATATGCAGGCGCTTAAGCACTTTCTCCAGACGATGGTTCAGACGACGGCGCACCGTATCGCGGCGGAATGTCAGCCACTCGCTGAGGATCTCCAGCAGGTTTTTCACCGCCGGACGACCGTCGAGGCCAATCATATTCAGGTTGATGCGGTAGCTTTTTTCCAGATCGGTAGTGGCGAACAGGTGGTTCATCACCTGCTCCATGTCCACGCGGTTAGAGCGCGGCACGATCACCAGACGAGTCGGGTTCTCGTGGTCGGATTCGTCGCGCAGATCGTCCACCATCGGCAGCTTTTTATTGCGCATCTGGGCGGCGATCTGCTCCAGCACCTTCGCACCGGACACCTGGTGCGGCAGCGCGGTGATCACCACGGCGCCGTCCTCTTTATTCCACACCGCGCGCATGCGCACGGAACCGCGACCGTTCTGGTAGATTTTGCGGATTTCTGCACGCGAGGTGATGATCTCGGCTTCGGTCGGGTAATCCGGCCCCTGCACGATATCCAGCAGCTCCTCCAGCGAGGTTTTTGGCTGCTCGATCAGGGTGATGGCGGCTTTCGCCACTTCACGCAGGTTGTGCGGCGGAATGTCCGTCGCCATGCCCACGGCGATACCGGTGGTGCCGTTCAGCAGGATGTTCGGCAGACGCGCAGGCAGCATCTTCGGCTCCTGCAGCGTACCGTCGAAGTTTGGCACCCAGTCAACGGTTCCCTGACCCAGCTCGCCCAGCAGCACTTCGGCGTATTTGGACAGGCGGGATTCGGTATAACGCATCGCTGCGAAGGATTTCGGATCGTCCGGCGCACCCCAGTTCCCCTGCCCGTCCACCAGCGGATATCGGTAAGAGAACGGCTGGGCCATCAGCACCATCGCTTCATAGCAGGCACTGTCGCCGTGCGGATGGTATTTACCCAGTACGTCACCGACGGTACGGGCGGATTTCTTGAACTTGGCGGTGGCGTTCAGCCCCAGTTCGGACATCGCATAGACGATGCGGCGCTGAACGGGCTTCAGGCCATCCCCGATAAACGGCAACGCCCTGTCCATGATGACGTACATGGAGTAGTTCAGGTAGGCGTTTTCCGTGAATTCATGTAGCGCGAGGCGCTCTGCCATATCGCTCATTACGTGTGATTCCTCAACTCAGAAACCGAAGGGTTTCAGGCAATATTGCCGCAGATACTACCTCATCTGACGAATTGAGTCACAAAGAAAAAGGGCCGCATAAGCGGCCCTTTTCGGGTTATTTGTTCAGCTTGATAACCTGCTTCACGTCGATTTCAAACTCGTTCCAGTCTTTGTCGACTTTACCCTGCAGCTCTACTTTATCCTGCGGGGTGACGGTCACGCCGTTCCAGCGCTTGTGGTCAATCTCAACCACCACCGTACCGGACTCGTCGCGGAAGGTGTAGCGGTCATCGGACAGGCGCTCGGTAATGTTCCCGCGCAGCTTCACCCAGGCATCGTCCTTCAGGTCTTTCACTTTAGCCGCGGTGGTGAGGTTGGCGTTGTTATCGACAAAACCGCCCTGCTGGGTTTGCGTCTGGGTCTGTGTCGCTGATGGGCCAGTAAAACCGCCCTGTGCAGCAAAGACCGGCGCGGTGGTCATCATCATGATGGCAGCAATTGCAGCGAATTTTTTCATCTTCATCTCTCCCTTTAATGTCGTTTCGCAGTCCATTAAACAGGGTAAACCTTAACAACTTCTTAAGGGGAAAATTTATTTATTTTTACTGTACAGCAGGCGCTTGCAGAGGGTTTACTGACGGCATCAAGGAGGGAACATGCGCATTTTACTGGTAGAAGACGACAGGTTAATCGGCGATGGCATCAAAGCAGGCTTAAGCAAACTGGGCTTTAGCGTGGACTGGTTTACCGACGGGAAAACCGGGCAGGCCGCGCTCGCCTCAGCGCCCTATGATGCCGTGGTGCTTGACCTGACCCTACCGGGAATTGACGGTCTGGAGATCCTGCGCGCCTGGCGCGAAAGCGGCCGCAGCGAGCCGGTACTGATCCTGACCGCGCGGGATGCGCTGAACCAGCGCGTTGAAGGGCTGCGCCTCGGTGCGGACGATTATCTCTGTAAGCCGTTCGCGCTGATAGAAGTGGCCGCCCGTCTGGAAGCGCTGGTGCGCCGCAGCCACGGTCAGACCCGCAGCGAGCTGCGCCACGGCAAGGTGACGCTCGATCCGGCAAGCCTCGTCGCCACGCTGGAGGGCGAAACGCTGACGCTTAAACCGAAAGAGTTCGCCCTGCTGGAGCTGCTGATGCGCAACGCGGGCCGGGTGCTGCCGCGCAAGCTGATCGAGGAAAAGCTTTATACCTGGGACGATGACGTCTCCAGCAACGCCGTCGAAGTCCATGTCCATCATTTACGCCGCAAGCTCGGGAGCGAGTTTATCCGCACCGTGCACGGCATCGGCTACACCCTGGGTGACGCATGAAGCTGAGCCTTAAGCTGCGCCTGACGCTCCTCTTTTTAGCGCTGTCTCTGACGGCCTGGTTTGCCGCCAGCCTGGTGGCGTGGCAGCAGACCACCCACAAGCTCGATAAGCTGTTCGACACCCAGCAGATGCTGTTTGCCAAACGGCTGCTGACGATGGATCTGGACGAGATCCGCGCGCCACAGCGCATGCGCGAGGTGCCGAAAAAGGCCAAACACGGGCATCTGGACGATGACGCGCTGGCCTTCGCTATTTACGCTGCAGACGGCACGATGATCCTTAACGACGGCGAAAACGGGCGCGATATCCCGTATCACTATCGTCGTGACGGCTTTGATGACGGACGGCTTCAGGATGACAACGATGAATGGCGCTTTTTATGGCTGACGTCGCCAGACGGAAAATACCGCGTGGTGGTCGGCCAGGAGTGGGAGTACCGGCAGGATATGGCGCTGGACGTGGTCAGCTCGCAGCTGACGCCGTGGCTGGTGGCGCTGCCGGTGATGCTACTGTTGCTGATCGTCCTGCTGAGCCGGGAGCTGAAGCCCCTGAAAAAGCTGGCCCAGACCCTGCGCTCCCGCTCGCCGGACGCCACCGACGCCCTGCCCACTCAGGGCGTGCCGGCGGAAGTGCGCCCCCTGCTCGACTCGCTGAACCATCTCTTTACCCGTACCCAGGAGATGATGACCCGCGAGCGCCGCTTTACCTCCGACGCCGCCCACGAGCTGCGCAGCCCGCTGGCGGCGCTGAAGGTACAAACTGACGTGGCGCAGCTTTCTCAGGACGATCCGCAGGCGCAGGAAAAAGCGCTGGCGCAGCTGCACGCGGGTATCGACCGCGCCTCCCGGCTGGTGGATCAGCTCCTCACCCTGTCGCGCCTGGACTCGCTGGACAGCCTGGACGGCGTAGAACAGATACCGATGGCCGACCTGCTGCAGTCTGCGGTAATGGATATTTATCCTTCTGCACAGCAGGCGGGTATTGATATACGCCTGCACATCAACGCGCCGGAGGTGACCCGCACGGGTCAGCAGCTGCTTCTGAGCCTGCTGGCGCGTAACCTGCTGGATAACGCCACCCGCTACAGCCCGCGCGGCAGCGTGGTAGACGTGACGTTGAACACCCGTAGCGTGACCGTGCGCGACAATGGCCCGGGCATTTCGCCCGATGCGCTGGCGCGTCTCGGCGAGCGCTTTTATCGTCCACCGGGTCAGGACGCCACGGGCAGCGGGCTGGGGCTATCCATTGTGAAACGCATTGCCGCGCTGCACGGCATGCGCGTCTCGCTGGGCAATGCGCCAGAAGGCGGCTTTGAAGTGAAGGTTAACTGGTAAGGGATTATTGCATTTAGCGCAAAAGACTTTGCACATTTTGCTTATTTTTCCGCTCCGTCCTCGCGCGTAGAATACCCGGCATACTCTCATCACGAGGACAAATAATGAGCAATATTCTGATTATCAACGGCGCGAAAGAGTTCGCGCACTCTAAAGGCCAGTTGAATGACACCCTGACCGAGGTCGCGGACGGTTTCCTGCGCGACGCCGGGCATGATGTTAAGGTCGTGCGCGCGGACAGCAACTATGACGTGAAGGCCGAAGTGCAGAACTTCCTGTGGGCCGATGTGGTTATCTGGCAGATGCCGGGCTGGTGGATGGGCGCGCCGTGGACCGTGAAAAAATACATGGACGACGTCTTCACCGAAGGTCACGGTTCGCTGTATGCCAGCGACGGACGCACCCGCTCAGACGCCTCTAAAAAATACGGCTCCGGCGGTCTGATTCAGGGCAAAAAATATATGCTCTCCCTGACCTGGAACGCCCCTCTGGAGGCCTTCACCGAAAAAGATCAGTTCTTCGAAGGCGTGGGCGTAGACGGCGCGTATCTGCCGTTCCACAAGGCGAACCAGTTCCTGGGGATGGATCCGCTGCCGACGTTTATCGTCAACGACGTGATTAAAATGCCTGACGTCCCGAGCTATATCGCAGAATATCGCAAGCATCTCGCGAAAATTTTTGCTTAACTGGTAGCCTGGAATTAAAGGAGTAGTAACCATGCTTACAGTAATCGCAGAAATCCGTACTCGTCCAGGTCAACATCACCGCCAGGCGGTGCTGGATCAGTTCGCGAAAATCATCCCAACCGTACTGAAAGAAGAAGGCTGCCACGGCTACGCGCCGATGGTGGACGCCGCTACCGACGCAAGCTTCCAGGCCACTGCGCCAGACTCCATTATCATGGTTGAGCAGTGGGAAACCGTCGCGCACCTCGAAGCACACCTGCAGACCGCGCACATGAAAGCGTGGAGCGATGCGGTGAAGGGTGACGTGCTGGAGACCCACATCCGTATTCTGGAGCAAGGGGTTTAAAACCTGCCTTCCCTCTCCTTCCGGGGAGGGAATTCTCTCTGACCTGCTATGCTTATTCTGACTTCATGATTAACAGGAGGATGGAATGGGTCTTTTTAACTTCGTGAAAGAAGCAGGCGAAAAGCTATGGGATAACCTGACCGACCACAAAGGTCAGAGCGACAAAATCACCGAGCACCTCAAGAAACTCAACATTCCCGGTTCAGACAAAGTTCAGGTTAACGTTACCGACGGCAAGGCCAGCGTGACGGGTGACGGGCTGACCCAGGAGCAGAAAGAAAAAATCCAGGTCGCCGTCGGCAACATCGCCGGCGTCAGCGAGGTGGAGAACAACATCACCACGACCGATGCCAAAGATGAAGCCACCTACTACACGGTAAAATCCGGCGACACCCTGAGCGCTATCTCCAAAACCGTGTACGGCGATGCCAACCAGTACAATAAGATTTTTGAGGCTAACCGCCCGATGCTCTCCAGCCCGGATAAAATCTACCCCGGCCAGACGCTACGTATTCCTAAAGCGTGATCCGCGAGTCGGGGGTCGCCCCCCGACCGTTTTTACCAGTACAGTTTCCAGCTCTGCGTAAAGCGCACCAGCGCCTCCACGTAGAAGTAATCTCCCCAGCTCGCACACTCGTCCACCCCTTTGTTGTTCGCCAGGTGATAGACCGAGTGCTTCAGCAGCCCGGTGCCCTTCTCCTCTTTGCCCATCAGGTAGTGCTTCGTCAGTGACGACATAATGCCTTTGGCCCATTCCAGATAACGCTCCCGGTCCGGATCCGTCACGGGCAGTTGCTTCACCAGCTCCAGCAGCCCGCACACCGCAATCGCCGCCGAGGACGAATCGCGCAGCGCGTCGGTCCCCACCAGCGCCAGATCCCAGTGGCAGACGTAGTCTTCCGGGAGGCGGTTGAGGAAGTAGTTCGCCAGCCGCTTCGACAGGGCGATCATCGTCTCGTCGCCGGTATAGATATAACTCAGCAGGAAGCCGTAAATCCCCCACGCCTGCCCGCGCGACCAGCAGGAGTCATCGGCATAGCCCTGCTGGGTATTGCCGTAGCGCGGCGCGCCGGTTTGTACGTCCATATAATAGGTGTGGAACGTGGAGGCATCGTCGCGGATGAGATAGTTTGCCGCCTGCATGACGTGCGCTTTTGCGGCGTCAGCAAAGCGCGGATCCCCCGTCTGCTCCGTCGCCCAGTAGAGCAGCGGCAGGTTCATGTTGCAGTCGATGATCATCCGTCCGGCCTGCTCCGGGTCTGAAAGATCGCCCCACGCCTGAATGATTTTCGCCTTCTCATGAAAGCGCTCCAGCAGGGCTTCAGCCGCCAGCAGGGAGAAACCGCGCGCCTCGCGGCTGCCGGTAAGTCTCCAGGCCGCCACACAGGAGAGCGTGTACAGGAAGCCCAGATCGTGAGTGTTGGTGTCGCTGCGCCCGGCGATGCGCAGGCCGAAGGAGCGCACGTGTTTTTCCGCCATCGAGCGGAATTTCTCCTCGCCGCTCATCTCCCACGCCAGCCACAGCTGGCCGGTCCAGAAACTGGTTGTCCACTCTACGTTGTCGGTCAGCGGGTAATAACCGTTCCGGCAGGTTTCCGCCGGGAACTGCTCTCCGAATGCCGTTAAATGACGGCTAATCAATTCGAGGACGTGGCTACGCGCAGAGATCAGTTCATCGCTAAACAGGCGCGAGTCTACGGGAGCAGGAATGGCAGACAGGCGTTCCTCTCTGATACGACTTAACATATTTCGGTTCCTTGTGGTCAGCGTGATGAAGGTTCTGCTACGTTCAGCGGGCGGGGGCCGCGCCATTTACTCTGGCAGGCGGATAACGTAAAAGCAGAAATAAGGGTAAAGATCAGCGCCGTCGCCCCCATGATGATATAGGTCTGTTCAAAGCCGATGCGGTCATACATATATCCGGCAGGCGAGGAAACCACCACGTTCCCCACGTACAGCATCGCCTGATAGCCCAGTAAATACATGGTGGCGTTCACGCGCTTGTCGAAATGCTCCGCAATATATTTAAAGACCGACACCAGCAGCAGGCAAATTTCTATACCGTATAGCGGCTTGAGCACGGAAATTAACAGATGCGAGTCGCACATCCCGGAAATAATCAAACGCGCCCCGACGATCAGCCCGACAATTAATAGCCCGCGCCTGGCGCCAATAAAGTTAACGAACAGCGGGACAACCATATACATGACGAATTCTATGCCCGACTGCACGGTGCCGAGATAGCCAAACACTGCGTTGCCCTCATGAATATCGTCAAAGAAGGTAACGAAATAGCGCGAGAACTGCTGCTCGGCGATAAACATCATCCACGCCACGCCCGCCACGTACAGGCAAAAAGCCCAGAACTTACGGTTACGCAGCAGGGCGTACACATCTGCCGGGGCGATTTTCTCTTTGGTCAGTACCGCATCGGCATGAACGGAGTTAGTGTTCACTTTCAGGCTGAGCAGGACAACCAGCATCACGATCGACGTCACGCTGCCCATAATGAAGTTATAGGTCGGTGAGAGGTTGAACAGCAGGCCGGAGAAGGACGATGCCACCGCCCAGCCGAGCGAGCCCCACATACGAATTTGCCCGAACTCCATGCCGTTTAAGCGGCTGAAGCGGTCGGAATAGGATTCACACGCCGCCACGCCCGCATACCAGGCAAAGCTTAAATAGAGCGCGCCGATAATAATCCCCAGCAAGGTGCTGGACATTAACAGCGGCTGATAGACGTAAATAAAAAACGGCGCCATCAGGGCCGACATGGCGACCACAAAATAGAGCAGATATTTGCTCATGCCGATTTTATCGAGAATATAGCCGTAGATGGGTTTGAGAATAACGGAAAATATTCCGTTCACCGCGAACACGGTTCCAATTACCGTCCCGCTGAGATTCGCTTTTTGACCCAGCCAGATCGCCAGCAGGCCAATACTCGCGGACCAGGTAAAGAAATAGAGAAAAATAAAGCTGCTGATTTTGTAATATTCGGTTCTGTTGGTTGTCGATGTATTTTTCATACCATCCTCGCCGAGGTGTAGGGTCAGAATTTTTATAACGTGAACGACAGCAGACGTTCGCCTCCAGGGTCGCGGATTACGACCCGGTTATGGTTCATATCCAGATGCGGCGCGGCCGCAACGTTCTGTTTTTCACTGGCAATGACGGCGCAGCAGAGCCAGCGCTCTCCCGGATGGAGATCGGTTTTTAAAAGCGGAATGGAGGCGCACTCCGGGAACATGATGCTGCTGTTCGGCGGCGTGACGATGCTGTCCGGGGTGCGTTCAATGAAAGGCGACAGATCGACAATCGCACTGCTGCCGTTCTCTACCGCCAGATAGCTGCCGCGCGCGCGGATTTGGTGATCCGTTTTCATCACGGCGAAACCGCCCTCCGCCGTTTGCAGCGTGCGCGCGCTGTTGATGCGGTGCAGGCGCAAATGCCACTCGCCGAAGGGGATTTGCCAGGTCTCGATGTGCACGTCGTGCCAAGGCGACCAGCCTGAATAGATGTAGTTTTCATCCACCCGCACCGCGTCGCACTCGCGACGTCCGCGGAAATAGTTATCCCCGTCCGCCAGCAGCAGCATGGAATCACAGGCCGCATGCTTCAGGCCAAAGCGCCCGCGCTCAATGGTGAAGCCAAAGCGGCTGGAGTAGGCAAATTTGGTGTATTTCGCTTCGGTGTTGACGTAGTTGTTCAGCTCTAGCTGACCGGCGGTGAGCATGGTGACGTGTTGAGAGTTCGTCGAATGCATCAGGATCTGCTGCGCGTGCGGGATGACGTGCTTCTCCGCCAGCGTGGGCAGCGGCAGTTCTTCTGCCTGCCAGAACGGATGCGTCTCCGGCAGCGCCAGAATCAGGTAGCTTTTTAGCGCCCAGTAGGGCGAGCCGGGAGAGTTATAGTCCTCACACATGGCGAGGTTCGGACAGGCAAAACCGAGGGTCAGAATGCCGTCCCGGTCGGTAATTGTCCGCTGCTGCCACCAGCGGAGATGGCGCAGAATAATGCCTTTCACAATACCCGGCGTGAACACGTCAAGTTCAGAGAAGGCAACCGCGCTCCAGAAGGCGACCATCGCAAAGCGGTAGGTCAGGCTGCGGCCAAACGGTACCGACGCGCCGTCCGCGGCGGACCAGTAGATAAAGTCCTCCGCAAACAGACGCGAGCGCTCGCGCAGCACTTCTGCCCTCGCCTCATCGCCGCTTAAAGTGGCGTAAATCAGGCCGTAGAAGTGGAACGCCATGGAGATGTAATAATCTTTCGGGCGACCCGCGCCGTCGGAATACCAGCCGTCACCCAGGTAATAGGCCTCCATCAGCGCAAACCGATGGTCGATGGCGGCCTGGTCGTACGGCAGCCCGGCGCGTTTGAAGCCCAGCTGGACCATAATGGCAAAGTAGTTCCAGTTGCTGTCGGGCATCTGCGCGTCGGCAATCTGATTCAGCCACGCGTGCAGGTTCATCACCTCGCGCTCGCTGAAGCAATCGGTGAGTTTATTCCCCAGCAGGGAAAGCCCCAGACCGTAGGATGCCATCTCAACCAGACGCTGATCGTACGGACCGGTTTCGCCCCAGTAGCCCGGACTTTGCGGATCGGTGCCGATCCTGATGGCCTGCATGTACTTCTCGCTAAACGGCGAAGCATCGCCCGAAGCCAACAGCGGAAACAGCCCCCATAGCGCGCGGGAGAGACCCTCCATCTGCGCGATATCCGTCGCGTAGTGCGCGCAGGTATCACCCAGCGAGAACCGCGAATGATTTACCGGAAACTGCTTATCCAGCGCGCCAAGTAAAGTATTCAGAGACGCCACGACGTCCTGGCGTGAAGACAACAGATTTGATTTTTCTTCGCTTTCCGCCCGCATAGTTCCACCCTCGTCATCAACTGCGGCCAAGCATAGTGAATGCGTAAGGTGGAGAAATGTTAGCCACGTCACAGGTGAGAACGTTCGATAAACCTGCGGTTGATAAAATTTAAAAAGGTGGTTTATAAATCTCTTCTGACGGGGAAAAGTTGAGTTTTATTGCACTATGCATGACGCGCCCATAACCGATCGTCTTGAGCTCATTACCTTAAACGACACCGTAGCGTCGTTCAGCCGCCTGTTTGCTAACACGGTGCGTTACCACCACTGGCATCAGTGTCTTGAAATTCTCTATGTGGAAGAAGGGTTTGGCGTCGCGATTGTCGATAACCGTCACTACACCATGCGCCCCGGACGCCTGTTTTTCTTTCCGCCGTTTACCCTGCATAAAGTCAGGGTAGACGAACAGGCGGAAGCAATTTACCGGCGCACGATTATTCACCTCGACCACCATGCGGTGCTGAAGTGCCTGCGTGATTTTCCGCACACGCAGCAGCGGCTGGAGAAACTCTCGCGTCGCGGCTCAGAGGCGTGGGTGGTTGACCTGGCACACTGCCACAGCCATGTCGATCATCTGTTCAGCTGTTATCCGCCGCCGATGAGCAGCGAAAGCATCGCCGGGCTGCTGATTAGCCTGTTTGCTATGTTGCCTGACGATCGTACCGGCGCACCGGGCAGCAGCACGGGGATCGCCAGCCAGGTGATGTTCTGGCTGGACGAGCATTATCAGGAGAAATTCCGCCTCGACGCGCTGGCAGCGGAACTGGGCAGATCGCGCAGCTACGTGTCGCGAAAATTTCATGTGGAGACGGGGGAGAAAATCCACCACTACCTGAACACGCTCCGCCTGCGTAAGGCGTGCGAATGCCTGCTGCACAGTGACGCGAGCGTGCGGGAGATTGCCGCGCGGGTGGGATTTTCTGACGTGACCTGGTTTATCAGCGCATTTAAGAAGGGGATTGGCGAGACGCCGCTGCAGTACCGGAAGAACCATCGTGCGGTATGACACCCTCACCCGCCCCTCTCCTTCAAAGGAGAGGGAGACAATCAACTGCTTTTCTTGCCCGGCTTTAGCCCACGGTGAAGCTCGTTGATGCGCTTCATTGACTTGATGGTGCGCTGCGGCTCGGTGGAGGCGACGGATAAAACAATCATCTCCAGGCACAGCAGCACCGTGCCGTGGAGGGGGATTTTGCCCTTCTCGCCGCCGCGCGGAACGTGGATCACCACGCTGGCCTCTTTGCTGAATCGCGAGTCGGTGGCATTGGTGAGCAAAATGGTGGGGATCCCCAGCCGTTTCGCTTCGCGCAGCGTGGTCTGCCCTTCCCGATGCGCGGATTTTTGCGCCATCATGATCAGCACATCCCCGCGCTGGAGACCTATCAACTGCTCGGCCAGCCCTATTCCCGTGCGGTTAAGCGGCGTGGCGGGTAGCCCCATCCGGCTGAACAGCCTGGCGGTGTAGTCGGCCAAAATCCCGGACGCGCCAATCCCAAATATGGCAACCTGCCTCGCCTGCGCCAGCAGCGAGACCGCCTGCGCCATCGCGAAGCGGTTGTGGGGTTCAGACAACACTTCACACGTATGCTGATGCCCCTCCAGCACGAAATCAATGCTCGCATTGACGTCGCTGGTCAGCGTATTCACCGTGGTGGAGATCTTTTCGCTGGAGGTCACGACCGGGCCAAACCACTGCTCCAGCGTCTGCTTGAGATCGCGCAGCCCGGCGAAACCCAGCGCCTGGATGGCGCGAACGACGGTAGCGTCCGACGTTTTCAGCAGCGTCGCGATCTCCATTGCCGTCTGCTCCATCACCGCTTCACGATTTTCATTGATATAGCGCGCCACCTGCAGCAGGCGCGGCGTGAGCTGGTGCGACCGGGAGCGGAGGCGGTCGCCGAAGAGATCAACTTTACGGCTCATCGTGACGCCTCCGGCAGCGGACGTCCGGCAATCTGCGACTGGACCTGCGCGGCCATCAGCCCTAAAGAGGCGAACGAGTTCGAGATGGCCTCTTCACGCGAGATAAGCACGTAATGTCCGGTCCGACAGGCATTCAGGAACTGACACCAGCCCGGCATAACCGCATCCATCGCCGCCAGCTCATCCTGCGGTTTGCCGCCCGTATCCCCGCGCCAGGTGGCGAAAACGAAATCCGCATCCAGCTCCGGCAGCCGCTCGGCGCTGACGTCAATGCGTCCCCCTTCCGGGATGGACTCAATCAGCGGCGGGAAGGTGAACCCGGCATCACGCAGCACGCGGCCCAGCGAGTGATAGCTGTGCATGGCGTTGATTTTCCCCTGATTGGCCTGAATCACCGACACGCTCACTTTGCGGGTATCAATAGTCGCTTTCAGCGCCTTAATTTGCTCCTGATAGCGCCGCTCCAGAATCTTGAGCCGCGCCTGTGTGCCCGTCAGCTGCGCCAGCTTGCGGTAGATCTCCGGCGCGCCGCCGTCGAGATGATCGATACTCACCGTCGGGGCAATTTTCTCCAGCTGTTCCACCGGGGTATTTCGCGTCGGCTCGGTAATGATCAGGTCAGGCTTTGCGGCGGCGATGGCTTCAATGTCGATATCCGCAGTGCCGATAAACTTGATGTCGGAATTATCGAAATCGACGCCGGTCAACATGCCGCTGGAGCGCAGAAAATGGCTGCCGTCCGGCCGGGTGCGGCCATGGCTCGCCACCGGCGGCACGCCAAGCTCAATCAGCGGAATAGTAATGTCCAGGTCGTGTAGCGAGACGATCCGTTTCGGATGCACCGGCACCGCCACCTTACGGTTCAGATCGTCAGTAAACATCTGCGTCGGCTCGGTCGCGCTCGCCGCAAACCCCACCAGCAACAGCAATGAAAACAGTATGCGCATGTTAATCCCCTAAAATCTGTCCCGACGCTGCCAGAGCAGCAGCAGGAAAAACGGTCCGCCAATCAGTGAAATCACAATTCCCGCCGGCAGCTGCAGCGGGAGGAATGCCAGCCGCCCGACGTTATCCGCCAGTAGCACAAGCAGCGCCCCCAGCACGGCGCTACCCGTCAGGAGCGCCGTTTGCCCGCCGCGGAGCAGCAGGCGCGCCATGTGCGGCGCAATCAGCCCGACAAAACCAATGCTGCCCACGCAGGAGACGCAGGCCGCCGTCAGCACTACCGGGGCGAGAACCCTTAGAAGCGCCAGCCGGTTTGTGCGCACGCCAAGGCCCGCTGCGGTGTGGTTACCAAGCAGCGCCACGTCCGCAGCGCGGGCGGTAACCAGCAGCAGCGCAAACGCCGGAAGCGCCCAGGCTGCGGCAATGCAGACCAGCGTCCAGTTTGCCGCGTGGAGGCTGCCCGCCAGCCATAGCATCGCCGTCTGCACGTCGCGCACGTCCGCCGTGGTCATAAAGACGCCCATTGCGGCGGCAAAGACCCACGACACGCCGATGCCGATCAGGATGAATCGCGGACGTGAGATATCGCGCGCCAGGGCCACCACCAGCAGCGCGGTGAGCAGCCCCCCGGCCATGCCAACCAGCGGCCGCCAGGCCAGGCCCAGCGCCGGGAACTGAAATATCAGCAGCAGTACCGCCGCGCTACAGCCCTCTTTCACCCCGATAAGCCCCGGATCGGCCAGGCCATTGCGGGTAATGGACTGCATTGCTGCCCCCGCCATGCCGAGCATCCCACCGCACAGCGCCGCCATCAGCAGGCGCGGCAGGCGGATATCCATCACGATGTAGCGCGTCTCTGACGTCAGGGTTTCTGGATAAAACAGCGCGCGCCCGATGGCGGAAGTGGGGATGGGCAGAGAGCCGTGCGTCAGGCCAAACCCCGTCAGCAGGCAGGCGGCCAGCGTCAGGATGACCAGACATACCAGCGTCTTTGGGCGGACCAGCGCCGAGAAGGTGCCAACGCGTAGCGCACGCAGTCCGGCGCGGTTCATTTAAACATCCTCGAGGCCATGAAGATAAAGACCAGGGCGCCAACCAGCGCGGTCATAATGCCGGTTGCCAGCTCCCAGGGCGAAAACAGCGTGCGGGCAGCGATATCCGCCAGCAGCAGAACCAGCGCCCCGCACAGGGCGGACAGCGGCACCATCACGCGCAGATCGACCGACACCAGACGGCGAACGAGCTGAGGCACCACGAGCCCAATAAAGCCGATCGGCCCGGCGAGGGAGACCGCCGCACCGCAGAGCAGCGCGATGGCCATCAGGGCAAGCAGCCGGGTTTTCAGCAGCGATACGCCAAGCCCCTGCGCCATTCTGTCGCCCAGCGCCAGCATGTTGAGCGAGGGCGACAGCCAGAGCGCCAGCGCAAAGCCCACGCCAGCCACCCACAGGGCGGCGGCAATCGTTTCACCGCTGACCCCCGCTAAATCCCCCGCCAGCCAGGTGCGCATGGCGAGCAGCGTCTGTTCATCGAGGATGAGCACCGTGGCGGTAATCGACGAGGCAAACGCCGACATCGCCACGCCGCACAGCGTGACCTTCATCGGTGTAAGCCCGGTGCGTCCGGACGAGGAGAACGTGAGCACCAGCAGAAACAGCGCCGCGGCTCCGGCGGCGGCAATCAGCGGGCGCCCAAACGGCAGCGTCATCCCCAGCGCGCTCGTCAGCACCACCGCGAGCGCCGCCCCGGCGTTGAGCCCCAGAATATGCGGTTCGCCGAGCGGGTTGCGGATCGTGGATTGCAGCAGCACGCCCGCCACGCCGAGCGCGGCCCCCGCCACCATCGCGGCGCAGAGGCGCAGCAGTCTGAGCTTGATGATGATGTTATGGTCGAAATTGCGCGGATCGAAGTGGAGGATGGCCTCCACCACCGTTTGCGGGGCGATAAAGCGGGCACCGATCCCCAGATGGGCAATCGCACCCGTTGCCAGCAGCACGGCGAACATCAGGAAAGCCAGAGAGGTGCGCATCATGGCTGTTTTGCGACCTGGCGAAACGGCATAAAGAACGGTTTACCGGTCAGCGGATTGATGGACATATGCACGTCGACATCAAACACCGCTTTAATCAGCTCCGGCGTGCAGGCGTCCCCTTCATGCAGTACGCCCTCGACTTTTCCCTGGCGTAAAAAGACCAGCGAATCGCCGTAGCTCACGGCGAAGTTGAGATCGTGCAGCACCACCACCACGGTACGTCCGTGCTCGCGCGTCAGCGTATGCAGCAGTTCGAGGATCTCCACCTGATACCGGAGATCGAGGAACGTGGTGGGTTCATCCAGCAGGATATAGGGCGTTTGCTGCGCCAGCGCCATGGCGATCCAGCAGCGCTGACGCTGGCCGCCGGACAGGCTTTCGACGGGCATGTGGGCAAACTCGGCCGTGCCGGTCAGGCGCAGGGCCTCCTCCACCGCCTGCTCATCCTCGTCGCTCCACTGGCGCATAACGTTCTGCCAGGGAAAACGCCCGCGCGAGACCAGCTCAAAGACGGTTAACCCTTCCGGCAGCAGCGGAGACTGCGGCAGGATGCCAAGCTGGCGGGCGACGGCTTTCGTCGGCTGCGCGTGGATCGCCTTGCCGTCGAGAACCGCCGCGCCGCCAAGCGGCTGAAGCAAACGCGCGATGGTACTCAGCAGCGTGGATTTTCCGCAGCCGTTCGCCCCCACCAGAACGGTGATTTTCTGCTGGGGGACCGCAAGGGAAATATCATCAACGATGATTTTTTTCTGATAACCGGCAGAAAGATTCTCCAGAACCAGACCCGGTTTTGTCGTGTTGTGAGCCACGTGCATGCCAACGTAATAAAAAAGGGAAACAAATATAAATAAAAATCATTCTCTTTTGAGAGTTTGAGGCCGCGCAATGTAGTAGTCAAGGGAAGAAACACCCTGAAAAAACCAGGGATAACGGTGTGCTACTACACTGGTCGGTAAAACAATAAAGACTTAATTTTCAATTAATTAACAGGCTACCACTGCGCTTTTCCGTTGCGTTTCAGAGATGTAGTCGATTTTTGGCTTTTTTCATTTACTACTACATTTCCGCATGATTGAATGATTCTCAATTACATGTTCGATGCCAGTTCTGGCTAACGGGCAGACCATAAAGGGCAATGACTCACAGGTTCTTCCGTAAAGCACCTTCACGGATATTTTGGGATAACAGTTGTAATGGCTACGTTCACACCTTCACTCTCTGGGATAAAAGGGCGCGCGCTCTTTTCACTGCTGTTTATGGCGCCGCTGTCGCAGGCAGCAGACACCACGGCTAAAGACGGCGAAACGCTTACCGTCACCGCCGATCCAAATGCTACGGCGGAGGCCACCAACGGCTACCAGCCGCTGAATACCTCCACCGCCACGCTGACCAACATGCCGATGCTGGATATCCCGCAGGTGGTGAATACCGTCAGCGATAAGGTGCTGGCGGATCAGCACGCCACCACGCTCGATGAAGCGCTCTATAACGTCAGCAACGTGGTGCAGACCAACACCCTGGGCGGTACGCAGGATGCCTTCGTGCGCCGCGGGTTTGGCGCAAACCGCGACGGCTCGATCATGACCAACGGCCTGCGCACCGTGCTGCCGCGCAGCTTTAACGCCGCAACCGAACGCGTGGAAGTGCTGAAAGGCCCGGCCTCAACGCTGTACGGCATTCTCGATCCGGGCGGCCTGATTAACGTCGTCACGAAGCGCCCGGAGAAAATCTTCGGTGGCTCGATTTCTGCCACCTCTTCCAGCTTTGGCGGCGGCACCGGACAGGTCGATGTCACTGGTCCGATTGAGGGCACGCGCCTGGCGTATCGCCTCACGGGCGAGTATCAGGACGAGGATTACTGGCGCAACTTCGGCAACGAACGCAGCACCTTTATCGCCCCGTCGCTCACCTGGTTCGGCGACGATGCCACCGTGACCGTGCTCTATTCGCATCGCGACTATAAGACGCCGTTCGATCGCGGAACGATCTTCGATCTCAACACTAAAAAGGCCGTCGACGTCGATCGCAAAACCCGCTTTGACGAGCCCTTCAACGTGACTGACGGGCAGTCCGATCTCGCTCAGCTTAACGCGGAATACCGCCTCAACAGCCAGTGGACCGCGAAGTTCGACTACAGCTACAGCCAGGATAAATACAGCGACAACCAGGCCCGCGTAATGGCCTACGATTCAAAAACCGGCACCCTGACCCGCCGGGTGGATGCAACCCAGGGCTCAACCCAGCGCATGCACAGCACCCGTGCGGATCTGCAGGGCAACGTGGATATCGCGGGCTTTTATAATGAGATCCTCACCGGCGTGTCGTATGAAAATTACGATCTGCTGCGCACGGACATGATGCGCTGTAAGAACGTCAAAGGTTTCAATATCTATAATCCGGTTTACGGCAAACTCGACGAGTGTACAACCGTCTCCGCCGCTGACAGCGACCAGACGCTCAAGCAGGAGAGCTACTCGGCCTACGCCCAGGATGCCCTGTACCTGACGGATAAATGGATCGCCGTCGCCGGGCTGCGCTACCAGTATTACACCCAGTACGCGGGCAAAGGTCGTCCCTTTAACGTCAATACCGATAGCCGCGACGAGCAGTGGACGCCGAAGCTGGGGCTGGTTTACAAACTGACGCCAGCAGTCTCGCTGTTTGCCAACTATTCGCAGACGTTTATGCCGCAGTCGTCCATTGCGAGCTACATTGGCGACCTGCCGCCGGAAACCTCAAACGCGTACGAAGTAGGGGCAAAGTTCGATCTGTTCGACGGCATAACCGCCAATATCGCGCTGTTTGATATTCACAAGCGCAACGTGCTGTATACCGAAAGCATCGGGGGCGAAACCATCGCCAAAACCGCGGGCCGCGTGCGCTCTCAGGGCGTGGAGGTGGATCTCGCAGGCTCGCTGACCGAGAACACCAATATTATCGCCAGCTACGGCTATACCGACGCGAAGGTACTGGAGGACCCGGACTACGCGGGCAAACCGCTGCCGAACGTGCCGCGCCACACCGGCTCCCTGTTCCTGACGTACGACATTCATAATGCGTTTGCCGGGAATACCCTGACGCTCGGCGGCGGCGGGCACGGCGTAAGCCGCCGCTCGGCGACCAACGGTGCGGATTATTATCTGCCGGGCTATTTCGTGGCGGATGCGTTTGCGGCGTATAAGATGAAGCTGCAGTATCCGGTGACGCTGCAGGTGAACGTGAAGAACCTGTTTGATAAGACCTACTACACGTCGTCGATTGCGACCAACAACCTGGGCAACCAGATTGGCGACCCGCGCGAAGTGCAGTTTACGGTGAAGATGGAGTTTTGATGTAAAAAAGCCCGGTGGCGCTAATGCTTACCGGGCCTACGATCCATTCCCTCTCCCTGTGGGAGAGGGTTAGGGTGAGGGTATCAGGCCTCAATATCCGCCATATCCCCTTTCTCCTGCAGCCAGTTACGTCGGTCTTCCGAACGTTTCTTGGCGAGGAGCATATCCATCACGGCGTTGGTTTGCTGTTCGTCTTCGTCGCTGATCGTCAGCTGCACCAGGCGGCGCGTGTTCGGATCCAGCGTCGTTTCGCGCAGTTGCATCGGGTTCATTTCGCCCAGCCCTTTAAAGCGCTGCACATTTGGTTTGCCCTTCTTACGCTTAAGCTGCTCCAGCACGCCCGCCTTCTCTTCTTCCGTCAGCGCGTAGTACACCTCTTTGCCGAGGTCGATACGGTAGAGCGGCGGCAGCGCCACGTGGACGTGACCGTTTTTCACCAGCGTGCGGAAGTGCTTCACAAACAGCGCGCACAGCAGCGTGGCGATGTGCAGACCATCGGAGTCCGCATCCGCGAGAATGCAGATCTTGCCGTAGCGCAGCTGGCTCAGATCCTCGCTGTCCGGATCGATGCCGATCGCAACGGAGATGTCGTGCACTTCCTGCGAGGCCAGCACTTCGTCTGAAGAGACTTCCCAGGTGTTCAGGATCTTACCCTTGAGTGGCATGATCGCCTGATATTCACGATCGCGCGCCTGTTTGGCCGACCCACCCGCCGAATCCCCTTCCACGAGGAACAGCTCGGTGCGGTTGAGATCCTGCGCGGTGCAGTCCGCCAGCTTGCCCGGCAGCGCAGGGCCGCTGGTCAGCTTTTTACGCACCACTTTCTTCGCGGCACGCAGACGACGCTGGGCGCTGGAGATGGCCATTTCAGCCAGCATCTCAGCCGCCTGAACGTTCTGGTTCAGCCACAGGGTAAACGCATCTTTCACCACGCCGGAGACGAACGCCGCGCACTGGCGCGATGACAGACGTTCTTTGGTCTGACCGGCAAACTGCGGATCCTGCATCTTCACGGAGAGCACGTAGGCGCAGCGGTCCCAGATATCTTCCGCCGAGAGCTTCACGCCGCGCGGCAGAATGTTGCGGTATTCGCAGAACTCACGCATCGCGTCCAGCAGTCCCTGACGCAGGCCGTTGACGTGGGTACCGCCGAGCATGGTTGGGATCAGGTTGACGTAGCTTTCGGTCAGCAGCTCACCGCCTTCCGGCAGCCACAGCAGCGCCCAGTCCACCGCTTCGGTATCACCGCTAAAGTTACCGACGAACGGTTTTTCCGGCAGCGTTGGCAGGCCGTTTACCGCTTCGCACAGGTAGTCGTTCAGGCCATCGGCGTAGCACCAGGTCTGCTCGGTGTTGTTGACGTGATCTTTAAAGGTAATTTCCACGCCCGGGCACAGTACCGCTTTGGCTTTCAGCAGGTGCGTCAGGCGAGAAACGGAAAAACGCGGGCTGTCGAAGAAGCTTTCGTCAGGCCAGAAGTGGACGGTTGTGCCGGTGTTGCGTTTAGCGCACGTGCCGACAACCTGCAGATCCTGCACCTTCTCGCCGTTTTCAAACGCGATGTTGTAGACCTGGCCGTCGCGACGGACGTTCACTTCCACGCGTTTGGACAGGGCGTTCACCACGGAAATCCCCACGCCGTGCAGACCACCGGAGAACTGATAGTTCTTGTTGGAGAACTTACCGCCCGCGTGCAGTCGGCAGAGAATCAGCTCAACGGCAGGCACGCCCTCTTCCGGGTGGATGTCCACCGGCATGCCGCGACCGTCGTCGATGACCTCCAGCGACTGATCGGCGTGCAGGATGACGTCAACGCGTTTGGCATGGCCCGCCAGCGCTTCGTCCACACTGTTATCAATAACTTCCTGGCCCAGATGGTTCGGGCGCGTCGTATCGGTATACATCCCCGGGCGGCGGCGAACCGGCTCAAGCCCGGTGAGTACCTCAATGGCATCAGCGTTATAGGTTTGCGTCATGATTTAAACTAGCAATTCGCATTGATTGTCAGTGGCTGTGCAGTCCAAGAAAATCGACAATCTGGGTGAAATGATCCTCAAAGCCCGTGAAAGCATGGTTTCCGCCCTCTTCTATAGTCTGGCGGCAGGAGGCGTAATACGCCACTGCCTGGCGGTAATCCAGCACTTCATCACCCGTCTGCTGCAGCAGCCAGATGAGATCCGGCGCTTCAAGCGGGTCGACCTGCATAACTTTGAGATCGTAAATATGGCGTGACTCTAGCACATATTGCTGCCCGGTGTAGGGGTTCTCGTTTTCGCCAAGAAAGTCCCTCAGCAGCTCAAATGGCCGTACCGCCGGATTAACCACAACGGCGGGCAGCATAAAGCATTGTGAGAGCCAGGTGGCATAGTACCCGCCCAGCGATGAGCCGACTACGCCAAAGGATTCACCGCCGTGTTCAAGCACGATCGATTCGAGCATTTCCGCCGCCTCCGCCGGGTACGGCGGCAGCTGCGGGATAATCATCTCAACGTGGGGGTGATGCTCGCTCAGCCACTGGCGAAACTGCGTCGCTTTTGCGGAGCGCGGCGAGCTGTTGAATCCGTGCAGATAAAGGAGCGTAGACATCAGTAGCCTTCTGAAGCGGTATCCGGGCGGAACTCTGCGCCTGCCAGACGGCAGACTTCCGTGGTCAGCGTGCCGTCGGCATGCAGTTCCAGCCAGCGCCAGCCTGGCGCAATGGTATCCAGCGTAAAGTTGGCGCAGTGCGGCTTAAACTGCACACAGGTTGACGGCGTCGCCAGCATGCGGCGTCCGTTCCAGTCGAGATCCTGTTCCTGATGGATGTGTCCGCACAGCAGGTGTTTCACGCGCGGGTATTTCGCCAGCACACTATCCAGCGCCGCGGAGTTACGCAGGCTGTGCTGATCCAGCCAGCTGCAGCCCGCCGGCAGCGGATGATGATGGAGCAACAGCAGCGTATGACGTTCAGGTTCGGCAGCCAGTTTGGTCTCCAGCCAGTCGAGTTGAAACTCGCTTAATTCACCGTGCGGGACGCCAAATACCTGGCTGTCCAGCAGCAGGATCTGCCACTGTTCACCCGCAAATACGCACTTCGCCGGAGAAATCCCCGCATCCTGAAGGGAGCTGTACATTGCGGGCTGGAAATCGTGGTTTCCGGGCAGCCAGACGCAAGGCACGCTAAAGCTCGCGATGCCTTCAGCAAAATGCTGGTAGGCCGCGGAGGACTGGTCCTGCGCCAGATCGCCCGTTGCGACAATCAGGTCGCAGTCGCGATGTTCAGCGTGAATGGCGCTCAGTACCGCCTGATAACTCTCCCAGGTATTAACCCCCAGCAAAGTTTCATGCTTTTCGGCAAAAAGGTGGGTATCGGTGATTTGTAATATCCTGACTGGCGCCCCACCAGCAACAGTCAGGTTCAACAGGCTTTCCAAATGGTGTCCTTAGGTAGGTTTATGACGCTAACAAACCGGAATCGCCATTGCTCCATGTGCTAAACAATATCTTAGCCAGTCGGCTAAAAACTGGTTAATTTGATGCTTTTCGTCGCGTTGATGCAACTTTTTATTCGGATAATCATACCGCGCCTTGAAGCGAAAGATCTGCTGACTTGAACACACTTCAGCGACCATCGCGTCATGATAGAGACGCACCGTCATTGACGGCAGGCTCCAGTAGCTGATGCTGGGCGCTGTTTGTTCTATTTCCACCAGCGTAGTGTAGCGCGTTGATTCTGTTATCGTTAACCGATACTGCGCGTTGCTCACCTGATAGCTTACCGTTTCGCCGGGTGCGTCGTTTCTCGGCAGCAGGCGGCGCAGCTGTGCGAAATTGGTTTCGCACAGGCGCATCATTTCTGGGAAGTCAGGGGTATAGCGCTTCATTTTTTCCACTCGTTTCGTAATGTCTGATAATGCAGCTGCAGCCATTGCAGGGCGATGACAGACGCTGCGTTGTCGATTTTCCCCTCTTCTACCCACTGATAAGCCTGTTCCCGGCTCACCACATGAACCCGAATATCTTCGTTTTCATCAGCCAGACCGTGAATACCTTCTGCGGTCGTGGCGTCCACTTCGCCCACCATAATGGATAAGCGTTCGCTGGTGCCACCCGGACTCGCCAGATAGCTCAACACCGGTTTAGTGCGGCCTACCACCAGCCCGGCCTCTTCCAGCGCCTCGCGACGGGCGACGTCTTCAACCGACTCGCCCTCTTCGATCATCCCTGCCACCATCTCCAGCAGCCACGGGCTTTCACTGGTGTCATACGCGGCAATGCGGATCTGCTCCACCAGCACGACTTCGTCACGCACTGGGTCAAAGGGTAGCAAGACAGCCGCATGCCCGCGCTCAAAAATTTCACGTCTGATTTCGCCGCTCATTTCACCGTTGAACAGGCGATGCCTGAAACGGTAAAGATCCATCGAAAAAAAACCGCTATAAAGCGTTTCTCGTGCAATAATTTCTACATCGTTTTTGGCGAATGTCACGGGCAACTTTTCTGGTTTTTGCATGAGTCGAGTCCTGGTAGCAATGGTGATGAAATTGTGAATTTCAAGGCTGTTTGGCTGCCGTTTGTAAGGCTATATGGTAGATTGGTGCAAATTACCGCCAGATGGCACGTAACGCCAACCTTTTGGTGTGGATGATTCTGTTAGAATCGGCAATTATTTTTTAATTAGATCAGCGCTAATACTGCTTCACAACAAGGAATGCAAATGAAGAAATTGCTCCCCATCCTTATCGGCCTGAGCCTGACGGGCTTCAGTGCAATGAGCCAGGCGGAAAACCTGTTACAGGTCTACCAGCAGGCACGTCTGGGCAACCCTGATTTACGTAAATCAGCGGCCGATCGTGATGCTGCGTTTGAAAAGATTAACGAAGCGCGTAGCCCACTGCTGCCGCAGTTAGGTTTAGGTGCAGATTATACCTACAGCAACGGTTTCCGCGACGCTAACGGCGTTAACTCCAATGCTACCAGCGCCTCACTGCAATTAACACAGACGCTGTTTGATATGTCCAAATGGCGCGCCCTGACCCTGCAGGAAAAGAGCGCGGGCATCCAGGATGTGACCTATCAGACCGACCAGCAAACGCTGATCCTGAATACTGCCACCGCGTACTTCAACGTGCTGAGCGCCATTGACGCGCTCTCCTACACCGAAGCGCAGAAACAGGCGATCTACCGTCAGTTAGATCAAACCACCCAGCGCTTCAACGTGGGTCTGGTGGCGATCACCGACGTGCAGAACGCCCGTTCACAGTACGACACCGTGCTGGCCAACGAAGTGACCGCGCGTAACAACCTCGACAACGCGCTGGAATCCCTGCGCCAGGTGACCGGGAATTACTATCCTGAGCTGGCTTCCCTGAACGTCGACAGCTTCAAAACGGATAAGCCGCAGGCCGTTAACGCCCTGCTGAAAGAGGCGGAAAACCGCAACCTGACGTTGCTGCAGGCGCGTCTGAGCCAGGACCTGGCCCGCGAGCAAATTCGTCAGGCGCAGGACGGCCATCTGCCAACCCTGAGCCTGAGCGCGTCCACCGGCGTTTCTGACACGACCTACAGCGGCTCTAAAACCAATTCTGCCCAGTATGACGACAGCAATATGGGTCAGAACAAAGTGGGCCTGAGCTTCTCTCTGCCACTGTACCAGGGCGGTCAGGTAAACTCTCAGGTGAAACAGGCGCAGTACAACTTTGTTGGCGCGAGCGAGCAGCTGGAAAGCGCGCACCGCAACGTGGTGCAGACCGTGCGTTCGTCCTTCAACAACGTGAACGCGTCTATCAGTAGCATCAACGCCTATAAACAGGCCGTTGTGTCTGCACAGAGCTCCCTGGACGCGATGGAAGCGGGTTACTCGGTCGGTACACGTACTATCGTTGACGTGCTCGACGCGACCACCACGCTGTACAACGCGAAACAGCAGCTCTCCAGCGCGCGTTATCAGTACCTGATTAACCAGCTGAACATTAAGCAGGCTCTGGGTACGCTGAACGAGCAGGATCTGCAGATGCTGAACAGCGCGCTGGGCAAACCGGTCTCTACCTCGCCGGACAGCGTTGCACCGGAGAACCCGGAGCAGGTTGCCGCCGTTGATAACTTCAACGCTAACGGCAGCGCCCCTGCCGCACAGCCAGCGGCCGCGCGTAGCACGGCACCTGCAAGCAGCGGTTCTAACCCGTTCCGTAACTAAGAGTGTTATCACGCCCTCTCTCACCGGGAGAGGGCGCAGCTGAATCACACCCGAACGTAAGCCAACGTAAAGATCCCCCTGATTCCGCCCCTCTTCGCTTCATTTTCAACCACTCATCCACTATCCTGAGCGTTATTACCACTGGGTCCTGGAAGACAAACATGAAACGGACAAAAACGATTAACCACGCGTCGTTCCGCAAAAGCTGGAACGCACGTCATCTCACCCCTGTTGCGCTGGCAGTAACCGCTGTCTTTATGCTGGCAGGCTGTGAGAAAAACGACGAAACGGTTTCGCTGTATCAAAACGCGGACGACTGCTCCGCCGCAACCGGCCAGGCAGCAGAATGTAAAACCGCCTACACCAACGCCCTGAAAGAAGCGGAACGCACCGCGCCGAAATACGCCTCACGCGAAGACTGCGTGGCGGAATTTGGTGAAGGACAGTGTCAGCAAACGCCAGCTCAGGCAGGTACTGCGCCGGAAAATCAGGCGCAGGCGCAGTCCAGCGGCAGCTTCTGGATGCCATTAATGGCAGGCTACATGATGGGCCGCCTGATGGGCGGCGGTGCGGGCTATCAGCAGCAACCGCTGTTTAGCTCAAAAAACCCGGCCAGCCCGGCTTATGGTCAATATACCGATGCCAGCGGCAAAGGCTATGGCGCAGCGACCCCGGGCCGCACCGTGACCGTCCCGAAAACCGCGATGGCGCCGAAGCCTGCGACCACCAGCACCATCACCCGCGGTGGGTTCGGTGAGTCTGTGGCGAAACAGACCAGCATGCAGCGTAGTGCAACAGGCACTTCCACTCGCTCAATGGGCGGCTGATCATGGAACGAGTCGGTATTACCGAGCGCCCGGACTGGCGCGAAAAAGCCACTGAATACGGTTTTAACTTCCACACCATGTACGGCGAGCCGTACTGGTGTGAAGATGCTTACTACAAACTGACGCTCGACCAGGTGGAAAAACTGGAAGAGGTGACGGCCGAGCTGCACCAGATGTGCCTGAAGGTGGTGGATAAAGTCATCGACAGCGACGAGCTGATGACTAAATTCCGTATTCCGAAGCACACCTGGAGTTTCGTCCGTCAGTCGTGGAAAACGAATCAGCCTTCGCTTTACTCTCGCCTCGATCTGGCGTGGGATGGCGTGGGTGAGCCGAAGCTTTTAGAAAACAACGCGGATACGCCGACCTCTCTTTACGAAGCGGCATTCTTCCAGTGGATTTGGCTGGAAGATCAGATGAACGCCGGAAACCTGCCGGAAGGTAGCGACCAGTTCAACAGCCTGCAGGAAAAGCTGATTGAGCGTTTCGCCGAACTGCGGGAGCAGTTCGGCTTCAATCTGCTGCATCTTGCCTGCTGTCGCGACACGGAAGAAGACAGGGGCACGGTTCAGTATCTGCAGGACTGCGCGGCCGAAGCGGAAGTGGCGAATGAATTCCTCTATATCGAGGATATCGGCCTGGGGGAAAAAGGTCAGTTTACGGATATGCAGGATCAGGTGATCAGCAACCTGTTCAAGCTCTATCCGTGGGAATATATGCTGCGTGAAATGTTCTCCACCAAGCTGGAAGACGCGGGCGTGCGCTGGCTGGAACCGGCGTGGAAGAGCATTATCTCCAACAAAGCCCTGCTGCCGATGCTGTGGGAGATGTTCCCGAACCACCCTAACCTGTTGCCAGCTTACTTTGCCGAAGATGAGTTCCCACCGATGGAGAAATACGTCGTTAAGCCTATCTTTTCCCGCGAAGGCGCGAACGTCTCCATTATCGAAAACGGTAAAACGCTGGAAGCGGTTGAAGGTCCATACGGTGAAGAAGGGATGATCGTCCAGGAGTTTTATCAACTGCCGAAATTTGGCGACAGCTATACGCTGATCGGCAGCTGGCTTATTAATGATCAACCTGCCGGGATTGGTATTCGCGAAGATCGCGCGTTGATTACGCAGGATCTGTCACGGTTCTATCCGCATATTTTTGTTGAATAAAACTTGCCCGGTGGCGCTACGCTTACCGGGCATGTTTTTACCCCACCTGCACCGACAGCATACTCAAACTGCCCATCTCAATGCCGTCAACCGGAATGGTAACCGGCTCCTGACCGTCCCATGCACCTAACACATACAGCAGCGGCAGGAAGTGTTCCGGCGTCGGGTTAGAGAGCGAACCGCCTTCGTGATCCAGATAGTTCACTAACGGATGCTTCTCAACCGGGCCTTGCCAGGTCAGGTTCGCTTTGACGTAGGCGTTAAAAGCGCTCGCCCACGGGTATGGCGTGTTCTCACCGTGCCAGCGCGCCGTACGCAGGTTATGCACCACGTTGCCGCTTGCCACCAGCATGATGCCCTCATCACGCAGGGTCGCCAGTTTGCGGCCCATTTCCAGATGCCAGGCCGCCGGTTTAGTGCTGTCGATGCTTAACTGCACCATCGGAATATCTGCATCAGGGTACATCTTAATCAGTACGCCCCACGAGCCGTGGTCAAATCCCCAGGCTTCTTTATCCAGCGTCACTGGAACAGGTGCGAGCAACTCTACCAGCCGCTGTGCCAGCGCAGGCGAGCCGGGAGCCGGATAATGCGTATCATACAGCGCCTGCGGGAAGCCGCCGAAATCATGAATGGTTTTAGGCGTTTCCATGGCCGTCACGCCGGTACCACGGGTAAACCAGTGCGCAGACACCACCACAATCGCCTTCGGACGCGGCAATGTCTCCCCCAGATGACGCCAGGCGCGGGTATAAACGTTGTCTTCCAGAACGTTCATTGGGCTGCCGTGGCCTAAAAACAGTGCAGGCATACGAGAAGAAGACATGGTGGTATCCTTAGAGAAGGTGTCAATTTGATGGTTCTACATTACGCGCATTCAGGTGAAGATAAACGCAGATAACCGTGAAGATCATCATCAGGAAATTTGAACGTAAGATATCCCTTAAGGAGAGTGCATGTCAGTACCCTTAATTTTGACCGTGCTTGCGGGTGCCGCGACCTTTATCGGTGCGTTCCTCGGCGTGCTCGGGCAAAAACCGTCTAATCGTCTTCTGGCGTTCTCGCTGGGCTTCGCCGCTGGGATCATGCTGCTTATCTCGCTGATGGAGATGCTGCCAGCAGCGCTTCACACCGAGGGAATGTCTCCGGTTCTGGGCTACGGCATGTTCATCGTTGGTCTGCTGGGCTATTTTGCGCTCGACCGTATGCTGCCCCACGCCCACCCTCAGGATTTGATGCAAAAAAGCGTTACTCCAATCCCCGGCAACATCAAGCGCACGGCGATCCTGCTGACGCTGGGTATCAGCCTGCACAACTTCCCGGAAGGTGTCGCCACGTATGTCACGGCCAGCAGCAATCTGGAAATGGGATTTGGTGTCGCGCTGGCGGTAGCCTTACACAATATTCCTGAAGGACTTGCCGTGGCCGGGCCGGTTTATGCCGCAACGGGTTCAAAACGTACTGCCGTCTTCTGGGCGGGGATTTCCGGGATGGCCGAAATTCTCGGCGGCGTGCTGGCGTGGCTGATCCTTGGAAGCCTCGTCTCCCCTGTCGTGATGGCGGCGATTATGGCTGCCGTGGCCGGGATTATGGTTGCGCTCTCTGTCGATGAGCTGATGCCGCTGGCGAAAGAGATCGATCCTAACAATAATCCCAGCTACGGCGTGCTGTGCGGCATGTCGGTGATGGGGTTAAGCCTGGTGCTGCTGCAAACGGCAGGTATAGGCTGACACGGATGCCCTCATCGATGAGGGCAATTCTTTGATGCGCCCCAGCGCAGTCGTTGCATTTTACACTGTCTGCGGCTCTGTATTTACAATTGGAAAATCAAGAGTTTTTATGGATATTTTTAAGCGCAATATTTTCCAATTAAATTGCGCTTAAAAAACCGCTGCTGCATGAAATATTAACCGGTTACGATAGTAATAAATTATATATTAACCTTCTCTAAAAATATCTTTAAGCCTCATTAATCGTAAAAGCCTCCCTCATCCCGTTATACTTTGCGAGTATTCTGAAAATTAATATTCAGATTATGAATTCAATTGAAAAAGGATATTTTCATGTATATGGGTAAAAAAGTATTGTTAGCGGTTGCGATGGCTGCCATCGTTTCGGGTTCTGCTTTTGCTGATGACCAGGGTTCCGGCAAAATCAAATTCAAAGGCGTGGTCATTGATGCACCGTGCAGCATTGCACCAGACAGCGTTGATAAAGAAGTGGACCTCGGTGAAGTTACCACTGCCGTGATCAACGCTAACAAAAAGTCTACCGCTGTTCCGGTTGATATCAATCTGGAGAACTGCCAGCTTGACGATCCGGCGGACGAAACGGATACGCCAGTGACCAAAGTTGACGTGACCTTCACCAGCGCAGCAACTGACGCTACTGACACCAGCCTGATGAGCAACACCTATGCAAGCGGTGCTCAGAACGTCGGTGTTCGTCTGCTGGACAACAACGAAGCCAACATCACCCTGGGTTCGGCTCAAACGGTCGATCTGCTGGCGGGTTCCACCACTCAGACTCTGCACTTCAAAGCATTAATGGAAGTTGCTCAGGGTAAAACTGCCACAGCGGGTCAGGTTGAAGCGACTGCCAACTATGTGCTGATGTACAAATAAGGCAATGCATCACGATAAAACCGGCTGGCATTATTTGCCAGCCGGTATGTGATATTATTTTGGTAACAGGATGATGACATATAAATTACAATCTAAAATCATCATTGCGTCCCTGTTAATGACGAAGATTGCCTCTGCCACCGAGTTTAATATCAATGCCATTGATAAAGACCAGCGGAGTAGCGTTGATCTCTCCCTTTTTAAAAATGAAATAGCGGTTACCCCTGGCAGCTATTTTGTTACCGTATCCATTAACGACACACCGCTGGCTAACGGCTGGCAGCTTAGCTGGAAAGAGGTAAATAACACGGTACAGGTGTGTATTCCTCCTGAACTGGCGGATACGTTTGCCCTGAAAGAGGAAGTCCGCGACGCCTTACCCGAAAAAGAGGGATGCGTCGACTTTTCCTCCAGACCGGATATCACCTTTAATTTTGAACAAGCGACCCAGACGCTGAAGGTCACCGTACCCCAGGCATGGTTGCAGTACCGCGCCGCCGACTGGATGCCACCCGCAACGTGGGACAATGGCGTACCGGGCGTGATTCTGGATTACAACCTGTTCGCCAGCCACTATCAGCCCAGCGACGGCAGCAGCACCAACAACGCCAACACCTATGGCACGGCGGGCGCGAATATGGGCGCATGGCGCCTGCGCAGTGATTATCAGTACAGCCAAACGCATACCGATGCAGGTTCGGATCATGACGGACGCTTTTCGCGCGTCTACATGTTCCGCCCTCTTCCTTCACTTGGTGCTAAGCTGACGCTGGGTGAAACGGACTTCCAGTCCTCAATCTTTGACGCTTTTACCTATACCGGCGCCTCCCTGATCAGCGATGAGCGCATGCTCCCCTGGTCGCTGCGTGGCTATGCGCCACAAATTACCGGTATCGCGCAAACCAACGCGACCGTCACCGTCAGCCTGGCCGATCGCGTAATTTATCAAAGTAAAGTTCCGCCTGGCCCCTTTGTTATTCAGGATCTTAACCAGTCCGTTCAGGGGACGCTGGACGTAAAAGTGACGGAGGAAGACGGGCGCGTCAGCACCTTCCAGGTCTCGGCGGAATCGGTGCCTTTTTTAACGCGTAAAGGGCAGGTTCGCTACAAGCTGGCGGCGGGTAAAGCGCGTAAAGACGCCTCTCATGACGTCGAAGACACCGGTTTTATGAGCGGTGAATTCTCATGGGGAATGCTGTCAAACACCTCGCTCTATGGCGGGACGCTTGCCGACGGGGATCATTACCGTTCCGTTGCCGCCGGGATCGGGCAAAATATGGCGCATCTGGGTGCCCTCTCTTTTGACGTCACGCAGGCCACCAGCCAGCTCCCCTTCCAGGATAGCCAGACGGGTTACAGCTATCGTTTTAACTACAGTAAGCGTTTCGATACCACCGGCAGCCAGCTTACGCTTGCCAGCTACCGCTACTCCGATCGGAAGTTCCTGAGCTATGCCCGCTTCCTTGATTATGACGACAACGATCGTCAGACAGAAAAGCAGACGTTGAGCGTAACGGCCAGCCAGTACATCAGCCCGTTATCGCTCAACCTCTACGTCAACGTACTGCGTCAGACCTGGTGGAATGAAGCCCCGTCCACGACGGGAAGCATTACCGCAGGCTATAACTTTGATCTGGGACGCTGGAAAAACCTCGGCGTCACCCTCTCCTGGAGCAAAACGCATTACGAAGATGAAGACGACGATACGCAGTTTTATCTTTCCCTGAGCGTACCGATCGATCCGGATCATCGTCTCAGCTACGATCTGCACAACAGCGATAGCCTGAGCCAAAATGTCTCCTGGTACGACACGTCCGATCGCAATAATACCTGGGGCGTCTCCGCGGGGACGGAGAGTGAACACGCGGACGCGGGCGCACAGATGAGCGGTAACTATCAGCATTATTCACCGTTTGGCGATCTGAATATCTCCGGAAGTTATAAAGCTGATGAATATAACTCCCTGAGCGCCAGCTGGAATGGCTCGTTTACCTCAACGGCCAAAGGCGCGGCGCTGCACCGTCGCAGCTACGGTAACGAACCGCGCGTGATGGTCAGCACCGACGGCGTCGGCAACATTCCGCTGAACATGTCGCGGGATGAAACCAACCGCTTTGGTATCGGCGTTTTACCGTCGGTTTCCAGTTACTCTCCCGCCAGCGTACAGGTCAATCTGGATAACCTGCCTGACGGCGTCGATGTGGACAACCGCATTACGACCACCACCTGGACCGAGGGGGCGATTGGCTATCGCCAGATTGCGACGCGCGCAGGCAACGATATTGCCGGCATTCTACGTACGCCAGCCGGCACCCCGCCGCTGGGCGCGATTGTTCATCTACTGGAAAGTGACCAGCAAATCGGCATGGTCGCCGACGAAGGCCACGTCTGGCTGGGTGCGGTAGAGCCTGAACAACAATTCCGGGTAACGTGGGGTGACAATCAGCAGTGTCGCTTCTCGCTGCCTTCACACCTTGAAAACAGTATGCAGTTGATACTGCCATGCCAGTAAGAAACCATGATGAAACTGACCTCATTCACTAGCCTGTGCCTGATGTTAATCGGCACCGCATTTACCACCCACGCCGCCGTTAACCTGGACCGCACCCGCATTGTGTTTCCGGAAAGCGATAAGGCCAGCAGCCTCAAGATTGATAACCAGAGCAAAACATTGCCTTATCTGGCGCTCTCCTGGATAGAAGATGAAAACGGACGCAAGGAGGACAGCCATTTTATGGCGCTTCCGCCGATTCAACGTCTTGAAGCGGGCGCCTCGTCTCAGGTCCGGATTGTGAAGCAGGCTGCGACCGCCCGGTTGCCGAAAGACCGGGAATCGCTGTTTTATTTCAACCTGCGCGAGGTGCCGCCGAAAAGTTCCAGCGCGAGCGAGGAACGCAGCGTCATGCAGGTCGCGATGCAGAGCAGGATCAAACTGTTCTGGCGTCCCAAAGCGATCGCCAAAAAGGCAGGCGATCAGGCAGAAATGCGTATGGAAGTCACCGCAAACGCGAAAGGGCTCACCGTGCATAACCCTACGCCTTATTACATCACGCTGGCGTGGCTGAGCAAAAATGCGAAAACCATGCTGCCCGGTTTTGACAGCCTGATGATCGCCCCGTTTGCGACGGCGACAACCTCTACCGGTGACTATCACGGCAACTACTACAGCATTGGCTACATCGATGATTACGGTGCGCTGAAAAAGGTCGACGCGCAATGTTCAGGTACGGCGAAATGTACACTCAGCGAGCATAAGGTCGATAAAGATGCGCAAGCTCGCTAATCTGCTGTTCCTGCTGCTGATATCCGCTCTGCCCGTAAGAGAAGCGCTGGCGCTGGACTGCTATCTTGGTACTTCAGGCGGGCCGGTTGAAGAGACAAAAACCATCTCGCCCTTTGCTATCCCCAGCAACGCGCAGGTGGGGCAGAAAATCTGGGAATCAGATGACATTAAAATCCCGGTCACCTGCGATCACAACGTCAACGGCGGCTTTGAGCCGGAAGACGTATTCGCCTGGGTTAACCCTTATCCTGCCGCAACGGACCCTTACTATGAGCTTGGCGTAACCTACGAAGGGGTGGATTACGATGCCACGGGCCAGCCGAATGGCGTGGACACCCGCCAGTGTCTTGATAACAAGAATATCCTCATCTATACCCCGGATCAGATACGGCAGATGGGCTGGGAAAACCTGATCTGCTCAGGAAACCCGGATGACATTCATCCGACACGCACGTTTATTGCCCGCTTTCGCCTGTTTGTAAAAATTAAGGCGATTCCGCCTCACGGCTACGTGAGTTCCCTCGGCGATTACATCGTGGTGCAGTTTGACGGTAAAGGCGGGGTCAACCAGATGGCCGACGCGAAAAACCTGAAGTATCACATCAACGGCTTGCAAAACATTACCGTTCTGGACTGCGGGGCAACCTTCAGCATCTACCCTGAAAACCAGGAGATCGATTTTGGCACCTTCAGCGCTCGCGACATCGTGAACCAGAAAACGCGCGTTCGCGAATTTACGGTCAAAACCACCAAGGTGCAGGACGCGCAGTGCTCTGATGGATTCAAAATGGACTCGTCATTCTACACGAACGAAAAACTGAGCGCTGACGATACGGCGCTATTGATTGGGAATGGGCTAAAACTGCGTATTCTGAACGGAACGGATCCGTTTACCTTCAACCACTACCAGGAGTATGCCGATTTCACCGGGAGTACGTTGCAGTATGAGCAAAAGTACACGGCAGAGCTGTCGTGGGATGAGGGAAAAGCGATCCAGTCCGGACCGTTTGAAACCGTAGTGCTGTTTAAAATTAACTACCACTAGCGACAAAAAAGCCGGGTTTCCCCGGCTTTTTCACATCAGCTGTCTCAGCTGGCCTTGCGCTCGTGCGCCTGGCGGTACTCCACCAGATCTTCAATTGTGACAACCGGCATGTTGTGCAGACGCGCAAAGGTGATGCACTCTGGCGCGCGGGCCATGGTGCCGTCATCGTTGGTCAGTTCACACAGCACGCCCGCAGGCTTAAAGCCCGCCAGTGTCACCAGGTCGATCGTCGCTTCGGTGTGACCACCGCGGGTCAAAACGCCGCCCGCCTGCGCGCGCAGCGGGAAGACGTGGCCTGGACGATGCAGATCGGAGGGTTTCGCATCGTCAGCAATGGCGGCACGCACGGTGGTCAGGCGGTCAGCCGCCGATACACCGGTAGTCACGCCATGCGCCGCTTCAATGGTCACGGTAAAGCCGGTACCAAAGGCGCTGGTGTTGTTCTCAACCATCATCGGCAGCTCGAGCTGCTTACGACGATCTTCGGTAATACACAGGCATACGATGCCGCTGCCGTGACGGATGGTCAGCGCCATCTGTTCAACGGTCATGTTTTCGGCGGCAAAAATCATGTCGCCTTCGTTTTCACGGTTTTCATCGTCAAGCACCATCACACCGCGGCCTTCGCGCAGTGCATCCAGTGCATGTTCAACACGTTGAGTTGAAGTGCCAAAAGAGGAAAGTAGCGTCTGATTCATGGTAAAAAAACCTCATTAACATTATGGTTACCAGAATCAGGGCAGTCTTAGGAGCGCCGTATAAGCGGCAAAAAGATAACGTGAGCGGGCCCATGCCCGACTGGATCGTTACTCTCTCCCATCCGGACTCTAACCGTCGGCCCCGGAATTACACCGGATCTGCTGACCTTTGAGAATTCACCCAAAGCGCTCGCGGGCTTTCAGCGCTAAGCTGATTTACCGCCGGTGGGGAATTTCGCCCCGCCCTGAGAATAAGCGAGATAACTATAACGCTATTGATTAACCTGGGCAATGCATAAGCTTCAAACAAATCTGCTTTATCCTGGGTCATGACGCGCTACAATGTTCATCAACACCGACTTATCAAGGGAAGCCATTATGATTGACCCGAAAAAAATTGAGCAGATCGCGCGTCAGGTTCATGAGTCCATGCCAAAGGGCATTCGTGAATTTGGTGATGACGTTGAGAAGAAAATCCGCCAGACGCTGCAGGCGCAGTTGGTTCGCCTTGATTTAGTCAGCCGCGAAGAGTTTGACGTGCAGACCCAGGTTCTGCTGCGCACCCGCGAGAAGCTGGCGCTGCTGGAACAGCGTCTGAGCGAGCTGGAAAACCGCAATGCGCCGGAAGAAGTGAAGCCGGCACCGGCCATTCCACCGGTGGACGATCAGGAGTAAGTGCGGCCTGATGCCCTCTCCCACAGGGAGAGGGTGAAAAAAAACGGGCCAACTGGCCCGTTTTTTACTGACTGTCTTTCTGGATCTTCTTGATGATGTTGGTGGTTGAACACCCGTCCTCAAAATTGAGCACCATCACCTCACCGCCGTTGGCCCAGACCTCTTCGCTACCTGCGATTTGCTCTGGCTTGTAATCGCCGCCCTTCACCAGCAGGTCTGGCAGGATCCCGGCAATCAGGCGCTGCGGGGTATCTTCTTCAAACGACACCACCCAGTCCACCGCTTCCAGCGCGCCAAGCACAATCATACGTTGCTCGAGCGGGTTCACCGGGCGCGTTTCGCCCTTCAGACGTTTGGTCGACGCATCGCTGTTCACTGCCACAATGAGGCGATCGCCCAGCTTGCGCGCATTCGCCAGATACGACACGTGGCCCGCGTGCAGGATGTCGAACACGCCGTTGGTCATCACCACCTTTTCACCGCGCTTGCGCGCGGCGGCAACGGCCACCTTCAGCTCGTCTTCGGTCATGACGCCAAAACCGGTATCCGCACGCCCGCGCACCGCGTTTTCCAGCTCGATTGGCGAAACGGTTGAAGTACCCAATTTACCGACGACCACGCCCGCCGCGGCGTTCGCGAAGTAGCACGCCTCTTCCAGGGAGTTACCCGCCGCCAGCGTTGCCGCCAGCACGCCGATCACCGTATCACCGGCACCGGTCACGTCGTACACTTCCTGCGCCTGGGTTGGCATATGCAGCGGCGCCTTGCCCGGCTGCAGCAGCGTCATCCCCTGCTCGGAGCGGGTGACCAGCAGCGCGGACAGCTCGAAGTCAGCAATGATCTTCATGCCGCGCTCAACCAGTTCTTCCTCGGTTTTGCACTTGCCCGCCACCGCTTCGAACTCAGAAAGGTTTGGCGTCAGCAGGGTTGCGCCGCGATAGCGCTCAAAATCGGTGCCTTTCGGGTCGATCAGCACCGGTACGCTGGCTTTACGCGCCAGCTGAATCATCGTTTGCACGCTCGCCAGCGCGCCTTTGGCGTAGTCAGACAGCACCAGCGCACCGATGTTGCCCAGCGCCTGGTTAATGCGCTCGTGCAGCGGCTCGGGATCAACGCCTTCGAACCCTTCTTCAAAATCGAGGCGGATCAGCTGCTGGTTACGCGACAGCACGCGCAGCTTGGTGATGGTTGGGTGTGTCGGAACAGAAACGAAGTCGCACTTCACGTTCACGTCCGCCAGCGACTTGCTCAGCGCACGCGCCGCATCGTCGATACCGGTCAGGCCCACCAGACGCGAGTGCGCGCCCAGCGAGGCTATATTCATCGCCACGTTTGCCGCGCCACCTGGACGCTCTTCAATGGTGTCGACCTTAACCACCGGTACCGGCGCTTCAGGAGAGATGCGGCTGGTCGGCCCATACCAGTAGCGATCCAGCATCACATCCCCGACAACCATTACTCCAGCACGTTCAAACTCTGGCAGTGTTACTTTCATTCCTGACTCCAGAAAGATTCACAATTTGCGCGCGATAATATCACACTTGTTTTGTTACGCACGGCTCCACCAGCCATTTCTGCCAGCTTGCCGTCACCTGGGCGCGCTCTGCGGTAAAACAGTCCAGCGCCACGTGGCCCGGCTGTTCCTGCAACGCCAGGTGATGAAGTTCATCGCGCAGCGTGGTGTAGGCGCGGGTTAAGGCCTGCGCCTCCTGCTCGTCCATAATGTCGTTTTGCGCCAGCAGTTCCAGAATGCGCACGTTATCGGACCAGCGGGTTAACTTCGGCTTGTCGTGGGCATGCAGTAGCACCAGGTACTGAGTGATGAACTCAATATCGGTAATCCCGCCCTCATCGGCTTTAATATCAAAGCGATCGCGATGTTTGTTACCCAAATGCGCGCGCATTTTCTCACGCATTTCGCGCACTTCAGTTTGCAGGGTGCTGCCCTCGCGCGGGGTCGTCATGACTGACTTGCGGACCGCATCGAACTGCGTTTTGAGCTGCGGATCGCCGTACACCACGCGGGCGCGCACTAACGCCTGATGTTCCCACGTCCAGGCTTCGTTCTTCTGATAGTCAGCAAAAGCGTCCGTCGAGGTGACCAGCATGCCTGCCGCGCCGGACGGGCGCAGACGCGCGTCCACCTCGTACAGAATGCCCGACGAAGTGCGGGTGCTGAACAGGTGCATTATGCGCTGGGCCAGGCGCAGGTAGAACTGCCGCCCGTCAATCTCACGTTCGCCGTCGGTCATCACGTCAACCGGGCAGTCGTGCAGGAAAATCAGATCCAGATCGGAGCTGTAGCCCAGCTCCCAGCCGCCCAGCTTGCCGTAACCGACCACGGCAAACCCTCGCCCCTCGCGGTCAGCAAGATGCTTCGGCTGGCCATAGCGGGCCACCATCTGCACCCACGCCTGGTGGACTACCGCGTCGATGATCGCCTCCGCCAGCCAGGTTAAGTGATCGCTCACTTTCATTACCGGCAGCGTACCCGCGATATCCGCCGCCGCTACGCGCAGCATCTGCGCCTGCTTAAACTGACGCAGCGCCTCCAGCTGCTGCTCTTCGTCCTCTTCCGGCACGCGCAGCAGATACTGGCGCAGCTCGTCGCGGTAAGCGTCCGTCGCCGTCGGCTGATAGAGCGTGTTCGGGTCAAGCAGTTCGTCCAGCAGCAGTGGGTATCGCGCCAGCTTGTTGGCCACCATCGGCGACGCGGCGCAGAGGGAAATCAGGTGTTTCAGCGCCCCCGGAAACTCGCTCAGCAGTTCAAGATAGGTGGTACGCGTGATAATCCCGCTCAGCAGCGGCATCATGCGCGACAGCGGCACCGGCGCATCCTCGCGGGAGCAGACGTCGCTCAGCAGATGCGGCATCAGATGATCCAGCACCTGCCGACCGCGCGGGCCAATGGCGCGCTTGTTCAGCTCAAGGCGGAAATCGGCAATCAAGGCCACCACGCGATGGCGGGCATCGTCGCTTAAGTGCGCCAGCACCGGCGTGGTGTCATCTTCCTGGAGCGCGTCCTGCCACAGTTCGCGCCAGTGCTCGGAGAGCGCATCGTCCGGCGATTCACTTTCGTCGTCACCAATAAGATCGTTAAAGATGCGGCGCACGCCTGCCATATGGGCATCCAGCCGTTCGGTCAACGTTGACCAGTCATCCGCCCGCATGCCCCAGGCCAGGCGCGCCCGGTTAAGGTCATCGCCCGGCAGGGTCTGGGTCTGTTCGTCGTTAATGCTTTGCAGCAGGTTTTCCAGACGGCGCAGGAACAGATAGGCCTCGCGCAGGGTTTGCGCGTCGCCGTACGGAAGCAAATGCAGTTGCTCAATGGCGCTCAGCGTCGGCAGTAGCGAGCGGGACTGCAGCGACGGCTCGCGCCCGCCGCGGATCAGCTGGAAGACCTGAACGATAAATTCGATTTCGCGGATGCCGCCCGCGCCAAGCTTGATGTTGTCCTTCAGACCGCGACGGCGCACCTCGCGGGCGATCATCCCTTTCATATTGCGCAGGGACTGGATCACGCTAAAGTCGATGTAACGGCGGAACACGAACGGGCGCAGCATGGCACGCAGCTCATTGGCGTAGGCGTCGTCGCTGTCGCCCATGATCCGCGCTTTGACCATCGCGTAACGCTCCCAGTCGCGCCCCTGCTCCTGGTAATAATCTTCCAGCGCGGCGAAGCTCAGCACCAGCGGGCCACTGTCGCCAAACGGGCGCAGGCGCATGTCCACGCGGTAAACAAAGCCGTCCTGCGTAGGCTGGTCCAGCGCCTTAATCAGACGCTGCCCGAGTCGGGTAAAGAACTGGGCGTTATCCAGCTCGCGACGACCGCCTCGCGTGGCGCCATTCTCCGGCCAGGCAAAGATCAGGTCGATATCCGAGGAGAAGTTCAGCTCGCAGCCGCCCAGCTTGCCCATCCCCAGAATCAACAGCGGCTGCGGAACCCCTTCTTCGCTGCACGGCGTGCCCCACTCTTTACAGCAGGCGGCGTAGAGCCAGTCCCGCGCGGCGACAATCAGCGTCTGCGCCAGCTCGCTCAACTGCTGCAAGGTGCTCTCTTCACTCACCAGCTCCAGCGCCTGCGCCCAGGCAATGCGCACCATCACCCGGCGGCGGAACTGACGCAGAACGCGCATCAGCGTGGCTTCATCCGCCACCTCTGCCAGCGCGGTTTGCAGCCAGCCAGCATAGTGCCGCCACTCGTCAGCCTGCGGCGGCGCGCTTTCCAGCTCTGCCAGCCAGTCAGGATTGGCGCTGACGCTCTCCTGCACAAAATCACTGAACGTGAGCACGCTTTTCGCCTGCTCGCTTAACGATGACGCGGGTAACGACTCGGGCAGACGTTCGCAAACGGTTTGCCAGTGCTGCTGTAACTGCGAAGAAAGCGGCATATCAGGGGTTCCTTGCCAGAATTAACGTTTTCCGCTGTGCAGCCAGTATGGATCCTGCGAAATGGCTTCGTTGCGGAAATGCTCGATCTCAATCTGCTGACGGGTCTCAATGGCATGCTTAAGCCCCTGCCAGTTCTCCAGCCAGGCCTGCGCCTTCACGCCCTCGTACGCTCCCGACAGAAGCAATATGCTGTCGATATTACGCGCCAGGCGGGGAAGCTGGTCGGCATACTGGTCGCCCAGCGGATGCGCGAAGGTGGTTCTCAGCTCGGCGGCGTGGCGGGAAAGATGGATATCCGCGAAGCGTTTAAAGTTGTCTGCGATTTTGGTCTGCGCTTTTGCATCGAGGAAGACGCGCCAGCCGCGCGTCACCAGAAACTCGGTCAGCGCCAGTTTTGCCGCGGCATTTTGCGGGCTATAAAGCGCGGTTTGCGCCGACACGTCGGAAAGCAGCAGCGTTTCGGTCTGGGTCAGCAGATCGCGTAAGTGAGCGCTAGCTTTACGCGGTACGATACCGCCAAACAGCGTCAGGGTATGACGCACCAGTCCGATAGCGGCCAGCACCTGTTTTTTGGCATTTTTGACGTTACGCGCCCACAGTTCTTCATGGTACTGCCATTGGGAGAGCGCCAGCTCCAGCGCCGCTTCCATGCCCTGCTCAATGCTGGCTTTCGGGACGACGCGCAAAATCGGAGTCTCTCTCAGCACGCGTGGCGCATTTCCGGCAGCCAGGTGGTAGCCCCGCGCCGCTTTGCTCAAGCTGCCCTGACGTAAACCCGGCTGGCTTACCAGCTTGCGCGCCAGCTTCAGCACGTCGCTCGCATCCCCTTCCAGAAGTTCCAGCTCCAGCTCGCAGATCGGTTCCTGGAACTCACCCGCCTTCACCTCGCCTAAATCCAACGCGATTTCAATGCGGCTTTTGCCTTCCGTCACCAGCCATTTCTCGCGAGCGAAATCGGTGCTGAACAGCGGCTGCACCTGCCCAGCCAGCGTGGTGGGCAGTTCGCCTTCCGGCCAGACTTCCGCCGGGAAACGTTCCAGCTCAAGTTCTGGCTTACTGATGTCGATATTGTATTCCGGGCGCTGATGCAAACCGCCGACCACGCGGCCGGCGATTTTCATCGTCATCTCGTAGCGTCCGTTCGCGCCGCGGATGCGCAGCCCCATATCGTGGTTGCGCAGCCAGTTGTCCGGCGTTTCGTAGTAGATGTTGACCAACGGTACGGGTTCATGGTGCTCGCCGGAGAGCGTATTCAGATGCTGACGGAGCGCGTCAACGCTGTCTTTTTCGACGATAAATTTTAATTCGATTTCCTGAGCCATAGCCTTGTACTTTTGCGGGCGTCACAGACGCGTCAATGAGGGCGAACTTCCTCGCCATTTATTTGTCAGTACATAGTATTTTGCGCCAAATTGCCATGCAATGAGCAATTTGTCGGGCGTAAATGTGTAGAGTCGTGACACAGATGATTCTGATTGCTGATGAATGCTTTGCGTAGAGACACTGTTGCCACTACTATCGTTCCACTTTTTATGAAAATAACGACTAATGATGCTTAAATTACGCCTGATTGGACTTACTTTACTCGCTTTTAGCGCCGCAACCGCAGTGCACGCTGAAGAGAAGCGTTACGTTTCTGACGAACTTAACACCTGGGTGCGCAGTGGCCCCGGAGATAATTATCGCCTCGTGGGCACGGTGAATGCCGGCGAGGAAGTCACCCTGTTGCAGACCAACGCGGAGACCAATTACGGTCAGGTTCGCGACAGTTCCGGCCGTACCTCCTGGATCCCAATGAAAGAGCTGAGCACCGTGCCAAGCCTGCGCACCCGCGTGCCGGATCTGGAAAATCAGGTGAAGACCCTCACCGACAAGCTGAACAACATCGACGGGACCTGGAACCAGCGCACCGCTGAAATGCAGCAGAAAGTGGCGCAGAGCGACGGCGTGATCAACGGTCTGAAAGAAGAGAATCAAAAGCTCAAAAACGAGCTGATCGTCGCGCAGAAAAAAGTGAACGCCGCGAACCTGCAGCTTGATGACAAACAGCGCACCATTATCATGCAGTGGTTTATGTATGGTGGCGGCGTGCTGGGCGTTGGTCTGGTGCTGGGTCTGGTTCTGCCACATCTGATCCCAAGCCGTAAGCGTAAAGATCGCTGGATGAACTAATTCGTCTTCTCTGCCAGACTTACGTATCATTCTGGAAAAGAGAAAACGGGAGAGTTGGGCGTGAAGAGTTATCTGGTCGGTGGTGCGGTACGTGATGCGTTATTAGGTCTGCCGGTCAAAGATAAAGACTGGGTGGTGGTGGGCGCCACCCCGGAAGAGATGCTCGACGCGGGCTACCAGCAGGTAGGCCGCGATTTTCCCGTGTTCCTGCATCCGAAAAGCCGGGAAGAGTACGCCCTGGCGCGTACCGAACGGAAATCCGGTTCCGGTTATACCGGCTTCACCTGCTACGCCGCGCCGGATGTGACGCTGGAGCAGGATCTGCTGCGCCGCGATCTCACCATTAACGCCCTGGCCCAGGACGAAAACGGCCATATCATCGACGCCTACGGCGGGCAGGACGACCTGCGCGATCGTCTTTTGCGTCACGTCTCCCCGGCATTTTCTGAAGATCCGCTCCGCGTGCTGCGCGTGGCGCGTTTTGCCGCGCGTTACGCGCATCTGAGCTTCCGTATTGCGGATGAGACGATGGCGTTGATGACGGCCATGACCGAGGCGGGCGAGCTGGAACACCTGACGCCGGAGCGCGTCTGGAAAGAGACGGAAAATGCCCTCACCACCCGCAACCCGCAGGTCTTTTTCCAGGTTCTGCGCGACTGCGGCGCGCTGAAGGTGCTGTTCCCGGAAATCGACGCGCTGTTTGGCGTGCCCGCACCGGCGAAATGGCATCCCGAAATTGATACCGGCGTGCACACGCTGATGACGCTGAGCATGGCCGCCATGCTCAGCCCTGAGGTGGACGTACGTTTTTCCACCCTGTGCCACGATCTCGGCAAAGGCTTAACGCCGAAAGAGTTCTGGCCGCGCCATCACGGGCACGGTCCGGCGGGCGTAAAGCTGGTTGACGGGCTCTGCCAGCGTCTGCGCGTGCCGAATGACATCCGCGATCTGGCAAAGCTGGTCGCCGAGTTCCACGACCTGATCCATACCTTCCCGATCCTGAAGCCCGCCACCATCGTGAAGCTGTTCGATAATATCGACGCCTGGCGCAAGCCGCAGCGCGTGGAGCAGATTGCGCTCACCAGCGAAGCGGACGTGCGCGGTCGCACCGGGTTTGAAGCGTCCGATTATCCCCAGGGGCGTTTGCTGCGCGAAGCGTGGGAAGTCGCAAAAGCGGTGCCAACGAAAGACGTGGTTGAGGCAGGATTTAAAGGCCCGGAGATTCGCGAGGAGCTAACCAAACGGCGGATTGACGCGGTTACCGCGTGGAAGGAAAAGCGTTGCCCTCAGCCGAAAGAGTGAGGGCAATCGGTTATCAGAAGAAGACCACGTACACCGCAGCCGCGACGATAAAGCGGTAGATCGCGAACGGAATAAACGAGATACGCTTAATCAGCTGCAGGAAGGTTTTGATGGCAATCAGCGCCACGATAAAGGCGGTGATAAAGCCCACGGCAAACATCGGAATATCACCTGTGGTCAGGAAGCCAATGCTTTTGTAAAGGTCCAGCGCGGTGGCGCCCATCATCATCGGCACCGCCAGCAGGAACGAGAATTCGGACGCCGCATAGCGGCTCACGCCCATCAGCATCCCGCCTGAAATGGTCGCACCTGAACGGGAGAAGCCCGGCCACAGCGCCAGACACTGGAAGCAGCCAATGATAAACGCCTGACGATAGGTCATATCGTCCAGGCCTTCCGCACGCGGGACTTTTGGCTTCAGCACTTCCGCGGCAATCAGCAGGAAACCGCCCACCACCAGCGCGTACATGACGTTAATCGGGTTAAACAGCGATTTAATGGTGTCGTGGAATACCAGCCCCAATACCACCGCCGGGATCATCCCGAGCAGGATGTGAATCAGCGTCAGGCGGCCTTTGCCCTCTCCTTCACGCTGCGGCAGACGGCCAAAATGGATGCCTATCAGGCCAAACAGGCGACGCCAGAACATCACCACCACCGCCAGAATCGAGCCCAGCTGAATTACCACCTCAAACGTCTTTGCGGTATCGCCTTCGAAGCCCAGCAGATGGCCAACGATAATCATATGGCCCGTACTGGAAACCGGCAAAAACTCCGTCAATCCTTCGACCACACCCAGAATTGCCGCCACCAGCAGCGAGTGCATATCGCTCATCTATAAACCCCTAAAAAAGATATAAAAAAACGGTCGCCCCTAACGGCTACCGTGAAAGATACAGCCTTAAGACCGATATAACCTAAAATGGTTTAGCAATTATGACGTTAAATCTTTCCTTTCAGATTTGTGCCACGCTCGATAATCACGCCTACGTTGGCGGCGCGCGCCACCGCGCCCGGCTTGCTCAGCTTAATGCGTACCCACGGTGAGTTGAATTTGGTCAGCAGCAGATCCGCCACCTCTTCCGCCACCCGTTCCACCAACGCAAAACGCTGTCCTTCCACGTGGCCGATCACCGCTTCGCTGATGTCGGCATAGCTCAGACAGTCATTCACGTCATCGCTTTTTGCCGATTTGCGGTTATCCCATCCCATTTCGATATCGAACACCAGTTTCTGCTCGATGGTCTGTTCCCAGTCGTAAACACCAATTGTGGTGATTACCGAAAGTTGCTCTATAAATACAATATCCATCACGACCTGCCTGCTTTTTGGCTAAACCGGATACCACTTCCGGCGAATTATGCGTATTATCCACAGATGCTGAGAATACAGATACATTTTCAAAACGGAACAGCGTTATGAGTGCAATCGCGCCTGGAATGATCCTCCTCGCCTATCTTTGCGGCTCAATCTCCAGCGCCATTCTGGTCTGCCGCATTGCCGGGTTACCTGACCCGCGTGAAAGTGGTTCCGGGAATCCGGGAGCGACCAACGTGCTTCGAATTGGCGGCAAGGGAGCAGCCGTAGCGGTTTTGATTTTTGATGTTCTGAAGGGGATGCTACCCGTCTGGGGCGCGTATGCGCTGGGCGTCACGCCATTCTGGCTGGGGCTCATCGCCATCGCCGCCTGCGTCGGCCATATCTGGCCCGTATTCTTCGGCTTTAAAGGGGGCAAAGGGGTGGCGACCGCCTTTGGTGCCATCGCGCCCATCGGATGGGACTTAACCGGCGTCATGGCCGGGACCTGGCTGCTGACCATTCTGCTGAGCGGCTATTCGTCGCTGGGTGCCATCGTCAGCGCGCTGATTGCCCCGTTTTACGTCTGGTGGTTTAAACCCCAATTCACCTTCCCGGTATCGATGCTCTCCTGCCTGATTCTGCTGCGTCATCACGACAATATCCAGCGCTTGTGGCGACGCCAGGAAACGAAGATCTGGACGAAGCTCAAGCGAAAGAAAAAAGATCCCGAGTAGGCGGTTAGTTATGCCTTATAACCAAATGTGATTTTTGTCACCTTCTGCCTGTGGTAACTGTTAGAGACACAACACAACCACACAAAAAGAAAATGGCAGAAATCACAGACACCACTCCCCTTTCAACGGCAGGAATTCCCCCTGATGGCGACATTCAGTGGGTGCGCAGTGCATCGGACGTTTCACGTCTCGTTAATGACGGCTCACAGGGCCGGGCTAACGCCCGGATCGTGGTGGGTATCGCTCTGGGCGGGATTTTCCTCGATGCCTACGATCTGGGCGCGCTGGCGTTCGGCATTAAAGACATCACACGCGAATTTAACCTGACGCCCGCCGGTACCGGCATGGTGGCCTCGGCGATTACCTTTGGTGCGATTGTCGGGGCGCTGCTTGGCGGTTACCTAACGGATAAAATCGGGCGCTACCGCGTCTTTATGGCCGACATGGTATTCTTTGTCGTCGCCGCTATCGCCTGCGCGCTGGCCCCGAATGAATATGTGCTGGCGGGCGCGCGCTTTGTGATGGGCCTTGGCGTGGGGATCGACCTTCCCGTGGCGATGGCGTTCCTGAGCGAGTTTGCCAGGCTGAAAGGGCCGGGCAATAAGGCCTCCAGCGTCGCGATGTGGTGCCCTACCTGGTATGCGGCGATCAGCATCTCTTACCTTCTGGTTCTCTTTTTCTACGCCGTGCTGCCGGAAAGCCACAGCGACTGGCTGTGGCGTTTGATTCTCGGCTTTGGTGCAGTACCCGCGCTGGTGATTATCGCCATCCGCAGCCGCTATATGAGCGAATCGCCGGTCTGGGCGGCGAATCAGGGCAACCTGAAAGAGGCGGCGTCCATTTTGCGGCAGTCGTACAATATTAACGCCCACGTCCCGCAGGATGCGCTCACCCAGCCTGCGCCTGTCGTGAATAAAGCCAAATGGTCGAACTATCTGAACCTGTTCCGCGGCATCTATCTGCGGCGTACCACGCTCGCCACGCTGCTGTCCGTCGTCTCCTCGTTCGCCTATAACGCCGTGGCCTTTGGCCTGCCGGTGATTATTTCAAGCTTCTTCGTGCAGTCTATGCTGACCACTATTGTGATCTCGCTGGCGCTGAACCTGCTTTTTGCGTTTATCGGCGGATTACTGGCGGTGCGCTACGTGCCGCGCTTCGGCGCCTGGCGGATGTCGCTGGCGGGTTACGCCTGTCAGCTTGTGGCGCTGCTGGGGCTGGCGCTGATTGGTCGACCGGACGGTGCTTCTGAAGGGGTGCTTGCCGTGGCGATGCTGGCGCTTTTCCTGTTCGGTCAGGGATTTGGCCCGGGCGCGCATACCATGACGTTCGCCTCGCTGAGCTACCCGACCTCGCTGCGCGGTGTGGGCGTGGGTCTCAACCAGACGCTGATGCGCAGCAGCTCCACGCTGTCGCTGTTTCTGTTCCCGCTGCTGGTCGCGTCTCTCGACACCGCCGTGTTCTGGGTGATTGCGCTGGCGCCGTTTATCGGTCTGGCGTCATTGCTGGCGATCCGCTGGGAGCCGTCCGGGTATGATGTGGATGCGGAGGACTACCGGTAACGACACATCGCTTCGGTGGGTTCAGCCCCACCGAAGTGCGCTTACAAATCTTCCAGCAGCGTTCGGGAGAGTTTTTTTAGCATTTCCAGCTCATCATCATTCATCCGCATGCTGCAGCGAATCTGGTCCGGCAGCGCCATCACCTGCTTTTTCAGTTCTTTCGCCTTATCGGTCAATACGACATTTTTCATCCTTTCATCCCCCACAACCGCGATACGGTTGAGAAAACCTTTTGCCTCAAGCTTCTGAACCAGCGGGGTCAATGTGCCTGAATCAAAATAGGTTTTATCGCTGAGATCGCGAAGCGGGATGTTGTCTTTCTCATAAAGCGCCATCAAAACAACAAATTGCGGATAGGTCAGATCCATCTCCTGCAGCAGGGGGCGATACTGGCGCACGAACGCATTGGTGACCGAGTACAGCGAGAAGCACAATAAATCATCTAGTGTTTTGTTTTCTTTCATTTTTCTATCAACCCTGAATCTGTTGTCTAAAAAAAATTATAAATAATGTTTGACTAAAAGTATCTTGCGCGCAAGTATTACACCAACAATTAAGTAGCGCACTATTTAGTTATCCAATCAAATACGTTAAAAGGGGTACCACCATGAAAACATTAACCGCCATCCTGATTTCTTCCGTCTTCGCGTCAGCCGCGGCATCCGCTCAAACCACCAATACTCCAGCCCCGACCGCAGGCGTACAGGCATTTCTTGATGTCCTGAATGCTGGCAAAGGGAAACCGATGGAACAGATGACCCCGCAGGAGGCCCGCCAGGTACTGATCGGCGCACAGCAAGGAGCAAAATTGCCGCCCGCTCAGGTGACTGAAAAAACGATCCAGGTCAATGGCCAGACGATCGCCCTTAAAATTGTGAAGCCTGAACATGCTGCCGGTACGCTCCCGGTATTTATGTTCTTCCACGGTGGCGGTTGGGTGCTGGGTGATTTTCCAACCCACGAACGTTTAATCCGCGATCTGGTTCGCGCATCAGGCGCCGCAGCGGTTTACGTTGATTACACACCGTCACCTGAAGCCCATTTCCCGGTGGCAATCAATCAGGCCTATGAAGCGACAAAATGGGTAGCCGAGCACGGCCAGGAAATTGGCGTGGACGGCAGCCGTCTGGGCCTGGTAGGTAACAGCGTGGGCGGCAACATGGTGGCTTCAGTGGCGTTGCAGGCCAAACAGTTTAATGGGCCAAAAATTCGCTACAACGTGATGCTCTGGCCAGTGACGGACGCCAGCTTTGATACGGCTTCCTATCACCAGTTCGAAAATGGCTACTTCCTGTCAAAAAACATGATGAAATGGTTCTGGGATAACTACACCACCAGCGCTGCCGATCGTAACAATATCCTTGCCTCTCCGCTTCGCGCCAGCACTGCACAGTTGAAAGGCTTCCCGGAGACGCTGATTCAGACAGCTGAGCTGGACGTTCTGCGGGATGAAGGTGAAGCATTCGGGCGTAAACTGGATGCGGCTGGCGTCCCGGTGACCGTCACGCGCTATAACGGCATGATCCACGATTACGGCCTGCTTAACCCGCTGAGCCAGGAGCCAACGGTTAAAGTCGCCCTTGAGCAGGCAGGTGCAGCATTGCATGACCACCTGAAATAGGATCGTCATGCTTCATACAGAGCACGGCCCCGGGCCGTGCTTTTTAATTCCCTCTATCCATAAGCGACTCATATGACAGCCTTCATTTCCGCCAGGGCATACTGAAACGACCCCGATGATGCGCAGATGGAAGCAGCATGTTAGCAGCTCAGGTCACTGATAATACGTATAAAGGCTGGCAGGCGTCGCTTGCCCTGCAGTTTTGTCACGCCCCTGAGAAAACCCTCCTGCGTTCCGCGCGCCACGTCGGGCCGCTCACCGTACAACGTCCGTTTTACCCCGAAGGAAAAACCTGCCACCTCTATCTGCTGCACCCGCCCGGCGGCGTCGTGGGCGGCGATACGCTGGATATTTCCGTTCGGCTCGATGCCAAAAGCCACGCGCTTATCACCATGCCCGGCGCCAGCAAGTTCTACCGCAGCAGCGGCCCGCAGGCGCGTCTGAGCCAGCACTTTTATCTTGATGAAAACGCCACGCTGGAGTGGCTGCCGCAGGACACCATTATCTTTCCCGGCGCGAACGCCGCGCTGTGTTCCGTCTTCCACCTTAAGGCCTCCAGCACGCTGCTGGCGTGGGAGCTGTACTGCCTGGGCCGCCCGGTAATCGGTGAGACCTTCAGCCACGGCACGCTGGAGAGCCGCCTTGAGGTGTGGGTGGATGACGAACCGCGCCTGATAGAGCGCCAGCACCTCGGCGACGGCGATCTCACGCCCGTTGCCGGACACCCGTGGATCGGCACCCTGCTGTTCTATCCGGCCCGGGAAGAACATCTCGACACGGTGCGCGCGCTGCTCGCGCCTCTGGGCCATTTTGCGGGGGCAACGCTCACCGACGATCTGCTGTCGGTGCGTTTTCTCTCCCACGACAACCTGATTTGCCAGCGGGCGATGCGCGACATCTGGCAGTCGCTTCGCCCGCTTCTTACTACCAAAACCGCCTGTTCGCCGCGCATCTGGCAGACATAAGAGAAACGTTATGGAACTGACCCCCAGAGAAAAAGACAAGCTGTTGCTGTTTACCGCCGCGCTGGTTGCCGAACGCCGCCTTGCGCGCGGGGTAAAGCTCAACTACCCGGAATCGGTCGCGCTGATCAGCGCCTTCATCATGGAAGGCGCGCGCGATGGCGAAACCGTCGCCTCGCTGATGGAGGCGGGCCGCCACGTCCTTACGCGCGATCAGGTGATGGAGGGCGTGCCGGAGATGATCCCGGATATACAGGTGGAAGCCACCTTCCCGGACGGCTCCAAGCTCGTCACCGTCCACAACCCGATCGTGTAAGGAGCACGTGATGATCCCAGGTGAATACCAGATCCAGCCCGGCACTATTGCGATCAACGTCGGGCGAGACACTCAAAGCGTGATTGTGGAAAACCACGGCGACAGGCCGATCCAGGTCGGATCGCACTACCACTTTTACGAGGTCAACCCCGCGCTGAAGTTTGATCGCGAAGCCACCAGGGGCTACCGGCTGAACATTCCGGCGGGCACCGCCGTGCGCTTCGAGCCAGGCCAGAAGCGAGAGGTGACGCTGGTGCAGGTGACGGGCGCGCAGCGCATTTTTGGCTTTCGCGGCGAGGTAATGGGCGAGGTGAAACATGGCTGAAATTTCACGTCAGGCGTATGCCGACATGTTCGGCCCCACTACCGGGGATAAGGTGCGGCTGGCGGACAGCGAGCTGTGGATCGAAGTGGAAGACGATCTCACGGTCTACGGCGAAGAGGTCAAGTTCGGCGGCGGGAAGGTGATCCGCGACGGCATGGGTCAGGGGCAGATGACCGCTGACGGCTGCGTGGATCTGGTTCTCACCAACGCGCTGATCGTCGATCACTGGGGGATCGTGAAGGCCGATATCGGTGTGAAGGACGGGCGGATCTTCGCCGTCGGCAAAGCCGGGAACCCGGACATTCAGCCCGGCGTGACGATCCCGATCGGCGCCGCGACGGAAGTGATTGCCGCCGAGGGGAAGATCGTCACCGCTGGCGGGATCGACACCCACATCCACTGGATCTGCCCTCAGCAGGCGGAAGAGGCGCTGGTCTCCGGCATCACCACCATGATTGGCGGCGGCACCGGTCCGGCGGCGGGCACCAACGCCACCACCTGCACGCCGGGGCCGTGGTATATCGCCCGCATGCTGCAGGCCGCCGATACGCTGCCGGTGAATATTGGCCTGCTCGGCAAAGGTAACGGCTCCAACCCGGATGCCCTGCGCGAGCAGATCGCCGCCGGCGCCATCGGGCTGAAGATCCACGAAGACTGGGGCGCGACGCCCGCGGCGATTAACTGCTCGCTGGAGGTGGCCGAAGAGATGGATATTCAGGTGGCGCTGCACAGCGACACGCTGAACGAGTCCGGGTTTGTCGAAGACACGCTGGCGGCCATCGGCGGGCGCACGATCCACACCTTCCACACCGAAGGCGCGGGCGGCGGCCACGCGCCGGATATCATCACCGCCTGCGCGCACCCGAATATTCTGCCCTCTTCCACCAACCCGACCTTGCCCTACACGGTGAACACCATCGACGAGCACCTCGACATGCTGATGGTTTGCCATCACCTTGACCCGGATATCGCCGAGGACGTGGCGTTTGCCGAATCCCGCATTCGCCGGGAGACCATCGCCGCGGAAGACGTGCTGCACGATATCGGCGCGTTCTCGCTCACCTCGTCAGATTCGCAGGCCATGGGCCGCGTCGGGGAAGTGATTATCCGCACCTGGCAGGTGGCGCACCGCATGAAGGTCCAGCGCGGCGCGCTGCCGGAAGAGACGGGCGATAACGACAACTTCCGCGTGAAGCGCTATGTCGCCAAATACACCATTAACCCGGCGCTGACCCACGGCATCGCCCATGAAGTGGGCTCGATTGAGGCGGGCAAGCTGGCGGATCTGGTGGTCTGGTCCCCCGCCTTCTTTGGTGTAAAACCGGCCACCATCGTCAAAGGCGGGATGATCGCCTGCGCACCGATGGGCGACATCAACGCCTCGATCCCCACGCCGCAGCCAGTGCATTACCGCCCGATGTTTGGCGCGCTGGGCGCAGCACGTCACGCCACGCGGCTGACGTTTGTTTCTCAGGCGGCCCACGCTAACGGCATCCCGCAGCAGCTCAGCCTGCAGAGCGCCACGGCGGTGGTAAAAGGCTGCCGGACGGTGAAAAAGGCGGACATGCTCCACAACGCCCTGCAGCCGAACATCACCGTCGATTCGCAAACCTACGAGGTGCGCGTCGACGGTGAACTGATAACCAGCGAACCGGCTGACGTTCTGCCGATGGCGCAACGCTATTTCCTGTTTTAAGGAGTGAAGATGATCTACTTAACACAACGTCTGGACCACGCGCACCCGATCACCGCCAGCGTCACGCTGCCGATTGACGTGCGGGTGAAAAGCCGCGCCCGCGTATCGCTGAACGACGGTCGTGAAGCCGGACTGATGCTGCCGCGCGGCCTGCTGCTGCGCGGGGGCGACCTGCTCTGTAACGAAGACGGCAGCGAGGTGATTGAGGTGATCGCCGCCCCGGAGTCGATTTCCGTGGTGCGCTGCGCCGATCCGTTCCTACTCGCCCGCGCCTGCTACCACCTGGGCAACCGCCACGTACCGCTGCAGGTCATGCCCGGCGAGCTGCGTTATCACCACGATCACGTTCTCGACGATATGCTGCGCCAGTTCGGGCTGGAGGTAACCTTCGCCAGCCTGCCGTTTGAACCGGAAGCGGGCGCTTACGCCAGCGATACCCACAGCCATAGCCATTCTCACGCCCATTCACATTAAGGATCAATCATGCGTAAGTATTTACCGCTGTTACTGCTGGCTTTTTCCGTTCCCGCGCTCGCGCATCCCGGCCACGGCGCCGACAGCTTTCAGGCCGGTTTTCTCCACCCGCTGACCGGGCTGGATCACCTGCTGATGCTGACCGGGGCTGGCGTGCTATCTGCCCTGAGCGGCCGCAAGCTCCTGCTGCCGTTTGCCACCCTCGGCATGATGCTTGTCGGCGCCGTTGCGGGCAGCCTGCTCGGCGGCTTTAGCGGCATGGAGATGCTGATTATCGCCTCGCTGGCGGTCTGCGGCGTGATGATGTTTAAAACCGAAAACCGCCTGCTGCTGGCGGTGCCTGCCCTGGCGATGTTCCACGGCTGGGCGCACGGCGTGGAGATGTCTGGCCACAGCTTCTGGCTGTTCACCAGCGGTTTTATGCTGGCCAGCGCGACGGTGCTGGGCGCCAGTTTCGCCGCAGGCTTGCTGCTGCGCCGCCACGACGGTCTGCGTAAAACCTTCGGCGGCGGGCTGATCGTCTCCGCCCTGCTGGCGCTGATGAGCTGATGGAGCATGCCCGCCAGCGGCTGCGCCTGATGCAGCTCTCCAGCAGCAGCCTGCCGGTCGGGTCGTTTACCTGGTCGCAGGGGCTGGAGTGGGCCGTTGAGGCGGGCTGGGTTACGAGCACCGACGCCTTCAGGCGCTGGCAGATCCAGCAGATGGAGCAGAGCTTTTTCTGCGTCGATCTGCCGATGTTTATCCGGCTGTTCCGGGCCTGCGAACAGCAGGACGTCGCGGCAGCAAAACGCTGGACGGCATATTTGCTCGCCTGCCGGGAAACGCGCGAGCTGCGCGAAGAGGAGCGCAACCGTGGTGCGGCCTTTACGCGCCTGATTAAAAGCTGGGAGCCGAACTGCCCGGCAGAGTGGCTGCCGCTGTTTGCGCAGAGCCAGCTCTGCGGCATGGCGTGGCTCGGCGTGCGCTGGGGCATTGGCGCGCGCGAGCTGGCGCTGAGCCTCGGCTACAGCTGGATAGAGAGCGCGGTGATGGCGGGCGTCAAGCTGGTGCCGTTCGGGCAGCAGGCCGCACAGCAGCTGATTATCGACCTGAGCGACCATTTTGCCGACGGGTTTGAACAGGCATTTTTACGTGGCGACGACGCGCTGGGGGCAGCTACGCCACTGTCGGCCATCGCCTCCGCGCGCCACGAAACACAATATTCACGACTATTCCGTTCCTGAGGAGTCAACATGGCTGATTACAAACATCCCCTGCGCGTGGGCGTGGGCGGTCCGGTAGGATCGGGCAAAACCGCGCTGCTGGAAGCGCTCTGCAAGGCGATGCGCGACACGTACCATCTGGCGGTGGTCACTAACGATATCTACACCAAAGAGGATCAGCGCATCCTCACCGAGGCGGGCGCGCTTGAGCCGGAGCGCATCGTGGGCGTGGAGACGGGCGGCTGCCCACATACCGCCATCCGCGAAGATGCCTCAATGAACCTCGCGGCGGTAGAAGCACTCAGCGAGAAGTTCGGTAATCTGGATCTGATCTTCGTTGAAAGCGGCGGCGACAACCTGAGCGCGACCTTCAGCCCGGAGCTGGCGGACCTGACCATTTACGTGATCGACGTGGCCGAAGGGGAAAAAATCCCGCGCAAGGGCGGGCCGGGGATCACCAAATCCGATTTTCTGGTGATCAACAAAACCGATCTTGCGCCATATGTGGGGGCGTCGCTGGAGGTGATGGAGCGTGATACCAACCGCATGCGCGGCGAGCGCCCGTGGACCTTTACCAACCTGAAGGCGGGTGACGGCCTGGGGACGATTATTGCGTTTCTGGAAGAGAAAGGGATGCTGCGGGTGTAGTCGTAAATTTCCCTCTCCCCTGTGGGGAGAGGGTTAGGGTGAGGGGGTTACGCCTCAGGCAGTTCCGCCAGCGGCCAGCGCGGACGCACGGACACGCTCAGGTCGGACGTTGCCCCCGCATTCAGGCGCACCATACCGGCGTAGGCGATCATCGCCCCGTTATCTGTACAGAATTCCGGACGCGCGTAGAACACTTCCCCGCGACGCTTTTGCATCATCTCCGCAAGCTTCGCGCGCAGCGTGCGGTTGGCGCTGACGCCGCCCGCCATCACCAGACGCTTGAAGCCGGTCTGATCCAGCGCACGCTTGCACTTGATCATCAGCGTATCCACTACCGCATCTTCGAACGCGCGGGCGATATCGGCGCGGGTCTGGTCGCTGTCGTCGTTATTGCGGATAGTATTCGCCGCGAAGGTTTTCAGCCCGGAGAAGCTGAAGTCCAGCCCCGGACGGTCGGTCATCGGGCGCGGGAAGACAAAGCGCCCTTCCGTTCCCTGCGACGCCATTTTAGAGAGCATCGGGCCGCCAGGGTAGTCCAGGCCCAGCAGCTTGGCGGTTTTATCGAAGGCTTCACCGGCGGCGTCATCGATCGACTCGCCCAGCAGCTCGTACTTGCCAATACCCGTTACGCTAATCAGCTGGGTATGCCCACCGGAGACCAGCAGCGCCACGAACGGGAACTCAGGCGGATTCTCTTCTAGCATCGGTGCCAGAAGATGCCCTTCCATGTGGTGAACCGGAATGGCGGGAACGTCCCACGCGAAGGCCAGCGAACGCCCCACCGTTGCGCCGACCAGCAGCGCGCCGACCAGGCCCGGACCGGCGGTATAGGCTACGGCGTCAATATCGGTTGAGCTTAATCCGGCCTCTTTCAGCGCCGCCTGAATCAGGGGCACCGTTTTACGCACGTGGTCACGAGAGGCCAGTTCAGGTACGACGCCGCCGTAGTCAGCGTGCAATTTCACCTGACTATACAGCTGGTTGGCCAGAAGCCCTTTTTCGTCGTCGTAAATGGCGATGCCGGTTTCATCGCAGGATGTTTCAATACCCAGTACACGCATGACTTGTTTTACCTCGTTTCAATACCGCGCAGTGTAGAGCCTGGGCGGGTTGATGTAAAACTTTGTTCGCCCCAGGAAGAAGGCTCGTGTATACTCCTCACCCTTATTAAAGTCCCTTTCAAAATCGCATCGGTGCTTTACAAAGCAGCAGCATTTGCAGTAAAATTCCGCACCATTTTGAAATAAGCTGGCGTTGATGCCAGCGGCAAACCGAATTTATTAAAGGTGAGAGTTACATGCCGGTAATTAAAGTACGTGAAAACGAGCCGTTCGACGTAGCACTGCGTCGCTTCAAACGTTCATGCGAGAAAGCAGGTGTTCTGGCTGAAGTTCGTCGTCGTGAGTTTTATGAAAAACCAACGACCGAACGTAAGCGCGCTAAAGCTTCCGCTGTGAAACGTCACGCGAAGAAACTGGCTCGCGAAAACGCACGCCGTACTCGTCTGTACTAATCTGTTGAGGGCCAACGCCCTCAATTGACAGACAGAGTAGTAGTCGTAAGGCCGTGCTTCCGGAAGGAATGCGCGGCTTGTTTTCGTTTATAAGTCGCTTAAATTTTTGGGGCATATGGCCGGAAGAATCCCACGCGTTTTCATCAATGACCTGCTCGCCAGAACCGACATCGTCGATCTCATCGACGCGCGGGTAAAGCTGAAAAAGCAGGGCAAGAACTACCATGCGTGCTGTCCGTTCCATAACGAAAAAACCCCCTCCTTCACCGTAAACGGTGAAAAGCAGTTTTACCATTGCTTCGGCTGTGGCGCACACGGTAATGCCGTCGATTTTTTAATGAACTACGACAAGCTCGAGTTCGTTGAAACCGTCGAAGAACTGGCGGCGATGCATAATCTTGAAGTGCCGTATGAAGCAGGCAGTGGGCCAAGTCAGATCGAGCGCCATCAGCGGCAAACGCTGTATCAACTGATGGATGGCCTGAATTCGTTTTACCAACAGTCTCTTAAGCACTCTGCGGCTGAGCCTGCGCGTCAGTATCTGAACAAGCGCGGACTGAGCGACGATGTGATTGCGCGTTTCGCTATTGGTTACGCCCCGCCCGGCTGGGACAACGTGTTAAAGCGTTTTGGCGGCAATAGCGAAGATCGTAAATCCCTCATCGACGCAGGCATGCTGGTCACTAACGACCAGGGACGAAGCTACGACCGCTTCCGTGAACGGGTGATGTTCCCGATCCGCGACAAGCGTGGCCGGGTAATTGGTTTTGGTGGTCGCGTATTGGGTGATGCCCTGCCGAAATACCTAAACTCTCCGGAAACCGATATTTTCCATAAGGGCCGCCAGTTGTACGGTCTTTATGAGGCGCAGCAGGACAATGCGGAACCTCCGCGTCTGCTGGTCGTCGAAGGCTATATGGACGTCGTTGCGCTGGCGCAGTACGACATTAACTACGCGGTTGCGTCGTTAGGTACGTCCACCACTGCCGATCATATTCAACTGCTGTTCAGGGTGACCAACAACGTCATCTGCTGTTACGACGGTGACCGAGCCGGACGCGACGCCGCCTGGCGAGCGCTGGAAACCGCGCTGCCGTATATGACCGACGGACGTCAGCTACGCTTTATGTTCCTGCCCGACGGTGAAGACCCGGATACGCTGGTGCGTAAAGAGGGCAAAGCGGCATTCGAAGCGCGGATGGAGCAGGCACAGCCGCTCTCGACGTTTCTGTTTAACAGCCTGATGCCGCAGGTGGATTTGAGTACCCCTGACGGGCGCGCGCAGCTCAGTACCCTGGCGCTGCCGTTAATCAGCCAGGTGCCCGGCGAAACGCTGCGCATCTACCTGCGTCAGGAGTTAGGCAACAAGCTCGGTATCCTGGATGACAGCCAGCTTGAACGTTTAATGCCTAAACAGGCTGAAAACGGCACGGTTCGCCCCGCGCCTCAGCTAAAACGCACAACCATGCGTATACTGATAGGGTTACTGGTGCAAAACCCCGAACTTGCTCCGCAAGTGCCGTCGCTGGCGGGTTTGAACCACGAAAAGTTGCCCGGACTTGGCTTATTTTCAGAACTGGTCAACACTTGTTTGTCTCAGCCAGGTCTGACCACCGGACAACTTTTAGAGCATTATCGCGGCACAAAAGAGGCCGCTACCCTTGAAAAACTGTCGATGTGGGACGATATAGCAGATAAGGAAATTGCAGAAAAAACGTTCACCGACTCGCTCAACCATATGTTTGATTCGATGCTTGAGTTGCGCCAGGAAGAGTTGATAGCTCGCGAGCGCACCCATGGCTTAAGCAGCGAAGAACGCCGGGAGCTCTGGATGATTAACCAGGAACTGGCGAAGAAATAAAAAAATTTAACGGCTTAAGTGCCGAATATCGATCGGGAAGCCCCCGGCAGCCGCACTGAGAGGCAGCGGCAAAAATATAAGTACGCCCTCGCTTTAAAGGTTGGCAGCACCATCGCCGACACCAATCAAACGAATTAAGTGTGGATACCGTCTTATGGAGCAAAACCCGCAGTCACAGCTGAAACTTCTTGTCCAACGCGGTAAGGAGCAAGGCTATCTGACCTATGCCGAGGTCAATGACCATCTGCCGGAAGATATCGTCGATTCAGACCAGATCGAAGACATCATCCAAATGATCAATGACATGGGCATTCAGGTGATGGAAGAAGCACCGGATGCCGATGATCTGTTGCTGGCTGAAACCTCCAACAACACTGACGAAGATGCGGAAGAAGCTGCTGCACAGGTCCTGTCCAGCGTGGAATCTGAAATCGGGCGTACCACTGACCCGGTCCGCATGTACATGCGCGAAATGGGTACCGTTGAACTGTTGACCCGCGAAGGCGAAATTGACATCGCAAAACGCATCGAAGACGGGATCAACCAGGTTCAGTGCTCTGTTGCCGAATACCCGGAAGCGATTACCTATCTGCTGGAGCAGTACGATCGCGTTGAAGCGGAAGAAGCGCGCCTGTCTGACCTGATCACCGGTTTTGTCGACCCGAACGCTGAAGAAGATATGGCGCCTACCGCCACTCACGTCGGTTCTGAGCTGTCTCAGGAAGAGATGGATGACGACGAAGATGAAGATGAGGAAGAAGACGACGATAGCGCGGACGATGACAACAGCATCGACCCGGAACTGGCGCGCGAGAAGTTTGCCGAGCTGCGTACCCAGTACGAAGTAACGCGTGACACCATCAAAGCGAAAGGCCGCAGCCATGCCGCCGCTCAGGAAGAGATCCTGAAGCTGTCTGAAGTGTTCAAACAGTTCCGCCTGGTGCCAAAACAGTTCGACTACCTGGTAAACAGCATGCGCGTGATGATGGATCGCGTACGCACCCAGGAACGCATCATCATGAAGCTGTGCGTTGAGCAGTGCAAAATGCCGAAGAAGAACTTCATCACCCTCTTCACCGGCAACGAAACCAGCGAAACCTGGTTCAACGCGGCTATCGCGATGAACAAGCCGTGGTCTGAAAAACTGCACGACGTGAAGGACGATGTCTATCGCGGTCTGCAGAAGCTACAGCAAATTGAAGAAGAGACCGGCCTGACCATCGAGCAGGTCAAAGACATCAACCGTCGCATGTCCATCGGTGAAGCGAAAGCCCGCCGTGCGAAGAAAGAGATGGTTGAGGCGAACTTGCGTCTGGTTATCTCTATCGCCAAGAAATACACCAACCGCGGTCTGCAGTTCCTGGATCTGATTCAGGAAGGCAACATCGGTCTGATGAAAGCGGTAGATAAGTTTGAATACCGTCGTGGTTACAAGTTCTCCACCTACGCAACCTGGTGGATCCGTCAGGCTATCACCCGCTCTATCGCGGACCAGGCACGCACCATCCGTATTCCGGTTCATATGATTGAGACCATCAACAAGCTCAACCGTATCTCCCGCCAGATGCTGCAGGAGATGGGCCGCGAGCCGACGCCGGAAGAGCTGGCCGAGCGCATGCTGATGCCGGAAGACAAGATCCGTAAAGTGCTGAAGATCGCCAAAGAGCCAATCTCCATGGAAACACCAATCGGTGACGATGAAGATTCGCATCTGGGGGATTTCATCGAGGATACCACCCTCGAGCTGCCGCTGGACTCGGCAACTACCGAGAGCCTGCGTGCCGCCACGCACGACGTTCTGGCTGGACTGACCGCCCGTGAAGCAAAAGTGCTGCGTATGCGTTTCGGTATCGACATGAATACCGACCACACGCTGGAAGAAGTGGGTAAACAGTTCGACGTGACCCGCGAACGTATCCGTCAGATCGAAGCGAAGGCGCTGCGTAAGCTGCGTCATCCAAGCCGCTCTGAAGTGCTGCGTAGCTTCCTGGACGACTAATCCTGGTAAACAGCAAAAAGCTCCCAATCGGGAGCTTTTTTTGTTTATTCCCTCTCCCCGTGGGAGAGGGCCAGGGTGAGGGCATCAGGCCGCAAAGGAGCTAAAGCCCCCGCACCATCAGCGCCTCATCCAGCTCCCTGTAGGCCTCCACCAGCTTATCCAGCGTCGCTCTGTTGAGCCCGCTAGGATTCGGCAACACCCACACCTGCGTAACGCCGATGGTGATGTTCTGCTTACCCCACTTAGCCCCGCGCTGGCTAAACGCCTGCTCGTAGGCCTGCTTACCGAGGATCGCCAGCGCGGCGGGCTGATAGTCTTCAATCTTCTTTACCAGTTCCCGCCCGCCGCTGCGCAGCTCATGCAGGTTGACCTCGCTTGCCTGTACCGTCGGCCTCTCGACCAACATGGTAATTCCGCAGCCCGTGTCCAGCAGGTGCTGCTCCTCTTCCGGCTTGAGTAACCTGTCGGTAAACCCGGCCTGATAGATCACCTTCCAGAAGCGATTGCCCGGATGGGCGAAGTGAAAGCCTGTGTGCGCCGAGGACTTTCCTGGATTGATTCCGCAAAACACCACCCGCAGGCCTGGGGCCAGAATGTCGTTGATCATCTTTACTCCCGCTGATACGTCGTAATGGAAGTATAAAGGATTGATAATGCGTTGTTTATAAAAACAGCAGGCAGGTGTGAATGGCTGGATTGCTGCGGGGAGTTACTTTATAATTCACCGCCACGGCCCCTTAGCTCAGTGGTTAGAGCAGGCGACTCATAATCGCTTGGTCGCTGGTTCAAGTCCAGCAGGGGCCACCAAATTTTAGTTTTAGAATCATATGATTAAGCCACTCTAGCGAGTGGCTTTTTTGTTGGCTGAATAACGGGTACCATCTTGTTGTCCCCTGAGTTTTCCCCCAAGCATTCGCCAGGCTGTATCCCTCCTTTGATTTTGCTGCCCCCTATGCAAGCACATACGGAATCAATCACACGTAGCCCGGCCTGCAGCTCACCCTCACAAACTGCAAATCTAAAGAAATCCCCCATCGCGCCGATCATCATCCGTGTGTATTATTTCCTGTAGCTTTTACAACAACTACCCTTAACTCAAATACTTAAGCGCCAAAGCGAAAGGCATCATGAGCACACCGATCAAACGGCTAGAAATCATTAAAAATGCCATTGAACTGGAAGATGACGACATCATCCAGAGCCAGCTGACACGCCTGAAAAATGAAGCGTTTGACGATGAGCTACAGGCAATCGTCGTGGCGCTTGAGGAAAAGAACTATACCTCGGCCATGGCGGCCATAACCGCCTGGCTGCAGGGCCAACGCGCCGTGACCCAGTGGCGTGACCCACAGGTAGCCGCCAGCAAGCTGGAGCTGAAGGCGCTGGAAGAGCGTCTGCGCGATCTGATTGACCGCCGCAACGCGCGCGTGCAGCAGCTTGATGAGTTCAACGATCTCTATTTCTCCCGCCTCGGACCGCTGATGCAGCAGATCCTCGCCCTGCGTAAAACGCTGGCGGAGCTGAACCTGCGTCGTCAGCAGGCGGAGGCACGTCGTCGCGAGGAGGATTACCGCCGCTGTCAGCGCTATATGGCGCAGGCGGTGGAGGTGCTGGCGACGCTTACCCAGCGCTGGCGCGATCTCCCGGCTGACTCCGTCCAGGCCGCTCAGGCGCGTAAGCATCTGGAGCAGCAAAGCAATCTGATTGCCAACCTGCTGGCCGAAGCGCTCGAACTGGAAAGCGGCTTAACGCGCGAAGAAGAGCCCGCGCGTCAGGCGCGCGACGAGGCCAACGAAGAGTACGAGAAGTATCGCGAACAGCATCACGATGCCGAAGTGCGGCTGCGCAAGGGCAAACATCTCTCGGAAGAAGATCAGAACGAACTCAAGCGCCTCTGGCGGCAGGCGAGCAAGCTCTGCCATCCGGATTTAGTCGCAGACGATCTGAAAGAGGAAGCCAACGCGATGATGGTGCAGCTCAACCAGGCCAAACAGCGCGGCGACGTCAAAACCATTCGCTCGCTGGTGGCCCGCCTGCAGCAGGGGTTCGAGCCATTGATGGCGAGCGACAGGCTGAACGATCTGGAGCGTATCCGCAAAAAAATGGCGCAGGTCCGCGAGCAAATCGACACCTTAGTGAACGAGCTGGCGGAGCTGGAAAAAGAGGAGTCCTGGCTGCTGGTATCGTCGCTGAGCAATATGGAAGCGTACTTTGCTCAGCAGGAGAAAGCGCTAAAAGAGGTATGCGCCTCGCTCGAACACCAGGTTAACGAAGCGCAGATGGATTCGGCAGCCTGATTATTTAGCGTGCCAGTATGCGCTGGCACGCACCAGATGCTGGTCAATCGCGTTGGTTTCAAACTGGCGGCTCAGGCTTTTTACCACCTTCCCTTCTCCGGTCAGCCAGATAAAGTAATCCTCCGCCGGCACGGCCAGCGCCGCCAGACGGTCAGCCACTGCCTGCTCGCTGTGGCCCACCACCCAGGTGATGTCGAACTCGCTCAGGTGCGCCAGATAGTCCTTATAAGATTCGTCACCTACGGTCACCACCGCGTGAATCTCCGGACAAACCGGCAGTTTAGCAATGCTCTCTAAACGTCGACGCAGCGCCGGCATGCCGGACTCGTCGCACACGTACAGCTGCCAGGCGTAATCCTCCGGCACTACCAGCGAACCGCGCGGGCCGCCGATCGTCAACCTGTCGCCCACCTTCGCCTCGACTGCCCAGCCGCTGGCAATCCCGCCGTCATGAATGAAGAAATCGAGCGCCAGTTCATGATTTGCCTCATCGTACAGCGGCGTATAGTCGCGCGCCTGTGGACGTACGCCGTCGCCCCAGTCGATGCCTTCATCGGTGACCTTCGGCGGGACAAACGTGGTGCCAGGTGCAGGGAAAAAGACTTTGGTGTGGTCGTCGAAGCCGCGGGAGCTAAAGCCCTCCAGCGCCTCGCCGCCTAAAACAATGCGCTGAAAGCCTGCGCTAATGCGCTCAACGCGGCGCACCGTCAGCTCGCGAAAGCGCAGGTCATTACGCACGCGCTGTGGGTAACGGGTAGATGCCATTTTTAGCCTCTTCTCTGGTGAATACGATATATCGGAATTGATTTTTAAATGATAATGATTACTAATCAGTAAAAAAGCAAGATTTTTTAGATTGCATCTGAATATATCTTAGATATAGTTTAGATATATCAAATTAAGAGACATATCATGCGACATGAACACGACGGCGGCGGACGCCGACCGCGCTTTTTCGGCCACGGCGACCTGCGACTGGTGATTCTGGATATCCTGACCCGCAGCGCCAGCCACGGCTATGAGCTGATCAAAGAGATCGAGAACCTGACCCAGGGGCACTACACGCCGAGCCCCGGTGTGATCTACCCGACGCTGGATTATCTGCAGGATCAAACCTTTATCACCATTACGGAAGAAGAGAGCGGTCGTAAGAAGATTGCGATTACCGCTGAAGGACAACGCTGGCTGGACGAAAACGGGGAACAGCTGGAACAGATCCAGGTGCGTATTAAGGCGCGCAGCGTCGGCTTTGAGCTGCGCAAAAACCCGCAGATGAAGCGGGCGCTGGATAACTTTAAAGCGGTGTTAGACCTGAAGGTAAATCAGGGAGAGCTCAGCGACGCGCAGCTCAAGCAGATTATCGGCATAATCGACCGCGCGGCGCTGGAGATCTCCCAGCTGGATTAAGCCGGCGCGTGCTCGCTCACTCGGAATACGCGTACCAACTCTTTCAGGTGCATCGCCTGCTCGTTAAGGGATGCCGCCGCCGCGACGGACTCCTCCACCAGCGCAGAGTTCTGCTGGGTGGTGGCATCAATCAGGCCAATCGCGCTGTTGATCTGCGAGATCCCCTCCGTCTGCTCGTGGCTGGCCTGGCGGATCTCGCGCAGGATCGTGTCCATCTCCTCCACGTTGCCGACCATGCCGTTGATCAACGCGCTCGCTTTTTCCACCAGATTCATCCCGTCCTGGGTCTGGCTGGTGGAGGTCTCTATCAGCTCGCGAATTTCACTGGCAGACGACGCGCTCTTCTGGGCAAGCTGGCGCACTTCCCCCGCAACCACCGCGAAGCCGCGACCGTGTTCACCGGCACGGGCGGCTTCCACCGCTGCGTTGAGCGCCAGAATGTTGGTCTGGAATGCAATGGCGTCGATCAGGTCGATAATGTCGGACATCCGGTTCGACGTCTCGTTAATCAGGCGCATTTTGCTGGTCACCTGCTTCATCATCTCCCCGTTGTTTTTGACCACCGTAGCGGCATCTGCCGAGAGATTAGTCGCTTCCCCGGTGTGCGAGGCGGTGTTTTTCACCGTCGCGGTGATCTGCTCCATCGAGGCGGCGGTCTGTTCAACGGAACTTGCCTGCTCCTCGGTGCGCGCGGCAAGATCCTGGTTACCAGCGACAATCTGCGCGGCTGCGCTGGAGATATTCTCCGAGCCTGTTTGCACCTGCTGCACAATATCCAGAAGGCGGTTTTTCATCTCCATCAGCGCGTGCAGCAATAGGCCCGTTTCGTCTTTGCCGTGCGGCGTGATGCTGCCCGTCAGGTCGCCCTCTGAAATGGCATTGGCAAAATTCACCGCCTCGCCGAGTGGGCGGGTAATAGCGCGCACGATAAACCAGCCAATCAGGCTGCCAGCGGCGACGCTAAAGAGGGTGATCAGGATCAGCAGCAGTCGGCTGGACCTGAAGTCTCCTTCCACCTGCGCCCCCGCGCTCTGCATCTCATGGTTCTGAATCGCAATCAGCTCCTGCACTTTAGCTTTATAGGCCTGCTGCACGGTGAGGGTATGGGTCATCATCTCCTGGATAGCACCCGCACGGTCATTATTCTGCACCGCCTGCAAAATGCGATAGCGCGAGTCCAGATACTGCTGACGAACGTCGCGGATCTCGGCAAGGACCTGCTGCGATTTCGGGTCCTGCAACACCGTATTCAGCTCGCCCAAAATCACCGTGATATGCTCGCTGATCTCTTTAAGATGCTGCTGCGACTGTGCCGTGTACGTTCCCTGTTCATCCAGCAGCATGAGCTGCTGAGTGCTAATAAATTCCTGGAAGTTGTCGATTAACTGGTTCGCTTTTACCGTGGTGGGATAATCATGGGTAATGATGGATTGCATCCCGTTGTTAGCCCGGTTCAGGCTCAGTAAGGACATACTGGCGCTGATCACCATCAGGACAATAAAGAATCCAAACGCCAGAAATAATTTCGTGCCGATCTTTACGTCATGTAAGAACATATTTACTCCATCGATGTGATTATTTCTCAGACGATCGCTGTTATCGGTAACGAATCCGCTAACTTTATGACTTTGATCGTTTTTTTATTTCATAACCATCACAATGGATAGGTAGAGTCTATTAATTCCGCCCCATCGATCGTTACCAGACCACCAGAACAGGGTTTTGCAAAATAGCATCGGGGAAAACTGACTTAGGCAGGGATAAATAACTGAGACAATTTCTTTAGTTATTTAATATCTCATTAACAATAAAAAACATTAATAGTCACAACCCAAAATAAAAAAGCCGTTTATTCCTTACGGTATAAACGACTTTTCCGGAACATTACTGGCTCAATGGAGCACCGTCACCGCATCCTTAAGACGCCCGGCGCGGTGTTTCACCATGGCAGAGATGTGCGCGCTCTCCTCGACCAGGTCGGCATTTTTTTGCGTAATGCTGTCCAGTTCCGCCACCGCGCGGGTTAGCTCTGACAACCCGGTCGCCTGTTCGGACGTCGAGTGGCTGATCTGCGCGATGAGCTGCGTGACGTTTTTCACCTGCTCGACAATGTCATCCATCGTGCGGCCTGCGGCGTGCACCTGCTCGGAGCCGGACTGTACCCTGCTGGCGCTGGCATCAATCAGCTTGCGGATATCGTTAGCCGCATTCGCGCTGCGGCTGGCAAGGTGGCGAACTTCCCCCGCGACCACGGCAAAGCCCTTCCCCTGCTCGCCGGCTCTTGCCGCTTCAACAGCCGCATTCAGCGCCAGGATATTAGTCTGGAAAGCGATGTCGTTAATCAGGGAGGTAATCGAGCCGATGCGCTGCGTGCTATCGGCGATGTCATCCATCGTTTTCACCACGGTCTGCATCGCGTTGCCGCCTTTCGTCGCCGCGCTGCTCGCGGCGACGGAGAGTTTGTCCACTTCGGCGGCGGTTTCTGAGTTGCTCTGAACGGAAGCGGCCATCTGGTTCATCGTTGCGACGGTCTGCTGCACGTTCGCCACGGTCTGACGCGTACGATCGTTCAGCGCTTCGTTCCCCTGCGCCAGCCTGTCGCTGCCGTCACGGACGCTCATCACCTGGCTTGAGACGTCATTGATGAGCCAGCGGCACATCAGCCCCAGCTGTCCTACCGCGCGCAGGGTCAGCCCCAGCTCGTCGCTGCGGTTCAGATGCTGCACGCTGTTGCGCTCGCCTGTCGCCACCTTCAGCGCCTGATGCGCGACGTTTTCGATCGGGCGGACAATTTGCTGCTCAAACAGCAGCGTTCCCAACAGCGTTATCACGGCGGCCGCGGCGAGCGGCACCCAGCCTGCGGAGGTGGTCACCAGGGTAGCGGCAAGCGCGGCAAAGAGCGCCGCCATCACGCTGCGTACGCGCCAGCGTAGCGGCATGGAAGGAAGTTTACCCAACCAGCCCTTACGCACCACCAGTCCTTTTTGGATGCGTTTTTTACAGCTCCCGTTATTCAGCGCCCGGTAGAGCGGCTCTACGGCAGCGATCTCTTCCTCCGTGGCTTTGGTGCGGATCGACATATACCCCGTCACCTGCCCATTCCGCACCATCGGTACCGCATTCGCGCGCACCCAGTAATGATCGCCATTTTTACGCCGGTTTTTGACAATGCCGCTCCACGGCTCACCCTGCTGCAGGGTGTACCACATATCGGCAAACGCCGCTTTTGGCATGTCGGGATGGCGCACCAGATTGTGCGGCTGGCCCATCAGCTCATCAAGCTGATAGCCGCTCACCTGCACAAAGGTGTCGTTTGCATGGGTCATATAGCTGTGGACGTCGGTGGTCGACATTAAGGTGGTGTCATCGTCCAGAGGATAATTATTCTGGGTGACACAGGAAGGAGAAGACATGACGGGCATTCCTTGCAGGTTATTCGAATGTTAATTTTGTGGTTTATTATTTTTTCGGCGGTAAACAATTTATCTTTAGTTGTTAAACTTGATGGAGATCGCAGATTTCACTTAAACCGCACTTTTTGTGAGATTTTATAATTCATTGATTCCAAATACTTTCGTAAAGAAATTACCTATAAAGCATGACCTGTTAACGCCCACTTAAGCCGCAAGCCATGCACTCCTTTAGTGCAATTGCCTTTTTGTGCACCTGAGAATGCGGGTTGCCCTGTCCCCCTAAATCCCGTTTCGATTGCTCCGGCATGATTAAATATTGCGCAACATAATTTTAACCTGGCGTTTATCCCGATTTTCGTTAAGTCATCTGAAGTGGCGTAATCCCTGCAATACTTAACTCAGTATCATGTGATACGCGATCCCCGGGAGCATATTTTGAACAGGTTACCTTCCAGCGCCTCGGCTCTTGCCTGTACCGCGCACGCACTGAATCTCATTGAGAAGCGAACGCTCGATCATGAGGAGATGAAACAACTTAACCGAGAGGTCATTGATTACTTTAAAGAGCATGTGAATCCTGGTTTTCTGGAGTATCGCAAATCTGTTACCGCCGGCGGGGATTACGGAGCCGTAGAGTGGCAAGCGGGAAGTCTCAACACGCTTGTCGACACCCAGGGACAGGAATTTATAGATTGCCTGGGTGGTTTCGGTATCTTTAACGTGGGGCACCGTAATCCAGTAGTGGTTTCCGCCGTACAGAATCAACTTGCGAAACAACCTCTCCATAGTCAGGAACTGCTCGACCCGCTTCGCGCCATGCTCGCGAAAACGCTGGCGGCCTTAACGCCCGGCAAGCTGAAATACAGCTTCTTCAGCAACAGCGGCACCGAGTCGGTCGAGGCGGCGATCAAGCTCGCCAAGGCGTACCAGTCGCCACGCGGGAAATTCACCTTTATCGCCACCAGCGGCGCGTTCCACGGGAAATCCCTGGGGGCACTGTCTGCGACCGCCAAATCCACCTTCCGCAAACCGTTTATGCCGCTGCTGCCGGGCTTCCGCCACGTGCCGTTCGGCGACATTAACGCCATGCGCACCGTGCTGAGCGAATGCCGTAAAACCGGTGACGACGTGGCGGCGGTGATCCTTGAGCCGATTCAGGGTGAAGGCGGCGTGATTTTGCCTCCACAGGGCTACCTGCCCGCCGTGCGTCAGCTGTGCGATGAGTTTGGCGCGCTGATGATCCTCGACGAAGTGCAGACCGGGATGGGGCGCACCGGCAGGATGTTTGCCTGCGAGCACGAGAACGTTCAGCCGGACATACTGTGTCTTGCGAAGGCGCTCGGCGGCGGCGTGATGCCGATTGGTGCAACGGTTGCCACCGAGGAGGTGTTCTCGGTGCTGTTCGACAATCCGTTCCTGCACACCACCACCTTTGGCGGTAACCCGCTGGCCTGTGCGGCGGCGCTGGCCACCATCAACGTGCTGCTGGAGCAAAACCTGCCTGCGCAGGCGGAGCAGAAAGGCGACATGCTGCTGGACGGCTTCCGCCAGCTGGGGCGTGAGTATCCGGATCTGGTGCAGGAGGCGCGCGGCAAAGGGATGCTGATGGCAATCGAGTTTGTCGACAATGAAATCGGCTACAGCTTCGCGAGCGAGATGTTCCGCCAGCGGGTGCTGGTAGCCGGCACGCTCAACAACTCGAAAACCATCCGCATTGAGCCACCGCTGACGCTGACCATAGAGCAGTGTGAGCAGGTGCTGAAGGCGGCGCGCAAGGCGCTGGCAGCGCTGCGGGTAAGAGTAGAAGAAGTATGATTTAATCCCTCCTCTTATGGAGGAGGGAGTTATATCCACTCTAATTTCATTTCAATTTGTAATTAAACATGGCATATTGAAAATCACTCTTACATTGCCCTAAAGAACAATTCCCGTTTTAAATTAATATTTAATTTTAATAAAAGGATAGCGTTCAATAACAATGCAGAAATATCACTCTCGGCGATTGCACCTTACTGAATCAGGCTAAATAGCGCATCAAACATACCCTCCCATTCTAAAAACTAATAAATTTTTAATTAAAACCCATTTAAGAATTTCTAAGCAAAAATCAACCAGCAATAGATTGATATAATATGTCTCGCCTCATAAAATACGCTTTCGGAACATCACGAGAATGTGCAAAACACAGCGTACTGTATGATTCTGTATATTCATGATTTTTAATCTGAATAGTCTTGTATTAAGTCACCTTTAATTTTGTTTCAACTTGACAGAAAACTGTTTATTTAAAAGGATTTGTATGAAAAAGCATGTTTTAGCAATGGTTGTTGCTGCATCTATGGCAAGCGGCGTGATGATGAACGCACAGGCAGACACCACCACAGTAAGCGGCGGTACCGTTAATTTCGTCGGTCAGGTTGTTAACGCTGCCTGTTCAGTTGCTGCCGATTCTGTTGACCAGACCGTTATCCTGAGCCAGGTTCGTACCGTGAAGCTGACTCAAAGCGGAATGCTGGCGAATCAGAAAGAAGATTTCAACATTAAACTGGAAGATTGCGACACCACTGTCAGCCAGAACGCAGCGGTTATTTTCAACGCGCAGCAGGATGCAACTCAGCCGGGCGCTATGGCGAATACCGCAGGTGCAGGTTCCGCACAGAACGTGGCTCTGCAGCTGTTTGGACCGGACGGTAAAAACCTGGATCTGGGTACCACCTCTTCTGCAATCGGCCTGATCAACGGTGAAAACATTATCCCACTGAGCGTTGACTATATCGCTACAGGCGCAGCAACACCAGGTAACGTAGCATCCACCGCTACCTTCCAGATGGTTTATTCCTAATCGAATTAGGATGCTGTCATCCCTCCTTCGTACGCCTGTACGAAGGAGGGATTTTTAATATAACCGACCGTTTTATATAGATTAAATACATAGGCTTAAACGGCATGTTTTATTCTATGTATTTGATTATGTATTCAATGAAGTGATATATAAATGAAACGAATTAATACTGTATCTTTGATAACGAAGCTGATTACGCATTCTTTTTTATTCGCAGCTACGGTGCTGACTACGGCTCACGCTGGGGGGATAGGCCTGGGCGCAACGCGTATTATTTACCCTCAGGGTGATAAACAGATTTCGTTACCTATTACGAACTCGTCTCAAAGCAATGCTTTCCTGGTGCAATCGTGGGTTGCGAACGCCGATCAATCGAAGTCCACAGACTTTATTGTTACGCCTCCACTTTTTGTTATGCATCCTAAAAAAGAAAACACCATCCGGATTATGTACGCTGGCCCAGATTTGCCGAAAGACAGAGAAAGCGTTTTTTATTTCAACAGCAAAGCTATCCCCGCCGTGGATAAAAGTAAGTTGCAGGGAAATACATTGCAGATTGCGACGCAGAGCGTCATTAAGCTTTTTATTCGCCCAAAAAAATTGCCTACCCCGTCAATTGACGCGCCAAAGGCGCTGCGCTGCACGGTCAGTAACGGCAAGTTGACCATCAAAAACGCGTCGCCTTATTACGTGTCGCTGGTGCAATTCAAAGCGGGAAACGCAAAGTTAACCAATAACATGGTTCCGCCAATGAACAGCCTGGTCGTTGATCTACCTGCCGGTAGCGGGAGCCAGGTGACGTTCCAGACCGTTAACGATTTCGGTGCTACCACCCCTGTTCAGACATGCCCTGGAGCATAATTTTCCCGGAAAAATACCGAACATAGCGCGTTGAAGCAGGCAGAGAAAAATGAAGTTTCGCAAGTATCAGACAAGGATAGTCAATCATCGTTTGGCCCCTCTCACGCTGGCCATGCTCGGCGCATTCGCATCCGTTAATGCGGATGCGGGCTATTATTTCAACCCTGCCTTTCTTTCAAGCGATCCTGCGGCGGTTGCTGATTTATCACGTTTTAGTAATGCTGGTCAGGCGCCAGGGGTCTATCGCGTAGACGTATGGCTGAATGACAATTTTTTAGCCACGCGCGACGTCACGTTTAACGTGCGCAAAAATTCAACACCTACGGATGACGATACGGGGCTGACGCCCTGCCTCTCGCGTAAGTCACTTGATGCGATGGGGGTAAATGTCGATGTCTTACCCGGTCTTAAGGACGAAAAAGCGGGCAACTGTGTCGATTTGCCGGCAGCCATTCCCGCTGCCACCACATTTTTTGATTTTGAACACCAGCGCCTGAATATCAGTATTCCGCAAGCGGCGCTGCGTAATAACGCGCGCGGGTACATTCCCCCTGAGCAATGGGACGAAGGCATTAACGCCCTGTTGCTGAATTATGACTTTTCGGGTTCGCATAGTCACAATAGCGGTGATTATGGTTCGACGACAGACAACTATTTTCTGGGACTTAACAGTGGATTAAACCTGGGGCCGTGGCGGCTGCGGGATTTCTCTACATGGAGCTACAACAGCAGCGGCTCAGAGACCTACACCAACTGGGAACACATTAAAACCTATGTTGAACGTGCCGTTATCCCGCTAAAAAGCAAGCTAACAATCGGCGAGAACTATACCACTTCGGATGTCTTCGACAGCCTGCCATTCCGCGGGGTGCAGATCAATTCTGATGACAACATGCTGCCTGATAGTATGAAAGGTTTTGCGCCAACCATTCATGGGATCGCTAAATCTAACGCCCAGGTCACCATCAAACAAAACGGTTACACCATTTATCAAAGCTATGTGCCGCCCGGGGCGTTTGCCATTAACGATCTGTACCCCACCTCCTCCAGCGGTGACCTGAATGTGGAGGTCAAAGAATCTGACGGAACGATCAGCAGCTACTCTGTGCCCTATTCCGCGGTTCCGGTTTTACAGCGTGAAGGCACCGTAAAATATGCCGCCACCGCGGCCCGCTATCGCAGTAACAGCGACCAGCAGGAGGACACAAACTTTGTCCAGGGAACGCTTATCTGGGGGTTACCAAAAGGATTTACCGTCTACGGTGGTACGCAGCTGACGGAAAAATACTCTGCCTTTGCGTTGGGTACCGGGGTGAACCTGGGGAATTTTGGCGCCGTATCGGCCGATCTCACCTCCGCACAAAGCGAACTGAGCGACGGTAGCTCACATAACGGGCAGTCAATACGTTTCTTATATGCAAAATCGTTGAACGGCATGGGCACCAATTTCCAGCTGTTAGGCTATCGCTATTCAACATCCGGTTTTTATACCCTGGATGAAACCACCTATAAGCAAATGAAGGGTTATGTCGGCCAGGACGATCCCAACGACCACACCGACGACAATCAGCCCGTGTGGACCGATTATTACAATCTGTACTACACCAAACGCGGCAAGCTGCAGGCCAATATTTCCCAACAGCTGGGCACTGCCGGGTCGATTTTCCTCAACGGCAGCCAGCAAACGTACTGGCATACCGATGAAAAAAATACGCTTATTCAGCTGGGTTATAGCGGAACGGTTGCGGGCGTAACCTATAACCTGACCTACAACTACAATAAATCCCCTGGCATGAGTGAAAGCGATCGTATTTATTCTTTAACGCTCTCCTTCCCGCTCAATCTGTGGCTTCATCCAGGTGGAGATGTGACCAAACGTTTAAACAGCATTTACGCCACATACGGCATGAGCACCGATAACGACGGCAGGGTCAATAATACTGCCGGCATCAACGGAACGCTGCTTGAAGACAATAACCTCAGCTACAGCGTTCAGCAGGGATACCAGAACCAACATACCGGTGCCAGTGGAAGCATCAGCACGGAATATGATAGCGCCTACGGTAATGCGAGCCTGGGTTACAACTACAGCAACAATGGCGATTATCAGCAGATCAACTACGGCCTCAGCGGCGGTATCGTCGCGCATCGCAACGGCATCACCTTAAGCCAGCCGTTGGGGGATACCAATGTCCTGATCGCCGCGCCGGGCGCAAGCAACGTTAAGGTCGAAGACGGACCCGGGATCCATACCGACTGGCGTGGTTATGCGGTTGTGCCGTATGCCAGCGCATACCACCGTAACCGCATGGCGCTGAACACCAACTCACTCAGCGACGATATAGACATTGACGAGGCCGTAACCCACGTAGTTCCAACCCAGGGCGCCCTGGTTCGCGCCACCTTTAAGGCGCGCTCCGGAACGCGCGCGATGATTGCACTCATGCATAACGGGCGCCCTGTGCCCTTTGGCGCGGTTGTTACGCGCAGCGATGAAGGTGGGGACACCATCGTAGGCGATAACGGCGAAGCGTATCTGTCTGGGCTGGGCGAGACAGGGAGTCTGACAGCGCAATGGGGCGACACAGATGATAAAAAATGTGTTGCCGTTTACAAGCTAAGTGAAACAAAGCAGTCCCTCGTGCATTTAAAAGCGGAGTGCCGATAAGTGAAAGTACGCATTATTTTTTTATTACTCAGCCTTACGGCTTCTACGCAAAGTCTGGCAGCGGTCTGCCATAACTTTACACACAGCATTACTAATGTTAATTACGATCTGACGGCCTCGCTGACAAAAGAACAAAACCAGCTGGGGCAGGCAGTTGAACTGGTTAAATCACAGGATGTGGGCGTCAACGCCATATGTGACTATCATCCGGACGGCGATTCTCGTACCTATCGCTCATACAGGAATACCTACCCGGTGATTTTCACGGAAGACCAGTGGCAGTATATGAATCTTGACCCGATCTATATTGCAGGGGCGATGCGGATAACCGATTCCGAAATTGGTGAATATTTTCCGCCTGGAGACTATATCCATATGGGTAAAGATTACAGGGTGGATAAAGAGGATATGAACATACCTTTCCCGGTATATGACTCCAACCTGGTATTCCGGTTAAAAATTATCAAACCTTTTATCGGCACGGTCATTATCCCCAGTAAAGTGATGTTTAATGTTTATATCACCACCGAAAATACCGACCCGTTGAATGATATTGTTTATCAAATAACATACAGCGGCGCGGTCACGGTGCCGCAAAACTGCATCATTAATGCGGGGCAAATCATTACGGTTGACCTGGGAAAACTCAACAGTTCTTCATTCACGAAAGCGGGTGAGAAACCTTCTAATGCGCCGGTAAAAACCTTTAATGTTCCCATCGAGTGTAATGCGGACGTGATTTCGCCTGCGCATCTTACGCTTCGACTGGTCGCCAACGCAGACAGCAACGTCGGCCAGGCGATCGCTACGGATAATAAAGATGTCGGCGTGGTGGTAACCAACGAAAATGGCACCGTCATGATACCTAACGACGCCTCCAGCACCGCTGATTTTGTTACTGATAGTTCGGGCCATGCTGATGTCACGTTAAAAACCTACCCCATCAGCACGACAGGGAAGGCCCCGGCAGAAGGTCTGTTTACTGCGTTGGCCTGTTTACGTATCGATTTTGCGTAAGGGTGAAAAATGAGAGTCTTGTATTTTGTCGCCCTGGCGACGCTATTCTCTGGCATAGCAACAACGTACGCCGATGAGGGTTTTACAGTTAACCTCCAGATATACGGCACAATTATCGGCGAATCGTGTGAAGTTGAGGTGAACAGTAAAGAACAAACGGTTGATTTAGGCGCATTCGATATATCTGAATTTCCCGCAACCGGAACAACGACGCCGGAAAAAGCGTTCACGATCGATCTTAAAAATTGTTCACGCGCCATTCAGGGGACAAAAATCTGGTTCAGCGGTATGCCGGATACCAATAACTCGGACCTGCTGGCGCTCAGCGACACGGGTAAAGGAACGGCTGGCGAAATGGCGACGGGCATTGGCGTGGAGCTTCTCAATGCCGGAATGAATCCGATTAAAATAAATAATACGGAATCCGAAATTTATCCCTTAAAGCAGGGAGATAATAGCCTGACGTTTAATTTACGGTACAAATCGACCCTGCCCGAGGTTACGACAGGGAATGCTACGGCCATCATGTATTTTGATCTGCTCTATCAGTAGGATGCGGAAATGAAAAAGTTTTTCACAATAATATTCACCGCGCTTTTTCTGGTGCCATTTTTTTCAGCGCGTACACTGGCGCACGACGGTACAATTTATATCACTGGCGTGATCCATAAAAAGACGTGCAGTATCGCGCCTGATTCTCAGAACCTGACCGTCACAATGGACAGCGTGCAAAGTAAATATTTCACCCAGTCAGGTATGGGCGCTGATTATCATCCGTTTGCTATTAATGTGGAAAACTGTGCCGGAACAGAAGGCTCAGTAAGTATTACCTTTGACGGCACACCCGATACAGCAAACCCGGATTTACTGACGCTCATCGGCGGTGAAGGCTACGCAACCGGTATCGGCGTAGGAATTTACAACCAGGACAAGTCGCTCATCTCTATGGGAAGTAAAAGCCAGAAGACGATGATTATTCCTAATCAAAGCGACGCGACTCTCCAGTTTTACGCCCGCTATGTTGCCACCGCAAACAAGGTCACCACGGGAACGGCAAATGCGACGACAACCTTTATTCTCAATTATGCGTAAGTGTGTTTATCCGGCGAAGATCCTGCTTCTCTTTTTTCTCTCCACCATCATGCTTCAGGCGCAAGCTGGCGTGGTGATCGGCGGAACGCGGTTTGTCTATCCGGAACGTGAAAAATCGATCAGCTTTTCCGTGCGTAACCCTTCTGACGAATCGTATCTGATCTACACCAAAGTCGAGCCGGGTGGCCTGTGGACTGGGGCGGATGCCCCACACGGGGTTCAATCCGCATTTGTGGCCACGCCGCAGCTGTTCTCATTGCGTCCGCAACGCGAAAACACGATTCGGCTGATATTTACGGGAGGAAAGTTACCCGAGAACCGGGAAACGCTGTTCACGTTAAACGTTGCGGCGATCCCTTCCGCTAATCCGCACACCACGGGTGTGCAAACGGCGGTACGTTCACGCTTTAAACTTTTTTATCGGCCCACCGGGCTCACCGGCAATCCTGATGATGCTTATCAGGCCTTACGCTGGTCACGAAACAAAAATAACGTCGTTGTGAATAATCCGACGCCTTACTACATCACGCTTTATCAGCTTAGCCTCGGCGGTAAGCGCATCGCTGATGGCGGCCTTGTCGCCCCTTTTAGCGAGCGAGAGCTCGAGGGTTGTCCAGACCCAGGGGTATGCCAGGTGCGCTGGCAAGCGATTAATGACTATGGACGCATTATGCCTGTTCGTACACAGGCTCTGGCGTCCTAGTCCCGTCTCTCTCTTTTACGGAATAACATCAATGGAAGTTTCAACCTCCCTTCATCGCCTTTCGCTTCTGCTGGCTGCGACCCTGACTTTCTCAGCCGCAGCGCTGGCAGAGCAAGCGACGCCACAGCAGATTGAACAAACAGGAAAAGCCGCCGAAGCGTATTTCGCCGCCCATCCTGAAAAAATGGGTGAAATTGTCTCTACCTATCTCGCTGAACATCCTGAATTTTTAGTTGCGGCAGGGGAAAGCCTTCGCCAGCGTCAGGAGATAGCGCAGCAACAGGCCATGGTGCAAAATGTCATCCTCCATCGCGAGCAGCTGCTTGCTGGCGGCGATCCTGTTGTCGGGCCCGCCAACGCAAAAGTCGCCGTGGTGTCTTTTGTGGATGAGCAATGCGTGAACTGCAACGTCACAGAAACGCTTATCCATGCCAACCCGGATATCCGTTTTATCTTTAAAAAATTGCCTTCGGCCGGGTCGGCAAACAAAGTGTTACAGGACAATGTGAAGCTCGTGAAGCAGATCGGTTTTGCCAACGCGCCGGCGTTTGTGGTTTTACCTCAGGAAAAAGATCCGGTCATTCAGCGCATTAGCGTGATGTCAGGAAACGTCTCTTCCGATGCATTAATCATGGCGATCCAGAAAGCCAAAGGATAAGCCAGGATGCCCGATGACGCGCATGAGTGCGTCATCGGGCATCGAATTACTCCGGCAACAGCCCCACAAAACTGCGTTTCTTACGCGGCTCCGACATCAGCTCCTCAAGCTTGTCCACGCACGCCAGATAGTGCGGGGTTTGCTTATGCGCCAGCACCGCCGCTTCGTCTTTGTAGGCCTCGTAGATAAAGAACCGGGTTTTCACCCTCGGGTCCTGCAACACGTCAAAGCGCAGGTTTCCCGGCTCCCTGATGGCCCCCTCGTGGTTGGCGCGAAACACCTCCAGAAACTCGTCCACCCGCTCGGGCTTGATGTTAATCTCAACCAGCGTCACGTTCATTTTGCTTCTCCCTGTTTCTCTTCCTGCCAGAACTGGAACGCCTCCCGGGCGCTCACGTTCTCGTGAACCACTTTTTTCACCGCTTTCAGCATGGCGAGCGGCGCGCTGGACTGGAAGATATTGCGTCCCATGTCCACGCCGGACGCCCCCTGATCAATCGCCCGCCAGCACATCTCCAGCGCCTCGAGCTCCGGCAGCTTTTTGCCCCCGGCGATCACAATAGGCACCGGGCAGCTGGCGGTCACTTTTTCAAAGCCCTCGTCCACGTAGTAGGTTTTGACGAACTGCGCCCCCATTTCGGCGGCGATGCGGCTGGCGAGCGAGAAGTAGCGCGCGTCGCGGGCCATCTCCTTGCCGACGCCCGTTACCGCCAGCGTTGGCATGCCGTAGCGTGCCCCTGCATCGACAAGCTTGATGATGTTGTTGATAGACTGATGCTCAAACTCGCTTCCGATATACACCTGCGCCGCCACCGCGCAGACGTTCAGGCGCAGGGCATCCTCCATCGCCACCGCCACGCACTCGTTCGAGAGTTCCCCCAGAATGGAGTTACCGCCGGAGGCGCGCAGCACCACCGGTTTGTTTGTCGCGGCGGGCACCTGGCTCCTGAGAATGCCGCGGGTACACATCAGCACGTCGGTTTCACCGAACAGCGGCGCAATGGAGAGATCGATACGCTCAAGGCCGGTGGTCGGCCCCTGAAAGTAGCCGTGGTCAAAGGCCAGCATCACCGTGCGGTTGCTCTGCGGGTTAAAGATGCGCGCCAGGCGGGACTGCATGCCCCAGTCCAGCGACCCGCAGCCCTTCAGCGTGAACGGCACATTCTGCTGCGGCGTGCCAATGCCAAAATCCTTGCCGTCTTTGATGTCGTCTAAATCAGCCATTTGCTCCCCCGTCAGAAATCGTATTTGCTGATGTTTTCTTTGGTGAACACCACCCGCTCCGGCAGCAGCACGATGCCGTTGCCCTTCGCCTCATACTGATAGCCCTGCACGCTGTTCGGCTCCACCTTCAGCGCGCCGATACCTTTTACGTCCACGCTGTCGCCAGGGTTAAGATCGCCCTTTTTCAGCAGACGATCGGCGACATTGACCGCAATTTTGCCCTGTTGTACGACATCCCACAGGCCGAAGGCTTTCACCGTCCCGCGCTCAACGTATGGACGCATGACGTTCGGCGTGCTGAAGCCGACAATCGCCACCCCTTCCCGCTTCAGGTTTTCCGCCGCCTGCGCCGCCGCCGGCAGGGCGTTGGCGTCCGGCGCGATGATCGCGTCCAGATCCGGATACGCTTTTAAGATCCCCTCGGCGGTCTGCAGAGATTTGGTGGCGTCGTTATAGCCAAACTGGGTGGTCACGACCTGCCACTGGGGGTGATCTTTCTCGATTTTGGCCTTCGCTTCTTTCACCCACTGGTTCTGGTCGGTGACGGTGGGGCTGGAGTAGAAGAACGCCACTTTGGCATTCGGCTTGGTGACCTGTTTGCCCGCCATCTCCACCAGCAGGCCGCCGAGCTGTTCCGGCGTCCCCTGGTTGATATAAATGCTGCGGCACTCCGGTTTGGTGTCGGAATCCCAGGTCAGCACCTTCACGCCGCGCTGCATCGCGCGCTTCAGCGCCGGGCAGAGGCCGTCCGGCGACACGGCGGAGACGATAATGGCGTTATAGCCCTGGTTGACGAAGTTATTGATGAGCTGCACCTGGCCGGAAACGCTCGGCTCTGTCGGGCCGTCGTAGGTCACGTCCACGCCAAGATCTTTCCCCGCCTCTTTCGCGCCGTTGCCGCCGCTGGTGAAGAAACCCACGCCCACCAGCTTGGGGATAAAGGCAATGCGGTCCGCCGCTTGCGCCGAAGCGAAGCTGAGGGCCATTGCCAGGACGAGCAGTTTTGTTTTCATCTTACGCTCCGGATAGTTTTCTGAAGAGAGATCGCACCCATTCGCGGTGCAGACTTAGCGAACGTCCCATCACCACCACAACCAGCAGCGCCCCAGACAGCGCGCTCGACACCTGGTTGGGGATGCCGACCATCTGTAATCCCTGCTGGAGATACCCCACCAGCAGCGCCGCAAGCGCCGTACCTAGCACCGATCCTGAACCGCCGTAAATATTTGCCCCGCCGAGTACGGCGGCGGTGAGCGCGGGCATCAGCAAATCGCGCCCCAGATCCGAACGCGCAGAGCCGAAATAGGAGACCATCACCAGCGCTGCCACCGCCGACGCCACGCCGACCAGACCGTACAGCGCGTAGGGCATGCCGTTCACCGACAGCGCCGCATAGCGCGCCGCGCGCGGATTCTGGCCGATTAAAAACAGATGGCGGCCAAAGCGCCCGCGATGGGTAATCAGCCAGAAAAAGGCTGTAATCACCGCGAACAGCACCAGCGGGATCGGCAGCCCCAGCACCGTGAGGTTAGCGAACGCGGTAAAGCTGTCTGGGAAGCCGCCGATGCCCTCGTAGCCCGTCGCCCCTGCCATACCGGAGAGCAGCAGCGCGCCGCCGCCGTAGAGGTAGAGCGTGCCGAGGGTAATGACTAAAGGGCTAATGCCGGTGTAGTGGATCAGCGCCGCATTCACCAGCCCACACAGCAGGCCAAGCAGCAGCGTCAGCGGAACGGCGATCGTCATGGGCCACCCCGCCTGCATCATCACCCCCAGCGCAATCGCGCACAGGCCGATGGTGGAGCCCAGCGAAATGTCGATCCCGCCACTGATAATCACCAGCGTCAGCGGCAGCGCCACGATGCCGATGCAGATGAAATCGCTGGTGCTGAACAGCAACATGTTAACGTCGAGCATGCGCGGGTTAATGGCGCCGAAGAGCAGGATCTCCAGCACCAGCAATATCAGTAGCGCGCTTTCCCAGTTGAGCCTCATTTACGCCACCTCTTTGTTGCGTTTGGTAAAGGGGGTGACGTGCTTTCCCCCTCGGTTGCCCGGCTGGAAGCGACCGTACTTGAGCGCCCGCTGATGACGCGCCAGCGCCTGGCGCAGCCGCCCGTCGAGCACCAGCACGCCCAGCAGCACCAGCCCGGCAATAAAGTCGTTCCACCACGCCGGTAGCCTGAACAGCACCAGCACGGTGTCGATTTGAGTAAGGAAAAACGCGCCGAGGAACGCACCGACCAGCGTGCCGGTGCCGCCCAGCAGCGAAATACCGCCGAGCACACAGGCGGCGATGGCCTTCATCTCCAGCCCGCTGCCGGTCTGGTTGGGCACAAAGCCAATCTGCGCGGCAAAAACAATCCCGGCGCAGGCCGCCAGCACGCCGTTGAGGGTGAAGGCGATCATGCGGGTGCGGTTCACCGCCACGCCCAGCTGACGCGCGGCGGCGAGGTTATCCCCCACGGCGTAGAAATCACGCCCGAACGCGGTGCGCGATAGCCCCCACGCGCCAACGACAACGAGAATCAACACTCCCACGCCGAGCGGTGAAATGCCGATGGCGGCGGGTTCAGAGAGGGATTTCAGCCCCGGCGGCAACCCCTCAATCCACTTTCCGCCCGTCCAGAGCAGCATCGCCCCGCGATACAGCCCCAGCGTGCCGAGGGTGGCGACAATCGCCGGAATGCGCAGCCCCACCACCAGCAACCCGTTGAACGCCCCGGCCAGCGCGCCAATCGACAGCGCAAAAAGTATCGATACCGGCAGGCTATAGCCACCGTTGAGCGCCACGCCGACGGCGATGGCGGACAGCCCGACGGTAGACCCCACGGAAACGTCGATATTGCGGGTCAGCATCACCAGCGCCGCGCCGATGGCCAGCAGGATCAGGATCTGCGCGCTGGCGAAGATCATCCCCAGCGTTTGCAGGCTGAAGTAGGACGGATTCAGCGCCACCAGCACGGCGAACAGCGCCAGAATGGCAAGAAACGCGCTCAGCTCGCGGTTTTTGAGTAAGATCTTCATGATTGTCCTCCAAACGCCAGCGCCATCATCCGATCGAGGCTGACGGCGTGGCGCGGCAGCTCGCCGCTGAGTACGCCCTGATGCATCACCAGCACGCGGTCCGCGAGGCCGGGAAACTCATCGAGATCGCTTGAGATCATCAGCACCGCCACGTTCTGCGCCGCCACGCTTTTGATGAGCTGGTAGATATCGGCACGCGCCGACACGTCCACGCCGCGCGTCGGCTCATCGACGATCAGCAATAAAGGATTGGCCTCCAGACAGCGCGCCAGCAGCACCTTCTGCTGGTTGCCGCCGGAGAGCGTGCGCACGGTTTGATCCGCATGATTGAGCTTGATCCCCAGCGCCCGGTGATAGCGCTCCACCACCGCAGACTCCCGCTTTCGCTGCTGCCAGAGCGACGGCTCGTTCAGCGCCACCGTGTTCCAGCGGACAGGCGCGTCGAGAAACAGGCCGGACACCTGCCTGTCTTCCGGCAGATAAACCAGCCCTTTTTCCAGACGTGAACCCACCGGATCGGAGGTGATCTCCCGGCTCTCCAGCCACACCCGCCCGCCGCGTACGGGACGCAGGCCGTAAAGCGTTTCGGCAAACTCGGTGCGCCCGGATCCGACCAGTCCGGCAAGGCCGACGATCTCCCCGGCGTAAATCTCCAGGCTGAGATCGATAAAGCCCTCTCCGGTGAGATCTTCCACGCGCAGCACCGGAAAATCCTGCGGCTGGGTGCGGCGGTTTCCCGGCAGCGCCAGCCACAGCTTTTGCGCATCGCTTAAGCCTTTCTCGCGGCTGACCGGCGTCATGGCGGCGATCAGGGCGCTGTCGTCAAACTGGGCGGTTTCGCCGCTGAGCACCACCGTGCCGTCGCGCATCACCGAAACGTGGCTCGACAGCGTGCGGATTTCCGGCAGCTTATGCGAGATAAAGACAATCCCGACGCCGAGCGCCTGTAAGGCGCGGATCTGGCGAAACAGCCGTTCGGTTTCGCCGGGCGTCAGCGAGGCCGTGGGCTCGTCGAGGATCAGAATTCTGGCGTTGCGCATCAGCCCGCGCAGGATCTCAACCATCTGCTGGTCCGCCACTTCCAGGGTGCTGGCCGTTGCGTCGAGATTAAGCTGACATTGCAGCTGCTGGAGTTTCTCCGCCAGCCGCTTTTCCCGATCGCGCTCGCGCGGCAGGCGGAACAGGATGTTTTCCCGCACGGTCAGGTTGGGGAAAAGCAGAGGCTCCTGCGGCACCAGATAAATGCCTAACCGGTGCGCCTGCGCCGGGGTAAGCCGTGCAAAAGACTCGCCCGCAACCGAAAGTTCACCGCTATCCGGCGTTTCCACCCCAGCGATGATCTTCATCAGCGTCGATTTTCCCGCGCCGTTACCGCCCATCAGCGCGTGCACCTGCCCCGCAAGCAGCGTGAAATCAATGCCTTTTAAGACCGGCACGCCTGAGAACTGCTTGCTGATATTTCGCGCGTTGAGAAGTGGTGTCATCATCGCTCCGCTATTGAACAAATGATTTTTAGATTTAATAATGTTCAAAAGCGTAGACGGTGAACTATATTTACAACCGTGCAGGGATCACAGTTTTATCGATTGAGATTCAGATTAACCAGAAACGATCTAAATGATCCGTTTTGCCGCGTGGCTCACATTTTCACGCCGCGCCATTACGAACATATGATCTAAATTTTTATAAGAGTTCAATTATGAGCGATAAACGCACTGCGGAAGAAGGACGGTTTGCCGGACTGGCGCTGGCGGAAGAGGAGCTGGTGGCGCGTGTCGCCTGGTGCTACTACCACGACGGGCTGACCCAGAATGATATCGGCGAACGCCTCGGGCTGCCGCGCCTGAAGATCTCCCGCCTGCTGGAGAAAGGCCGTCAGTCCGGGGTGATCCGCGTGCAGATCAACTCCCGCTACGAGGGCTGCCTGTCGCTGGAAACCGAGCTACAGCAGCGCTTTGGCCTGAAGCTGGTGCGCGTGATGCCTGCCCTAAATACCCCGCCGATGAACGTGCGGCTGGGCATTGGCGCGGCGCAGTCGCTGATGGGCGTGCTGGAGCCCGGCCAGCTGCTGGCGGTGGGGTTCGGTGAAACCACCATGAGCAGCCTGCAACACTTAAGCGGCTTTATCAGCTCGCAGCAGATCCGCCTGGTGACGCTTTCCGGCGGCGTGGGACCGTATATGACCGGTATCGGCCAGCTGGATGCGGCCTGTAGCGTCAGCATGATCCCCGCCCCGCTTCGCGTTTCATCCGCTGAAGTCGCCGGGATCTTAAAGCGCGAAACCAGCGTGCGGGACGTGATCCTCGCCGCGACCGCCGCTGACGTGGCGGTGGTCGGCATTGGTTCCGTGAACCAGCGCCGTGACGCGACGATACTGCGCTCCGGCTATATCAGCGAAGGTGAACAGCTGATGTACGCCCGTAAAGGGGCGGTGGGCGATATCCTCGGTTATTTCCTTAACGCCGAAGGGGAATGCGTCGAGGAGCTGGAGATCCACAAAGAACTGCTGGGCGTCACGCTCGATGAACTGGCGCAACTGCCCACCATCGTCGGCGTAGCCGGAGGGGAAGAGAAAGCCGATGCGATTTATGCCGCACTGAAAGGTCGCCATATTAATGGCCTGGTGACGGAAGAGACGACAGCCCGCGCGGTGCTGGCTCTGGCCGAATAAGAGTCGCCCTGCGCTAACAGCGAGGCAAGCTCATGAGTTACCTTTTAGCGTTAGATGCAGGGACAGGCAGCGTTCGCGCCGTGATTTTCGATTTACAGGGCAACCAGATTGCCGTCGGCCAGGCCGAGTGGAAGCACCTGAGCGTGGAGAACGTGCCGGGGTCGATGGAGTTCGATCTCGACACCAACTGGCAGCTGGCCTGCCGGTGCATTCAGCAGGCGCTGGAGCGCGCGCGCCTGAGCGCGGCGGATATTCAGTCCGTCGCCTGCTGTTCGATGCGCGAAGGGATCGTGCTGTACGACCGCAGCGGCGAGGCCATCTGGGCCTGCGCCAACGTCGACGCCCGCGCCAGCCGCGAGGTGGCTGAACTCAAAGAGATCCACGACTACCGTTTTGAATCCGAAGTGTATGACGTTTCCGGCCAGACGCTTGCCCTTAGCGCCATGCCGCGCCTGCTCTGGCTGGCGCATCACCGTCCGGACATCTACCGCAAGGCCGCGACCATCACCATGATCAGCGACTGGCTGGCGGCAAAGCTCTCCGGCGAGCTGGCGGTCGATCCGTCTAACGCGGGCACCACCGGCATGCTGGATCTCTTTTCACGCGACTGGCGTCCGGCGCTGCTCGACATGGCCGGGCTGCGCGCCGATATTCTCTCGCCGGTAAAAGAGACCGGCACCGTGCTGGGGGCCATCACGAAAGAAGCCGCACAGCAGAGCGGTTTACGCGAGGGCACGCCGGTAGTGATGGGCGGCGGCGACGTGCAGCTGGGCTGCCTGGGGCTGGGCGTGGTCCGCGCCGGACAAACGGCGGTGCTGGGCGGCACCTTCTGGCAGCAGGTGGTTAACCTGCCGCAGGTGCGCACCGACCCTGAGATGAACATCCGCGTGAACCCGCACGTTATCCCCGGCATGGCACAGGCGGAGTCGATCAGCTTCTTTACCGGGCTGACCATGCGCTGGTTCCGCGACGCCTTTTGCGCCGAAGAGAAGCTGATTGCCGAGCGGATGGGGATGGACACCTATTCCCTGCTGGAAGAGATGGCGGGCCGCGTACCCGCTGGCTCCCACGGCGTAATGCCAATCTTCTCCGACGCGATGCATTTTAAGCAGTGGTACCACGCTGCGCCGTCGTTTATTAACCTCTCCATCGACCCGGAAAAGTGCAACAAAGCGACGCTGTTCCGCGCCCTGGAGGAGAACGCGGCAATCGTCTCGGCCTGTAACCTGACGCAGATTTCGCGCTTCTCCGGCGTGACGTTTGATAGCCTGGTGTTTGCGGGCGGCGGCGCAAAGGGCGCCCTGTGGAGCCAGATTTTAAGCGACGTCACCGGCCTGCCGGTGCGCGTGCCGGAAGTCAAAGAGGCAACGGCGCTCGGCTGCGCCATTGCCGCCGGAACGGGTGCGGGGATGTTTGCGGATATGGCCTCGACGGGCGAGCGTCTGGTGAAGTGGAGCCGCGAGTTTACGCCAAACCCGCAGCACCGGGAGCTATACGACAGCATGATGGAGAAGTGGCAGGCGGTGTACGCGGATCAGCTCGGGCTGGTGGACAGCGGGCTGACCACGTCGATGTGGCAGGCGCCGGGGTTAGCGCGGGCAGCGACGCCGTAAATAACGCCGGATGGCGCTGCGCTTATCCGTCCTGGGGTTTTGTAGCCCCGGTAAGCGTAGCGCCACCGGGGAAGTTCTTTGAGATCTATCACAATCATTCGATCCCGCTTTTACCTTTCTGCTGCCGCTGGCTAAATTAGTAACTCATCCGACCACATAACAATAATTTTACACTGGAAGAGACTATGAGCCGCTACCCGTCGCTATTCGCTCCCCTCGATCTGGGGTTTACCACCCTTAAAAACCGCGTGTTGATGGGCTCGATGCACACCGGGCTGGAAGAGCGCCCGGACGGAGCCGAGCGCCTGGCAGCCTTCTATGCCGAACGCGCCCGCCACGGGGTGGCGCTGATTGTCACCGGCGGCGTAGCCCCTGCCCCTTCAGGCGTGACGATGGAGGGCGGCGCAGTCCTGAATGATGCGACACAGCTGCCGCATCACCGCATTGTCACGGACGCGGTGCATAACGAAGGCGGCAAAATCGCCCTGCAAATTCTGCATACCGGGCGCTACAGCTATCAGCCAAAGCTGGTTGCGCCATCGGCTATTCAGGCGCCGATTAACCGCTTTACCCCTCACGCCCTCAGCCACGACGAGATCCTGGCGCTGATCGACGATTTTGCCCGCTGCGCCGCGCTGGCGCGTGAGGCGGGCTACGACGGCGTGGAGGTGATGGGCTCTGAAGGCTATCTGATTAACGAATTCCTCGCCGCCCGCACCAACCAGCGCGACGACGAATGGGGCGGCGACTATGCCCGTCGGATGCGCTTTGCCGTGGAGGTGGTGCGCGCGGTGCGCGAACGTGCGGGCGCGGACTTTATTATTATCTTCCGCCTGTCGATGCTCGACCTGGTGGAGGGCGGCGGCACCTTCGACGAAACCGTGCAGCTGGCGCAGGCGATTGAAGCCGCAGGTGCCACCATCATCAACACCGGGATTGGCTGGCACGAAGCGCGCATCCCGACCATCGCCACGCCGGTGCCGCGCGCGGCGTTCAGCTGGGTAACGCGCAAGCTGAAAGGCAAAGTCTCCGTTCCGCTGGTCACCACTAACCGCATTAACGACCCGCAGGTGGCGGACGATGTGATCTCCCGCGGCGACGCCGATATGGTCTCGATGGCGCGTCCGTTCCTCGCGGATGCCGAACTGCTCTCCAAAGCGCAAAGCGGCCGTGCGGATGAGATCAACACCTGCATCGGCTGTAACCAGGCCTGTCTGGATCAGATCTTCGCCGGCAAAGTCACCTCATGCCTGGTGAACCCCCGCGCCTGCCATGAAACCAAAATGCCGGTGGTTGCAACGGTCAATAAAAAACGCCTGGCCGTGGTGGGCGCTGGCCCCGCTGGGCTGGCGTTTGCGGTGAATGCCGCCTCGCGCGGGCACAGCGTGACGCTGTTTGATGCCGCCGGTGAAATTGGCGGGCAGTTTAATATCGCCAAACAGATCCCCGGCAAAGAGGAGTTCTATGAAACCCTGCGCTACTACCGCCGGATGATCGATCTGACGGGTGTTGATCTGCGGCTTAACCAGCTTGTCAGCGCGGCGGATCTGATCGGTTTCGACGAGGTGATCCTCGCGAGCGGGATCGCACCGCGCACGCCTGCAATCGAGGGTATCGATCATCCGAAGGTGTTGAGCTATCTGGACGTATTGCGTGACAAAGCGCCCGTTGGCGAGAAGGTGGCGATTATCGGCTGCGGCGGGATCGGCTTTGATACCGCGATGTATTTAAGCCAGCCGGGCGAGGCCACCAGCCAGAACATCGCCGAGTTTTGCGTAGAATGGGGCATTGATACCAGCCTGAGCCAGTCCGGCGGATTACGGCCGGAAGGGCCGCAGCTGCCGAAAAGCCCGCGCCAGATCGTGATGCTCCAGCGTAAGGCCAGCAAGCCGGGTGAAGGGCTGGGCAAAACCACGGGCTGGATCCACCGCGCCACCCTGCTCTCGCGCGGAGTGAAGATGATCCCGGCGGTGAGCTACCAGAAGATCGACGACGATGGGCTGCATGTGCTGATCGGTGGTGAACCGCAGCTGCTGCGCGTGGATCATGTGATTTTGTGCGCCGGACAGGAGCCAAAGCGCGATCTGGCCGATCCGCTGCGCGAAGCGGGTAAAACGGTGCATTTGATCGGCGGGTGCGACGTGGCGATGGAGCTGGATGCGCGGCGGGCGATTGCGCAGGGCACCCAGCTTGCACTGGTTATTTAGCGACGACGCCCCAGCTTCACCGCTTTCAGCACCACAAACTTGTTATTGGTCGCAATGGTGACGCAGTTGCCGAAAATCTTCTTCAGCTTGTGGAAGTAGTCCAGGTGGCGGTTCGCCACGATATACAGCTCGCCGTTGATTTTCAGGCAGCGGCGCGCGTGGTGGAACATCTCCCACGCGACGTTATCCGTCAGGGCGTGCTTCTGGTGGAACGGCGGGTTGCAGAACACGGCGTTGAAGCGGAAAGGCTCAACGCCGGAGAGCGCGTTGTTGATCATAAATTCGCAGCGATCCACCGCTTCCGGCATGTTGGTTTCTACGTTCAGACGGCTGGAGGCCACCGCCATCGGCGACTCGTCGCTGAACACCACGCTGGCTTCCGGATTCTTCGCCAGCAGCGTCAGGCCAATCACGCCATTGCCGCAGCCCAGATCGACAATCTCCCCTTCCAGGTTTTCCGGCAGGTGCTCCATAAAGAAACGCGCCCCAATATCCAGCCCGGTGCGGGAGAAAACGTTCGCATGGTTATGGATGGTCCAGTCGGTGCCTTCCAGTTTCCAGCTCAGCGTCTCCGGCGCGTCGGCCAGCTCCGGTGCGCTGAAGGTGCAGTTGATCAGGCGCGCTTTTTTCCAGGCAAGCGTGGTAGTGGTCGGGCCGAGCACTTTCTCGAACAGCTCCAGCGTTGAGGTGTGAATATCGCGCGCTTTGGCACCCGCAATGATGCGGGTTTCCGGCGTGACGACTTTACGCAGCGCGCGCAGCTGCTGCTCCAGCAACGCCATGGTTTTTGGCACCTTGATCAATACCACGCCCGGCGCCTGCGGGTAGTCCGCGGTGCTGTCGAGGAACTTCACGCTGGACTCGTCGATGTCGTTATGGCGCAGGTTTTCACGCGTCGCCAGTTCGCTCAGGTAGGAATCGCCAATGCTGTAAGGCGTGTGCTCTGCCAGGGCGCAGCCCAGGGCACCAAACGCGTCATTCAGGATCAGAACCGGGCCGCGGATTTCAGTCTCATCCAACTGCTGCAGCAGATATTCATCCGCCGCTTCCCACGCCTGAAGCGGGTTAACGTCGTCCGTTTCCGGGAAACGTTTAAGGTTGAGTGAACGGAAACCGTTGTCTAAGTGGCTCATCGGCCCTCCTGAATGGTAAAATTTGGCGTATCCCTGAAAAGGGTGCGTGAGTATACCCGTTTTCGCATTAATTTGGGCTTTTGATGAACCAACTTACTTATCTCCAGGGCTACCCGGAGCATTTACTGACTCAGGTTCGCAGCCTGATTGCCGAGCAGAAGCTCGGCGCGGTGCTGGAAAAACGCTATCCCGGCACGCACGATTTCGCGACCGATAAGGCGCTCTGGCAGTATACGCAGGATCTGAAAAGCCGGTATCTGAAGAGCGCGCCGCCGATCAACAAGGTGATGTACGACAACAAGATCCACGTGCTGAAAAATGCGCTCGGCCTGCACACCGCCATCTCCCGCGTACAGGGCGGCAAGCTGAAGGCTAAGGCGGAGATCCGCGTGGCGACGGTTTTCCGTAACGCGCCGGAAGCCTTTCTGCGGATGATCGTGGTGCATGAGCTGGCGCACCTGAAAGAGAAAGAGCACGACAAAGCGTTCTATTCCCTGTGCTGCCACATGGAGCCGCAGTATCACCAGCTGGAGTTTGATACCCGCCTGTGGCTTACGCATTTATCGTTAAATGGTAATGCGGAATAGCGCACTGGTTTTGCAATAATCCCGTGCTACAGTGGCTAAAGGTTCCCCGCTACGGAGTACGTAAACGTTTATGATACGTTTCGCAGTCATTGGAACGAACTGGATCACGCGCCAGTTCGTCGACGCCGCCCACGAAACCGGCAAACTTAAACTCACCGCAGTCTATTCCCGCAGCCTTGAGCAGGCGCAGAGCTTTGCTAACGACTACCTCGTCGAGCATCTCTTCACCTCCCTGGATGAAATGGCGCAAAGCGACGCCATTGACGCGGTCTATATCGCCAGCCCGAACTCCCTGCACTTCCCGCAAACGGCGCTGTTTCTCGGCCACAAAAAGCACGTAATTTGCGAGAAGCCGCTGGCCTCGAATATTGAGGAAGTGGAAGCGGCCATTGCGCTTGCCCGCGAAAACCAGGTGGTGCTGTTCGAAGCGTTCAAAACCGCCAGCCTGCCGAATTTCCTTCTGCTGCAGCAGTCCCTGCCGAAAATTGGCAAAGTGCGCAAAGCCTTTATCAACTACTGCCAGTATTCGTCGCGCTATCAGCGCTATCTGGACGGCGAGAATCCGAATACCTTTAACCCGGCCTTCTCAAACGGCTCGATTATGGATATCGGTTTTTACTGCCTGGCCTCTGCCGTAGCGCTGTGGGGTGAGCCGCACGGCGTTACGGCCACCGCCAGCCTGCTGGAGAGCGGCGTGGATGCACACGGTTTGGTGGTGCTGGATTACGGTGATTTCAGCGTCACGCTGCAGCACTCCAAGGTGAGCGATTCCGTGTTGCCGAGCGAAATTCAGGGCGAAGCCGGGTCGCTGGTCATCGAGAAGATCTCCGAATGCCAGAAGGTGAGCTTCGTGCCGCGCGGCGGCAAAGCGCAGGAACTGACGCAGCCTCAGCATATTAACACTATGCTCTATGAGGCAGAGGTCTTCGCCCGTCTGGTGGAAGACAACGAAGTGAATCACCCAGGCCTTGCGGTAAGCCGCACCACGGCGAAGCTGCAAACCGAGATCCGCCGCCAGACCGGCGTGGTGTTCCCGGCAGACGGCATAGGCGCGGAAGCGATCGCGTAAAGCTGTGTAATGAAACGGCGCAGGCCATTGACGAAACCGATGGTCTGACATATTTTGTTACCTGCAAAGGGGAGTAACTTCTTCGCCGGTGGATCGTCATTACGATGCGTTAAATATGCATCCGGTCGCCGGGCAACCTTCGTGGTTGTAAGTGAGACCTTGCCGGAAGGCGAGGTCTATGCATAAAAAGCTAACGGCTATCGTCTTCTGACCATGGCCGTTTTTGTTTTTTACGTGTAAGGAAAATAGTATGCATTCTGTCGGCACTCCAATGCTGTGGGGCGGATTCGCGGTTGTCGTGCTCATCATGCTGGCGATCGACCTCTTTTTGCAGGGTCGTCGCGGCGAGCACGGCATGAGCGTTAAGCAGGCCGCCGTCTGGTCGCTGGTCTGGGTTACCCTCTCGCTCCTCTTTTGCGCCGCCTTCTGGTGGTATCTGGCCTCGACTGAAGGCCGTGCGGTGGCCGATCCTCAGGCGCTCGCCTTCCTCACCGGTTATCTGATTGAAAAAGCCCTGGCGGTTGATAACGTCTTCGTCTGGCTGATGCTGTTCAGCTACTTTGCTGTGCCTGCAGCCCTGCAGCGCCGCGTGCTGGTCTACGGCGTGCTGGGTGCCATTGTCCTGCGTACCATCATGATCTTCGCCGGCAGCTGGCTAATTACCCAGTTCGAATGGCTGCTGTACGTGTTCGGCGCGTTCCTGCTGTTTACCGGGGTCAAAATGGCGCTGGCGAAAGAAGACGATACCGGTATCGGTGATAAGCCGCTGGTGAAGTGGATCCGTGGTCATCTGCGCATGACGGACAAGATCGAGAGCGAGCACTTCTTCGTGCGTAAGAACGGCCTGCTGTTTGCTACCCCGCTGCTGCTGGTGCTGATTCTGGTCGAGCTGAGCGACGTGATTTTCGCGGTAGACAGCATCCCGGCAATCTTCGCAGTGACGACTGATCCATTCATCGTGCTGACCTCTAACCTGTTTGCGATCCTCGGCCTGCGTGCGATGTACTTCCTGCTGGCAGGCGCGGCAGAGCGATTCTCGATGCTGAAGTACGGTCTGTCGGTGATCCTGGTGTTTATCGGTATCAAGATGCTGATCGTGGATTTCTACCACATCCCGATCGCCATTTCGCTTGGCGTGGTGTTCGGCATTCTGCTGGTGACGCTGGTTATCAATACCTGGGTTAACCGCCAGCACGATAAAAAGCAGCAGGCGGAGTAATCCCCTCACCCTAACCCTCTCCTCAAAGGGGAGAGGGTTAACACACTTTTGTGACTCAATAGTTAAAAAATATGATGTGACACGTAAAATCCAGCATTTTACTCTTCCGCCTTTCCCCGCTTTCCTTGATACTCAACCAGGCAAACAAATATTTACATCCTGAAATAAATGTGACTGAGAGCACATCCAGGATGGAACACAATTTCACTTAGGAATTTAGTATGAGCACACAATCTAAGGGCCTGCTTGCGCGTCTGACGCAGGGTAGCCTGGTTAAACAAATCCTGGTAGGTCTGGTTCTGGGTATTCTGCTGGCGCTGGTGTCAAAACCTGCCGCGGAAGCGACGGGGCTTCTCGGAACGCTTTTCGTGGGCGCGCTGAAGGCCGTTGCGCCGGTGCTGGTACTGATGCTGGTCATGGCTTCTATCGCCAATCACCAACACGGACAAAAAACCAACATTCGCCCGATTCTCTTTTTATATCTTCTGGGCACGTTTTCTGCTGCGCTGACCGCAGTGGTCTTTAGCTTCCTCTTCCCCTCCACGCTACATCTGACCTCTGCGGCGGGCGACGTCACGCCGCCTTCAGGCATTGTGGAAGTGCTGCGCGGCCTGCTGATGAGCATGGTTACGAACCCCATTGATGCCCTGCTGAATGCCAACTACATTGGCATCCTGGTGTGGGCGATCGGCCTGGGCTTCGCCCTGCGTCACGGCAACGAAACGACGAAAAACCTGGTCAACGACATGTCCAACGCCGTGACCTTTATCGTTAAGGTCGTGATTCGCTTTGCGCCCATCGGTATCTTCGGCCTGGTGTCGTCTACCCTGGCCACAACCGGCTTTGACGCGCTGTGGGGCTACGCGCAGCTGCTGATGGTGCTGGTCGGCTGTATGCTGCTGGTGGCGCTGGTGATCAACCCGCTGCTGGTGTTCTGGCAGATCCGCCGTAACCCGTATCCGCTGGTGCTCACCTGCCTGCGCGAGAGCGGCGTATACGCCTTCTTCACCCGCAGCTCGGCGGCAAACATTCCGGTTAACATGGCGCTGGCGGAGAAGCTGAACCTGGACCGCGATACCTATTCCGTGTCGATCCCGCTGGGTGCGACCGTGAACATGGCGGGTGCGGCGATCACCATCACCGTGCTGACCCTGGCGGCCGTGCAAACGCTGGGTATTCCTGTGGATCTGCCAACGGCGCTGCTGCTGAGCGTGGTGGCGTCGCTGTGTGCCTGTGGCGCATCCGGCGTGGCGGGCGGTTCGCTGCTGCTGATCCCGCTGGCGTGCAATATGTTCGGCATCCCGAACGAGATCGCCATGCAGGTTGTGGCCGTCGGCTTCATCATCGGCGTGCTGCAGGACTCCTGCGAAACTGCACTGAACTCCTCTACAGACGTGCTGTTCACCGCAGCGGCCTGTCAGGCGGAAGACGCGCGTTTAGCGAAGAACGCGCTGCGAGGTTAACAGCAAAACGGCAACCCTGAGGTTGCCGTTTTTAGTGTTTGTACCTTCTCCCACAGGGAGAGGGTCAGGGTGAGCGCATCAGGCCGCACCGATTAAAGTTCAGTAGGTCGGGTAAGCGCTAGCGCCACCCGACAAAACACTTAAAGCGTCACACCACTCTTAAAGATCGCCAGCTCGCGGAAGTCGTTCTTCTCGTTACAGGTCTGCCTGCCGTTAGCAAACTCCACGATAGTATCCACGAACTCCGTCAGCAGCTGCGGCATCGCTTTGCCGTGGATCAGCTGGCCTGCGTCGAAATCGATCCAGTGCTTTTTCTTCGCCGCCAGCTCGCTGTTGGTGGCGATTTTGACCGTCGGCACAAAACCGCCGTACGGCGTACCGCGACCGGTGCTGAACAACACCATGTGACAACCCGCCCCCGCCAGCGCGCTGGTGGCGACCGCATCGTTGCCCGGTGCGCTCAGCAGGTTCAGGCCGTGGGTTTTCAGGCGTTCACCGTAGCGCAGAACGTCCACCACCTGGCTGGCCCCCGCTTTCTGGGTGCAGCCGAGGGATTTCTCCTCCAGCGTGGTGATTCCGCCCGCCTTGTTTCCCGGCGACGGGTTCTCGTAAATGGGCTGATTGTGGGCGATAAAGTACTGTTTGAAGTCGTTCACCATGGTGACGGTCTTCTCAAACGTCTCTTCGTCACGGCAGTGGCTCATCAGAATGCGCTCCGCACCAAACATCTCCGGCACTTCGGTCAGCACCGTGGTGCCGCCGTTGGCAATCACGTAATCCGAGAAGCGGCCCAGCATCGGGTTGGCGGTAATGCCGGAAAGACCGTCAGACCCGCCGCACTCCAGACCAAACTTCAGCTCGCTCAGCCTGCCCGGCTCGCGCCTGTCGTGGCGCATCACCTCATACAGCTGATGCAGCTCCTCAACGCCCGCTTCCACTTCGTCGTCCTGATGCTGGCACACCATGAAGTGAACGCGCTCAGGGTCGAATTCCCCCAGCGTCTCGCGGAAGGCGTCGACCTGGTTGTTCTCGCAGCCGAGGCCGATCACCAGCACCGCGCCCGCATTCGGGTGGCGCACCATGTTTTGCAGCATGGTGCGGGTGTTGATGTGGTCGTCACCCAACTGGGAGCAGCCGTAGGTGTGGCTGAACAGATGTACCCCGTCGATGCCCTCGGCATCGTGGGTCTCCTTCAGAAAGCGGGTCTGGATCTGACGCGCAATGCCGTTCACGCAGCCGACGGTCGGCAGGATCCACAGCTCGTTGCGGATCCCCACATCACCGTTTGCGCGACGGTAGATTTGCACCTCACGATCCCCCGCCTGCACGCCTGCCTTCGGTAGTTCAGGCTGATAGCTGTACTCGTCCAGATCGCTGAGATTGGTGCGGGTATTGTGGGAATGAATATATTCACCCGGCGCAATATCCGCCAGCGCATGGCCGATGGGCAAACCGTACTTCACCACGTTCTCCCCTTTTGCAATGGGGATCAGGGCAAACTTGTGTCCACGTCCAATGGCCTGGCGCAACGTGACCGACTGGTTATCGAAGGCCACTTCCGTGCCTTCGGTTAAATCTGCCAGCGCGACGGCCACGTTATCCAGCGAATGGATTTTGATGTATTGCATATCAACCTCAGACGGCCTTAGTTCAGTTCAATGGCGAAGTAGTCACGCGCATTGTTAAAGCAGATGTTTTTCACCATGTCGCCCAGCAGCTGGAGATCCGCTGGCGCTTCACCCGCATGCACCCAGCGGCCAATCATCTGGCACAGAATGCGGCGGAAATATTCATGACGGGTATAGGACAGGAAGCTGCGGCTGTCGGTCAGCATACCCACGAAGCGGCTTAACAGACCGAGCTGCGCCAGCTGCGTCATCTGACGCTCCATGCCGTCTTTCTGATCGTTGAACCACCAGCCGGATCCGAACTGCATCTTGCCCGGCATACCTTCGCCCTGGAAGTTGCCCACCATGGTGCCCAGCACTTCGTTATCGCGCGGGTTCAGGCAGTAGAGAATGGTTTTCGGCAGCAGGTTTTGCTCGTTCTGTTTGCTCAGCAGTTTTGACAGCTCTTCCGCCAGCGGGCGGTCGTTGATGGAGTCAAAGCCCACGTCCGCGCCCAGCAGTTTGAACTGGCGCTGGTTGTTATTGCGCAGCGCGCCGATGTGGTACTGCTGTACCCAGCCGCGACGGGCGTATTCCGCACCGAGGAACACCAGCACCGCCGTTTTGAACTGCGCTACTTCATGCTGGCTAAGCGATTCACCGGAGAGGCGACGCGCCAGGATGCTGTCCAGTTCAGCTTCGTTGGATTCCGCGAACAGCACCACGTCCAGCGCGTGGTCAGAGACTTTACAGCCGTGCGCCGCGAAGTGGTCCAGACGTTTGGTCAGCGCGGTTTGCAGATCGGCGAAACGACGGATGTCGGTATCGGACACTTCCGCCAGCTTCGCCATGTAGTCGGTGAAGGTGGCCTGTTCGATGTTGAAGGCTTTGTCCGGGCGCCAGCTTGGCAGCACTTTAATGTCAAAAGAGGTGTCTTTGGCGACAACGGCATGATGCTCCAGGGAGTCAATCGGATCGTCGGTGGTGCCCACCATCTTCACGTTCATCTGCTTCATGATGCCGCGCGCGGAGAAGTTATCCTGCGCCAGCAGCGCATTGCACTGGTCCCAGATCTCATCCGCCGTAGCGGGAGAAAGCAGCTTGCCGGTGATGCCAAACGGACGGCGTAGTTCGAGGTGCGTCCAGTGGTATAGCGGGTTACCGATGGTGTGCGGCACGGTCGCCGCCCAGGCGTCAAACTTCTCGCGATCGGTCGCGTCGCCGGTACACAGTCGCTCAGCCACGCCGTTGGTGCGCATTGCGCGCCATTTATAGTGGTCACCCTTCAGCCAGATATCATACAGGTTTTTGAAACGGTAATTTTCGGCAACCTGCTGCGGCGGTAAGTGGCAGTGGTAGTCGAAAATCGGCTGGTCTTTAGCGTAGTCGTGGTACAGGCGGCGGGCAAATTCGGTATCTAACAGAAAATCGTCGGTCATAAACGGCGTCATTATCGTCTTCCTCATTACGAGAGCGTCAGAAAGCGTATGTTCATATGCTGCAAAGTTATCACACCAATTTCCACCCACCGAAGCTTTTTTCGTGAGTGAGATCAATAAACGCTAACAAATAAATTACCCTCAATGGGGTAAACCCTTCTACAGGCCGCGCCATTGCTGGCTTTGCGCGCAGCGATTAATGTCCCTACAAAGAATCATACATTTGTGATGTCACTCACCTTTTAAAGTTGTATGACAAGTTATCGTTTCGCCGTCGCAAACACTAAGCCGACGGAATGCGTTACCGGTGTGAGACACATCGGATTTAACGGTACGGATACCGACTTATGCACGCTTACTTATGGCAAGGTTCGGGCCGTTCCGGGACATTCTCCCGGCTACGCCCCTCCCGTTACACAACTGCTCCCGGCAACGGTTGAGAGGTTGCCGTGCTCTGGCGCGGAAATAACATAACGATGAGGTTTTAGATGCGTAAAATTAAAGGGTTACGTTGGTATATGATCGCACTGGTGACGCTGGGCACCGTGCTGGGCTACCTGACACGTAACACCGTGGCAGCCGCGGCGCCAACGTTGATGGAAGAGCTGCATATCTCCACGCAGCAATACTCTTACATCATCGCGGCCTATTCTGCCGCTTACACCGTCATGCAGCCTGTTGCTGGGTATGTTCTCGATATTCTGGGTACCAAGATCGGCTATGCCTTCTTCGCCATCGCCTGGGCGGTATTCTGCGGTGCAACCGCACTGGCAGGCAGCTGGGGCGGTCTGGCGCTGGCCCGTGGCGCGGTCGGTGCGGCAGAAGCCGCAATGATCCCGGCGGGGCTGAAAGCCAGCTCTGAGTGGTTCCCGGCAAAAGAGCGTTCCATCGCGGTGGGCTACTTTAACGTGGGCTCGTCCATCGGCGCAATGATTGCGCCGCCGCTGGTGGTGTGGGCCATCGTGATGCACAGCTGGCAGATGGCATTCATTATCTCTGGCGTGCTGAGCTTTGCCTGGGCAATGGCGTGGCTGGTTTTCTATAAACACCCGCGCGATCAGAAAAAACTCTCCGAGGAAGAACGCGAATACATTATTGGTGGTCAGGAAGCGCAGCATCAGACCAACAATGGCAAGAAGATGTCCGTCTGGCAGATCCTGGGCACCCGTCAGTTCTGGGGTATCGCCCTGCCGCGCTTCCTGGCTGAACCGGCCTGGGGCACCTTCAACGCGTGGATCCCACTGTTTATGTTTAAAGTCTACGGCTTTAACCTGAAAGAGATCGCGATGTTCGCCTGGATGCCGATGCTGTTCGCTGACCTCGGCTGTATTGTAGGCGGCTACCTGCCACCGCTGTTCCAGCGCTGGTTTGGGGTGAACCTGATTGTTTCCCGTAAGATGGTGGTGACCATGGGCGCCCTGCTGATGATTGGCCCGGGCATGATTGGTCTGTTCACCAGCCCCTACGTCGCTATCGCGCTGCTGTGCATCGGTGGATTTGCGCACCAGTCCCTGTCCGGCGCGCTGATTACGCTTTCCTCTGACGTCTTCGGTCGCAACGAAGTGGCCACCGCCAACGGCCTGACCGGGATGGCCGCCTGGACCGCGAGTACGATGTTTGCGCTGGTTGTCGGCGCGCTGGCGGATACCATCGGCTTCAGCCCGCTGTTCGCCGTGCTGGCTATTTTCGACCTGCTGGGCGCGGTGGTGATCTGGACGGTGCTGAAAAGCAAATCCGCAGAGGAGCTGGCGAAAGAGTCTCTCGGGCGACCGGCTACGCAGAGTTAGCGAAAATGCGTTTCACCGAAGCCGCCCCCGGGCGGCTTTTTTAATGGCAAAATCTGGAGAGTATTCCGTGAAAGTGGTATAACAAATCATCTGCCGTACCCTGCCTGGAGCGCATATGGAAATCACCGAACCACGTCGTTTATATCAACAACTTGCTGCCGAGCTGAAAGATCGCATCGAGCAAGGGGTCTATCTTGTCGGTGATAAACTTCCCGCCGAGCGCTTTATCGCGGATGAAAAAAGCGTAAGCCGAACCGTGGTGCGCGAAGCGATTATCATGCTGGAAGTGGAAGGCTACGTTGAGGTACGCAAAGGTTCCGGCATTCACGTTATTTCTAATCAGCCTAAACACTCTCCGGTGGCGGATGAAAGTCTTGAATTCGCCAGCTACGGTCCGTTTGAGCTGCTCCAGGCTCGCCAGCTGATCGAAAGCAATATTGCCGAATTTGCCGCCACGCAGGTGACCAAGCAGGACATCATGAAGCTGATGGAGATTCAGGAGAACGCTCGCAAGGAAAAATGTTTCCGTGATTCCGAGTGGGACCTACAGTTTCACGTTCAGGTCGCCCTGGCAACCCAGAATACGGCGCTGGCGGCAATCGTTGAGAAAATGTGGACTCAGCGCGTTCACAACCCGTACTGGAAAAAACTGCACGATCATATTGATTCGCGTACCGTGGACAACTGGTGTGACGACCACGATCAAATTCTTAAGGCGCTGATTCGTAAAGATCCCCACGCCGCGAAGCTCGCCATGTGGCAGCACCTGGAGAACACCAAGCAGATGCTCTTCAATGAAACCAGCGACGACTTCGAATTTAACGCTGACCGTTATCTTTTTGCCGATAATCCTGTCGTTCATCTCGATACGGCCCCGAGCGGCGCAAAATAGGCGACCTTTCTACCGGCAGGCGCTTCGCTGCGCCTCCCCGGCTGAATGGGTAAGCAAAACATATATAGTGTCAGCCTTTGTAAAATCCCTCGCTCACTTTCAGGGCTTACGCCAAAATCACCTCACCCTGCAAATTCTGTGACGCAGAACGTTGGGCTTTGTTACAATTGGATTCACTTCGTTATTTTGAAAGTTAGTGCTTGCTAACCAGCCAATTAACAGGGAACAGTGTTGGCCACACCGCAATGTGTCCGCGAGCGACCATAATGAAATCACAACAATGTCGCCGTGCTGTTTGTCCCGGATAACAGGCGAGACGTTAACCGATTTCCAGGAACACTGAATGGAACTTTTGACCCAACTGCTGCATGCCCTTTGGGCGCAGGATTTTGAAACGCTGGCCAACCCTTCCATGATTGGCATGCTCTATTTTGTCTTGTTTATGATTCTGTTCCTTGAGAATGGTTTGCTGCCTGCAGCCTTCTTGCCGGGTGACAGTTTGCTGGTGCTTGTCGGCGTGCTGTGTGCTAAAGGCGCAATGGCGTTCCCGCAAACCATTTTATTACTGACCGTCGCGGCCAGCCTTGGCTGCTGGGTGAGCTATATCCAGGGAAGATGGCTGGGCAATACCCGAATAGTACAGAACTGGCTTTCCCATCTGCCTGCGCACTATCACCAGCGGGCACACCACCTGTTCCATAAGCATGGGCTTTCCGCGCTGCTGATTGGCCGCTTTATCGCCTTTGTGCGTACCCTGCTGCCCACCATTGCCGGGCTGTCCGGGTTGAGCAGCGCACGCTTCCAGTTCTTCAACTGGATGAGCGGCCTGTTATGGGTTCTGATCCTGACGACGCTGGGCTATGCGCTGGGTAAGACGCCGGTCTTCATGAAATATGAAGATCAGCTGATGTCCTGCCTGATGCTGCTGCCTGTTGTTCTGCTGGTCTTCGGCCTGATCGGCTCGCTGGTTGTCCTGTGGAAGAAAAAATACGGAGCGCGAGGTTAACGATGGTTATCTCACCGCTCGTCATGCGCCGCTTTGCCTGTGCCTTTATTGCACTGGTGATGCTCAGCGCCGTACTGCTGGCCTGGAACACGCTTTCACATCAGGACGCTACGCTGGCCATTCGCCCGGTAAACCAGGGGGGCGGTGTGCCTGACGGTTTTTCTGTCTGGCATCATCTGGATGCAAACGGCATCCGCTTTAAAAGCATCACCCCGCAGGACGATGTTTTACTGATTAAGTTTGATTCCCGTGCGCAGAGCGCTGCCGCGAAAGCGGTTCTTGACCGTACGCTGCCGCACGGCTATATCATTGCCCAGCAGGAAGATGACAACCCGCCAGCCGCGTGGTTATCATTGATTCGCGATACGTCGCATCGGTTTGGATAACTTCCTGGATTCCGAATCTTTTCACTCACTTTGGTGAATCCCCCGTTTACTTACTATGCTTAAGTACGCGGAGCACCCCTCGAATGTACTCCGCATCATTTTGGATAGCGGCTAACCCCGCAGCACAATGGAAGGTTTCGATAATGAAATTCCGCATGACCCTGGCTCTGGCCCTTTTTTCTTTAAGCACAACGACCTTCGCAAACTCTCTCTGTCAGGAGAAAGAACAGGATATTCAGCGTGAGATCGGTTATGCCGAAAAGCATAACAATCAGCACCGTGTTGATGGTCTCAAAAAAGCGCTGAGCGAAGTGAAAGCGAACTGTTCAGACAGCAAGCTGCGTGCCGATCACCAAAAGAAAATCGCTGAACAGAAGGACGAGATAGCCGAGCGCCGTCAAGACCTGCAGGAAGCGAAAGAGAAAGGGGATGCGGAAAAAATTGCTAAGCGCGAGAAGAAGTTGAAAGAGGCGCAGGACGACCTGAAAGCGCTGGAAGCTCGCGATTATTGAGTTAACGGAAATCTCAACAGGAGAGAATCATGTCAAAAGATACGACGTCTGAACATCTGCGCGCTGAACTGAAATCCCTGGCCGATACCCTTGAAGAGGTGCTGAACTCCTCTGCCGATAAGTCGAAAGAAGAAGTAAGCAAGCTGCGCAGCAAAGCGGAGCAGGCGCTGAAAGAGAGCCGCTACCGCCTGGGTGAAACCGGTGATGCACTGGCGAAACAGACCCGTGAAGCGGCTGCGCGCGCAGATGAATATGTGCGCGACAATCCATGGACGGGAGTTGGTATTGGTGCCGCAGTGGGTGTGGTACTGGGTGTCCTGCTGACGCGTCGTTGATATGGAAGATCCTCGTCACGCACAAGGGCCTGCTAATAACGTCCTCGGCATCGGCCAGCGTATTTTAACGACGCTGGTTGGGATTGCCGAAACGCGCGTCCGGCTGGCAGTGGTCGAACTGGAAGAGGAGAAAGCGAACCTCTTCCAGATGCTGCTGATGCTCGGGCTGACCATGCTCTTCGCCGCGTTTGGTCTGATGAGCCTGATGGTGTTAATCATCTGGGCCATTGACCCGCAGTATCGACTTAACGCGATGATTGCCACGACCGTCGTTCTGCTGGTCGCGGCGCTGATTGGCGGCATATGGACGATGCGTAAAGCGCGCAGGTCCACTTTCCTGCGCCACACGCGCCAGGAACTGGCTAACGATCGCACCCTGCTGGAGGATGACAAGCCGTGAGCGATAAAGCGGAACGTCAGAAGCGAAAAGCGTACCTGTTAAGTCAGATCCAGCAGCAGCGGCTGGATCTGTCTGCCAGCCGCCGTGACTGGATCGACGCGACGCGACGGTTTGACCGTGGCTGGAACACCTTCCTGAGCCTGCGTTCGTGGGCGCTGGTCGGCAGCAGCGTGATGGCTATCTGGACGGTTCGTCATCCGAATATGCTCATCCGCTGGGCCCGACGCGGTTTTGGTGCCTGGAGCGCCTGGCGTCTGGTCAAAGCAACGTTGCGGCAACAACAGCTGCGGTGATAAACGCAAAACGGTAACTCAGGTTACCGTTTTTGTTTTTGCCCTTCTCCCCGTGGGCTGAGGGCACAAGCGCGCACCTGCCCTTACTCAATATCTTTGAAGAAGATTGACAGTTTTCCTTGCTAACAATTGCTACCCGCCCCGTTTACACTCCTCTCCATCGACAGCAGAGCCGCGGTATCTACCCGGAATTGCAGACAAATAATGTTCAGCCGCTTATGTGGTTTCCTGGAGAGTAAAATGAAAAAATTAGAAGATGTTGGTGTACTGGTCGCGCGTATTCTGATGCCAATTCTGTTTATCGTGGCAGGCTGGGGCAAAATCACCGGATATGCGGGTACCCAGCAGTATATGGAAGCCATGGGCGTTCCGGGGTTCCTGCTGCCGCTGACCATTCTGCTTGAGTTTGGCGGCGGCCTGGCGGTTCTGTTCGGCTTTCTGACCCGCACCACCGCGCTGTTTACCGCAGGCTTCACCCTGCTGACCGCGTTCATCTTCCACAGCAACTTTGCGGAAGGCGTGAACTCACTGATGTTTATGAAAAACCTGACCATCGCGGGTGGCTTCCTGCTGCTGGCGATCACCGGCCCAGGCGCATACAGCATCGACCGCGTTCTGAATAAGAAATGGTAAGCACGCTATACTGAATAAACACAAAGCGAGGAGACATCTCCTCGCTTTTGCTATCTGACGGAGGAGTAAAAAATGGGACAACTCGTAGACGGCGTCTGGCAGGATGTCTGGTATGACACCAAATCCACCGGTGGACGCTTTAAGCGCTCTGTTTCGGCCTTCCGTAACTGGCTGACCGCCGACGGCGCCCCCGGCCCGAGTGGCGAAGGGGGCTTCGCGGCGGAGAAAGATCGTTATCATCTGTACGTTTCCCTCGCCTGCCCGTGGGCGCACCGCACGCTGATCGTGCGCAAGCTAAAAGGCCTCGAATCCTTCATTCCGGTTTCAGTCGTCAACCCGTTGATGCTGGAAAACGGCTGGACGTTTGACAGTGATTTCCCTGCGGCAACCGGCGACGATCTTTATCACCACGATTTCCTGTACCAGCTCTATCTGCGCGCCGATCCGCACTACACCGGACGCGTGACCGTGCCGGTGCTGTGGGACAAGAAAAACCAGACGATCGTCAGCAATGAGTCCGCGGAAATCATCCGCATGTTCAATACCGCGTTTGATGCGCACGGCGCCCGCGCCGGGGATTACTACCCGGTCGAGCTACGCGAGAAAATTGACGAGCTGAACAGCTGGATTTACGACAACGTCAACAACGGCGTCTATAAGGCCGGTTTCGCCACCAGCCAGGAAGCCTATGACGAAGCGGTCGGAAAGGTGTTTGAATCGCTGGAGCGCCTGGAGCAGATCCTGGGCCAGCATCGCTACCTGACGGGCGATCGCCTGACGGAAGCGGACATTCGCCTGTGGACCACGCTGGTTCGCTTTGACCCGGTCTATGTCACCCACTTTAAGTGCGATAAACACCGCATCAGCGACTACCTGAACCTGTATGGTTTCCTGCGAGACATCTACCAGATGCCGGGGATCGCGGAGACGGTCGATTTTGACCATATTCGCACCCACTATTTCCGCAGCCACAAGACCATCAACCCGACGGGCATCATCTCCATTGGCCCGTGGCAGGATCTGGATGAACCGCACGGGCGCGACGTGCGTTTCGGATAATTATTTAGGGAATCAATTGATTCCCTTTTTTAATTCACAGCATACATCTATCCTTACCTCGATCGCTTAGAAAACAAGTGATTGACTGATTAAGAGGCAAGGAAAATGGACTGGTATTTAAAAGTACTGCGCAACTACGTTGGATTTGGTGGCCGCGCCCGCCGCAAAGAGTACTGGATGTTCGTTCTGGTGAACTTCGTCCTGATTATGGTGCTGGGCATCGTGGATAAAATCCTTGGCTGGGAGCGCGCCGGCGGTGAAGGCGTACTCACTACGATTTATGGCTTGCTGGTTTTGCTGCCTTCATGGGCCGTGCTGTTTCGTCGTCTCCACGACACCGATCGTTCGGCGTGGTGGCTGCTGTTGCTGTTGATCCCGCTTGTCGGCTGGATCGTGATTTTAATTTTCAACTGCCAGAGCGGGACGCCGGGCGAAAACCGCTTTGGTCCGGATCCTAAGATCGGCGCGTAAATTACAGCCCGGTGGCGCTTACGCTTACCGGGCCTGCTCGCTTATTTGTTGTGATGCGCAAAGAGCTTTGGAATTTCGCGCAGGCACCACGATTTGGCTTCGCCCATGCTGTCGCGGCGCCACGCCATAATAATGTCCACTTCGCTGGTGTACTCCGGGCTCACCACCCTTAGTCGCCCTTCCGCAATATCTTTTTCCACAAACGGGTAAGGCATCGTCGCCACGCCCAAACCGGCCAGCAGCGCCTGCCGCTTGTCTTCCAGTGACGTGACCGTCAGACGCGGCTGTTTATCCAGCAGCTGAACCGTCAGCACCGGACGCTCACGCGCGGTATCCGCCACCGCCACGCCGCGGTACTTCACGCGCGTCACTTCAGAGAGCGGCTCCGGCTCCTGGTGAATCGGGTGATCCGGCGCGGCGACGTAGACGTTCATGACGCTGTAGAGCTTGCGCGAGTTGATTTCTGACGATGAGCGGAAATGCATGTCAGGCGCAATGACGATATCCGCCCTGCCCGTCTCCAGACGCTCCCACGCCCCGGCCAGCACCTCGGTGATGATCGACAGCTGCGTATTGGCCTTCGCCGCCAGGCGGTCTACCAGCGGGAACAGCGCTTCGGTCGGCACCAGCGCTTCGGTGACTAACGTCAGGTGGGTTTCCCAACCTCGCGCCAGCGCTTCGGCGTCCGTGGTGAGCTTGTCCGCCGCTTCCAGCAGCACGCGACCTCGCTCCAGCAGCATCCGCCCCACGTTGGTGAATTTTGTTCGATGACCGGAGCGATCGAAGAGCACGACGTCCAGCTCTTCCTCCAGTTTTTGCATGGTGTAGCTTAGCGCAGACGGAACGCGCCCCAGTTCATCTGCCGCCGCGGCAAAGCTGCCGCGCCGGTCAATCGCGTCCATGACGCGAAGCGCCTCAAGCGTCAATGCTCTCTCTTTAGCCATCTCGTTCTCATTCAGGAAATTTGAACATACCAGGCAGAATATCTGGCTAACAATGCAGCGTCCATACCTTTACCATTGTTTTAGTGTAAAGAGAGGTCAAGTTTATGATTACGACAAGAACAGCGAAACAGTGCGGACAAGCCGATTTCGGTTGGCTGCAGGCCCGCTACACCTTTTCCTTTGGACACTACTTTGACCCTAAACTCCTCGGTTACGCTTCACTGCGCGTGTTGAACCAGGAAGTGCTCGCCCCGGGCGCCTCCTTCCAGCCACGTACGTATCCGAAAGTCGATATCCTGAACCTGATCCTGGAAGGCGAGGCAGAATACCGCGATAGCGAGGGCAATCATGTCCAGGCAAAGGCTGGCGAAGCGTTGTTAATTTCCACGCAGCCGGGCATCAGCTACAGCGAGCATAACCTCAGCAAAGACAAAACGCTGACGCGCATGCAGCTGTGGCTCGACGCCTGCCCTGAGCGAGAAAACCCGCTGGTGCAGAAAATAGATCTGAAGGGCGATAAACAGCAGCTGATTGCCTCGCCTGACGGCAGCAAGGGCAGCTTGCAGCTGCGACAGCAGGTATGGCTACACCATATCGAACTGAAAAAAGGTGAACAGGCAAGCTTCCAGCTGCACGGCCCGCGCGCCTATTTGCAGTCCATTCACGGTACGGTGCATGCGGTAACGCACGCGGAAGAGAAAGAAGCGCTCACCTGCGGCGACGGGGCGTTTATTCGTGACGAAGCGAATATCACCCTGGTGGCGGATACGCCGCTGCGCGCGCTGCTGATTGATTTGCCGGTGTAAGAGTTGCTCGATCGGTCCCTCTCCCCTTTGGGAAGAGGGACGAATGCCAATCGCTACACCTTACTCGCCATAATCTCAATAATCTGCCGGTCCGTTGCCTGCATTGAGCGGCACGCCAGGGCGCACAGGTTAGAGATAGACTGTTCCACGTCGTGGGCCACAATCCCCTCGTTGCCCGTCACGCCCGACTCATCCAGCGCCATCATCACGGCTTTCCAGGCGCTGGTGACGCTGGTCGAGACTTTCATGGCGCAGCTGTTAGACGCCCCGTCGCAGATCATCCCGCTGACGTCACCGATCATACTGCCGATGGCCATTGCAATCGTCTGATAGCTTCCGCCCATCAGCCACGCCATCCCTGCGGCGGCCCCCATACCGGCCGTTGTCGCCGCACACAGCGCGGACAAACGCGGAAGCTGGTAATGGATGTAGATAGCCGACAGATGCGAGAGCATCAGCGCCCGCGCCAGCCATTCGTCATCGGCCTGAATATGTTCAGCGACCACGACAACCGGCATGGTGGCTGTAATCCCCTGGTTCCCGGAGCCCGAGTTGCTCATCGCCGGCAGCGTCGCGCCGCCCATGCGGGCATCCGAGGCCGCGCTGGTGCGGATAACGATGTCTGAACCCAGATCCTGCGCCATCCATCCGCGTGCGCGCTGCTTATTGAGGGTGGCGCCAATGTGTAGCCCCCACTTCCCGCTAAGCCCTTCACGAGAGAGCGCGTCGTTCAGTTGCCCTGCATCCAGGATAAAGCGGATCGCCTCGAACGGTACCTGTTCGACAAACTCCAGGATCTGCGAGAGCGTGGTGTTTGACAGTACCGCCAGCGGATCGTTACTTACCTCGGCCTGCCGCTTGTCAAGACTGAAGCGCGTTTCGCCGTGACAAACCACCTCCACCACGCGGGTATGTCCGCCCGCAATGGTCACCATGGCCGAGGCCTCACCGGCGTAGACGCAGGCACGTGAATAGAGGATCTCATCGCACGGCTCCTGCAATTTCACCTGCACCAGACCGGCGTTAAGCATTGCTTTGGCCCGCGCCAGCGCATCGGCGGTGACATCTTTCAGCACCTCCAGCCCCGCCTGCGCATTGCCACCGATGGCACCCAGCGCCGCCGCAATGGGCAGCCCGACCATGCCGGTGCCCGGCACCGTTACGCCAAGCCCGTTCTTCATCAGATTCGGCGATACCCACGCCTCAATCTTCGTGACGTCGCCGGGCAGTTGCTCTGCGGCAATCGCACAGGCAAGAGCCAGAGAAACGGGCTCGGTGCACCCCAGCGCAGGCTTAACTTCTTCCTGCACTACGCGAATAAATTGATTCCATAAAGGATGAGTTTGCTCAGACATCGTTACGACCTTATTTGCCCTCAGGAAAATGCGAGGAAAGGAGAAACACAAAGCAGCAGCCCGGTGATAACAATAATCACCAGCGATACGCCCTTATATTTATGCAGCGCCGGTACCTTGTAGACCAGCCATGCAGGGATCAGGCAGCCCACCATGCCGAAGATGGGGCTACAGATAGAGGTGAAGCTCAGTACCGGCGCGTTTAACACGATCGCGCTCCAGGCCAGCAGGATAGCGAACAGCATGATCCCGCGCTGGACGATGCTTTCATTAATACGTTCAGCCGGCATTTTACGGCGCAGGATATTCATCACGATCCCCTGCGTGGCTTCGCGGAAGCCGAGATAGACACCGAAGAAGGCGGTCATCACGGCAAAAATATTGAGGATCACGCTGACGATTTTGACCCAGCCCGCGCCGTCGCCGCTGATAAACTGCGCCGCAATCGCCAGGGCGGAAATGTTCTGCTCGTAGGCTTTCACCGCTTCGTCGTGTCCCATCGCCAGGGTGAAAGAGACGGCGTAGAAGAAGACCGTGACAAACAGTATGCCAAAGGCGATATTCATCGCCCGCAGCGCCTTATGACGCGCCACCTCAACGGATTTTTCCCGTGAACGATAGGAAATCACCATCGGGCTTAATGTCTGGATAAACAGAATGGAGGTTAAGGTAAAGGGCAGCGTAATAATGGCATTTTTTATCAGCAACCCCATTGGCGGCAGCATGCCCACGTTGGCTAAATGCCAGAGGCCGATCATCGAAAGCCCCAGCGCCGCCACCACAAATAATTTGGTCAGTACCATCAGACTGGAGACTTTAAACAGCAGCTTTTCACCGCGCGAAGAGATGGCGACCAGAATACAGATCAGGAATAAGCCGTAGAAGGGATTTTCCGACAGCAACCCCTCGGTGACACCGAAAGTGTGCAAATAGGATGCGCTGTCGTTGGTGATAGCCGTGGAATAGACAAACATCCAGATGACCAGCATCACGAAATAAAGTGCACCTAATAAGATGCCCCAGTTTTTACCTAAATAACCGCTAATCACGCTCGGGTAGTCTTTACATTCCGGGGATTCCGCCAGCGTATTAATAAATAATCGCTGGAAGAGGTACATGGCCGGATAGCCAATTATCGATGAGAGCAAAAAGACCCACAGCCCCATTAATCCAACCTGCACCGGAAGAAAAACGATTCCCGCGCCGATAGCCATCCCGATACTCATGATGACCCAGCCCGTGTCGGTGCTGTCGAATTTGATCGCCTCTCGCCATTCGCTTTCGCTCATTCCCGCCCGCCTTGCCGCAGGGGAATCACTCACAATCACACTGCTGTTTGTTGCCATATTCATTGGGCACTCGCTTATTTTGTAGGGTAAACAATTGTTTTTATTAGGTTCCGATCGCCAGCGATTGCGAGTCAGAGAGTGCAGGTGTGTGTTGTTGGTATGGGAAGATCATATCCGTAGCGCGGGAGAAAAAAGTCACAATCTTTATGCGGACTTCCTAAATTTAGAGAAAAAAACGCCTCATTTTTAATGATGTTTGGTAAAAAATTCTAAAAGTGACGAATTTCACAGAATCAATATATTTAAGAAATGGATCTTTTTTAGGAATTTATAAAGAGGATTGTTCTACTTTATGCCTTCAAATTTTTATACGATAGCATCACTGAAACCACTCTATTATTATGGCTATGATATGGATACCGTTGAAGAGCTCAATGGAACATACTTCTATAAAGGTGTATGTAATATCTCGGCGTCTGAGTTATTTTTTTGGATTTTCCTTGATACTACCGATGAACAGTTCGGTGGATTAAAAGATGCAGTAATGATGGCTACTATGATCCTTGGTTTACCTATACTTGAGACCAGAACAAAGCCAGAAACGGCTACTATAGGTACTTCCGTGGCTTCTAAGTATCTTCGTGATCTTCTGAATGTACAGCTACCACACCGATTACCTACGATTACCCTCGCAAGCTTTAAATACCGAAAACCAATGTATACCAAAAACTTAGGTGCATTCATTGGTCGATGGATCCCTGCATTGGGGATAACCATACTTGCTGCTGATCTTGCAACGATAAGTTACAAAACACTCTCACGATATAATACGATTGCTCACCCTAAAGATCGGATTTGGTGAATATGAATAGTGAAAATGATGTTTTGAAGTTCTTCAGGGAAAATTTACCAGAACAGGGAACATTTACGGGCAAGAGGATCCCGCTCGAGTTAGACGATGTTTTACAGGATTACACCGATCTGGATGATATCGTTTATGTCATTGAGAAGTTTGAGAAAAAGTATCTTATCAATGTGCCCACGCAAAACTATTTCCCCTGGACTCAAACTTGGTTTTTCAGAAAATGGTTTACGCAAGAACCCGTTAAACAAATATCGAAGCCATTAACCGTAAGAATGTTTGCTGAGGCGGTAAAAGCAGGCACATGGATCCACCACTGATTTTCGAAAGGAGCATGATTTATGGCTGTACCGGTTCATATTTGGTTTTTTGACGATGGCGGCTCACTTATTAAGGGTTCAAGTGATGTACAGGATCGGGAAGGGAGTGTTGAAATTAGAGGGTTAACCCATAATTTAAGTATTCCAACAGATCCTCTTTCCGGGAGATTAACCGGAACGCGCAAACATGCCCCTTTCTTGTTCGAGAAGGAGATAGATAGTTCATCTCCGTATCTTTATAAGGCTGTGGCTACAGGGCAAAACCTAAAAAAAGTTGAGATAAGATATTATCGAATTAACGATGCGGGAAGGGAAGTTGAATACTTCAGAACTGAACTGGAAGGTGTAAAGGTCGTATCAATCTCCCCTATTGTTAACGATACACGTAACTGTCCCGGTACGGGCCATCTTGAATCCATTCAGTTGAGATACGAAAAAGCAATCTGGACTTACTGCGATGGCAATATTCAATTTTCTGATGCATGGAATGAACGAACATCTGCATGATTTTTAGCAGACAAAAAAGCCCCCTTATCTGAAGGGGGCGGATTATTTGGCCTGCGTCACATCGCCTGCGTAAACGTCCTCGAAATCACGTCCTGCTGCTGCTCGCGCGTCAGAGCGTTAAACCGTACCGCATAGCCGGATACGCGAATTGTCAGGTTCGGGTAGTTCTCCGGATGGGCAATGGCATCCAGCAGCATCTCCCGGTTCATGACGTTGACGTTCAGGTGCTGCCCGCCCTCAATAGACGCTTCGTGATGGAAGTACCCATCCAGCAGCCCCACCAGGTTGGTTTTGCGCACCAGTTCATCCTTGCCCAGCGCCTGCGGCACAATGGAGAAGGTATAGGAGATCCCGTCTTTCGCGTAGGTAAACGGCAGCTTGGCGACCGACGTTAGCGAAGCCACCGCCCCTTTCCTGTCGCGACCGTGCATCGGGTTGGCACCAGGCGCAAACGGCGTGCCGCCGCGGCGTCCGTCCGGCGTGTTGCCCGTTTTCTGGCCGTAGACCACGTTGGAGGTGATAGTCAGGATCGACTGAGTCGGCACCGCGTTGCGATACGTCGGCAGCGCCTGGATCTTCTTCATAAATCGCTCCACCAGGTCGCAGGCGATGCTGTCCACGCGATCGTCATTATTGCCGTACTGCGGATAGTCCCCTTCGATGACGAAGTCCACCGCCAGGCCGCTGTGGTCGCGCACTGGTTTCACCGTGGCGTACTTAATCGCCGACAGGGAATCCGCCGCCACCGACAGCCCGGCAATGCCGCAGGCCATGGTGCGATAGACGTCACGATCGTGCAACGCCATCAGCGAGGCTTCGTAACTGTACTTATCATGCATGTAGTGAATGAGATTCAGCGCGCTGATGTACTGCACCGCCAGCCAGTCCATAAAGTGGTCGAGGCTCGCCATCACGGTGTCGTAATCCAGCACGTCGTCCAGCAGCGGCTCGGTTTTCGGGCCGACCTGGATCTTCAGCTTCTCGTCCACCCCGCCGTTGATCGCGTACAGCAGCGTTTTGGCGAGGTTGGCGCGAGCGCCGAAGAACTGCATCTGCTTGCCGATCACCATTGGGCTGACGCAGCAGGCAATGGCGTAGTCGTCGCTGTTGAAGTCGGCGCGCATAAGATCGTCGTTCTCATACTGCAGCGACGAGGTGACGATCGACACCTGCGCGGCGTATTTCTTAAACGCGATCGGCAGCTGTTCAGACCAGAGGATCGTCAGGTTCGGCTCCGGCGCGGGCCCCATGGTATGCAGGGTATGCAGGTAGCGGAAGCTATTTTTGGTCACCAGCGTACGGCCATCCAGCCCCATGCCGCCGATCACTTCCGTGGCCCAGATCGGATCGCCGGAGAAGAGCGTGTCGAACTCCGGCGTGCGCAGGAAGCGCACCATGCGGATCTTCATGATGAAGTGGTCGATCAGCTCCTGGGCCTGCACCTCGTTCAGCCGCCCCGCCTGCATGTCTCGCTCAATGTAGATATCAAGGAACGAGGCCGTACGCCCCAGCGACATCGCCCCGCCGTTCTGGGATTTCACTGCGGCAAGGTAGGCAAAATAGACCCACTGCACCGCTTCCTGCGCGTTCATCGCAGGACGTGAAATATCAAAGCCATAGTTCGCCGCCATCTGCTGGATCTGCAGCAGCGCGCGCCTGTGCTCCGCCAGCTCCTCGCGCAGGCGGATCGTTGCCTCCAGATCTTCGCCGCGCTCTAGCCTCCCCTGAAGATCGGCGAACTGAAGTTCACGCTCGCGCACCAGATAGCTGATGCCGTACAGCGCCACACGGCGGTAATCGCCGATAATGCGCCCGCGCCCGTAGCCGTCCGGCAGACCGGTCAGCACGCCAGATTTACGGCAGCGCATCATCTCCGGGGAGTAAACGTCAAACACGCCCTGGTTGTGGGTTTTACGCAGGTCGGTAAACAGGTATTCGAACTGCGGATCCATTTCCCGCCCGTAGGCTTCGAACGAGCTGCGGATCATATTGATCCCGCCGTACGGATGCAGGGCGCGCTTGAGCGGCTTGTCGGTTTGCAGGCCGACGATCGTCTCAAGATCCTGGTCGATATAGCCCGGTCCGTGGGCGGTAATGGTGGTGGCAATGTTGGTGTCGAAATCCACCGGAGCGTGGGTGGCATTCTCCTGGCGAATGCCGACCATCACCTTCTGCCACAGCGCCGTCGTTGCTGGCGTCGCCTGCGCGAGGAAAGCTTCATCGCCTTCATAAGGGGTGTAGTTATGCTGAATAAAATCGCGGACGTTAACGGCGTTTTTCCATTCTTCACCGCGAAACCCGGCCCATGCGTCGCTGTAGGGCGCGACGCCCGTATCGATTGTTACTTTCATGTGATTCTCGCTTTATCAGGCGTAAGCCGCGGCCGGGATGACCTTCCCAAGACGGAGGGCGTCCAGCGCGATCATTTTTTCTTCGTTGGTAGGGATAACCGCGCAGGTCACGCGGGACGACTCGGTGGAGATGACGCGCTCACCCGCGCTGCCCGGCAGAGCGTTTTTCGCCTCGTCGAGCGCGATGCCAAACACCTTCAGATGTTCCGCCACCAGCGCGCGGATCAGCGTGGAGTTTTCACCGATGCCGCCAGTGAAGATCACGCCATCCAGACGGTGCAGAGACGCGACGTGACCGGCGATATGCCGCGCTATGCGGTGGACAAAGGTCTTTATCGCCAGCTGTGCCCGGTCATTGCCGTCATGCCAGGCTTTCTCCAGCGCACGTAAATCGGAGGAGATACCGGAGATGCCAAGCAACCCGGACTCTTTGTTGACCACGCGCTCCAGATCCTCGAACGACTGGCCGGTCTGCTGGGCAATCCACGCCATTGCGCCGAAGTCCACGTCGCCGCAGCGCGTGCCCATCACCAGCCCCTCCAGCGGCGTCATCCCCATTGAGGTATCGACGCTTTTACCGTTGCGCACCGCGCAGATGGACGCCCCGTTGCCGAGATGGGCAATCACCAGGCCGCTGTCATCGTATGACAGCCCGAGGAGCGCGTGTGCCTGCGCGGACACGTAGCGGTGAGAGGTGCCGTGGAAGCCGTAGCGGCGCACGCCCAGCTCTTCAAAATAGCGGTACGGCAGACCGTACAGATACGCCTGCGGCGCCATGGTCTGGTGGAAGCTGGTGTCAAATACCGCCACCTGCTGCACGCCGGGGAACAGGCGCTCTGCGGCTTCCACGCCGCTCAGATTGGCGTAGTTATGCAGCGGCGCCAGCGGGGAAACCAGGCGGATCTGCTCAATGACCTCTTCCGTGATGAGGGTCGACTCGCTGAAGAGATCGCCGCCGTGAGCGATGCGGTGGCCAATCAGGGCCACGCTGCTCATCAAGTCGCGTTTCTCCAGCTCGAGGGCGATGGCGGCCAGCGCCCCTTCGTAGTCCTGGTGAGCCAGTCTGACCGGCTCACCCCCGTTCACGGAAATACAGGCTTTTTCAGTGTTGATGCCGTCCGCAATGCCCGTCAGCAGGGCATCGCAGCCTGCTGCGTCCAGCACCGAAAACTTAACGGAGGACGATCCGCAGTTAATAACCAGTACTACCGGAAATTCAGTCATGTATTACTCCGCTCTTCCTGAGCTTTGGCTTAAAACAGTTTGTAAACGATATTCAGAATGGTCAGCAGGCCGACCACGGTCACGAAGATGTTCTCGGTCCGGCCTTTGTATTTCGCCAGCGCGGGCGCTTTACGAATGGCGTACATCGGCAGCAGACACAGCAGAGAGGCGATAATTGGCGCCCCCATGGCTTCAATAAGGTCGAGAATGTTCGGGTTGGCGTAGGCCACAATCCAGGTGGAGCCCATGATGAAAATCATGCTGATGGTGTTCAGCTTGCCGACGGAGACGTTCTTCTTATCGCCCTTGTAGCCGAACTTGAGGATCAGGCCGTTCAGCCCCTCCAGCGTGCCCAGGTAGTGGCCGAAGAAGGATTTAAAGATAGCGACCAGCGCGATGATGGAGGCGCCGTATTCCAGCACCGTGGCGAACGTGGATTTACTGCCCGACATCGAGGCAAAGTGGTTCGCAAGGTAAGAGAGCACCGGAATGTTCTGCGCTTTGGCATCCGCCATGTTCTGCGGAGAGAGCGTAAACAGGCAGCTAAAGGCGAAGAACATCACCACCGCCACCATCAGCAGGCTGGCGCGACCGATGATTTTGGAACATTTCTGCTCGGTGAATTCTTTCCCGAACTCCGGCTCGTACTCTTCGCGCTTGGAGACCACAAACGAGGAGACGATGGGCGAGAAGTTAAAGGAGAAGACCATGATGGAGATCCCCAGCCACACCGTGACCAGAATGCCGTCATGACCGGTAAAGGCGATATCGCTCAGGTTGACCTGGTCGATCACCGCCGAGTTCCAGTACGGGATCAGCGACAGGGAAATCAGCACCAGGCTGGCAATGAACGGGAACACCAGGTAGCTCATCACCTTCACCATCAGGTCTTTCCCGAACCAGATCACAAAGGCCATCAGCAGCAGCAGGAACAGCGCCACCACGCCGCGGTTCAGCGCAGGCATCTGGAGCTGGTTTTCCCAGAAGGTCATAAAGGTGTTAGTAATGGTGACGCCGTAAATCCACAGCAGCGGGCAAATGGCGAAGAAGTAGAGGAAGGTGATCACCACCCCACCGGTTTTCCCGAAGTGCTCTTCCACCGTCTCGGTGATGTTGCCGGAGACGTTGCTGCCGGACAAACAGAGGCGCGCCAGCGCGCGGTGGCAGTAAAACGCAATCGGGAAGGCGAGTACCAGCATCAGCAGGATGGGGATCAGTCCGCCAAAGCCTGCGCGAATGGGGAAGAACAGCACGCCTGCGCCAATGGCGGTACCAAACAGGCCGAGCGTCCATGTGGTGTCAGACTTACGCCAGGAGGACGTTTTTGTCTGGCCAACGATAATGCTTTCTGTGTTGCTCATAGGTCACCTTTATGCGTCAACGAAGCCGGTAATTTGGGAAACACGGGAGAGATCGATATTGCCGCCGGAAATAATGCAGACGGTTTTACGGCCCTGAATATAGTGGTCAAGCTTGCCGCTTAATAACGCCGCGCAGGCCAGCGCGCCCGCACCTTCCGTCACCACTTTATTTCGCTGAATAAGGGCAATCATGCTGTTGCGAATATCGTCTTCACTCACCAGCACAATGTCATCGACCAGTTCACGAACAATTTCGAAGGTTAATTTACCCGGACGAGACACGTCGCAGCCGTCGGCTAATGTGCCGGTAACGCGATGGTTGGTTATTTCTCCGGCCTGCCAGGAAGCCGCCATTCCGTGAACGTTTTCAGACTGTACGCCGATAATATTGATTGTCGGGTTGATGGATTTAATTGCTGTCGCAATACCGGCAATTAAGCCGCCGCCGCCGATAGGGACAATCACGTTATCCACGTCGTAAAGATCTTCGAGAATTTCGAGGCCGATGGTGCCCTGCCCGGCAATGACTTTCGCATCGTCATAAGGCGGAATAAATATGCGCCCCTCCATCTCGACGATTTCGCTCACCTTAGCGATGGTGTCGTTAAAGTTCTCGCCGTGCAGCACCACTTCCGCCGAATAGTCGCGGGTAGCGGCGACCTTGGATTTTGGCGCGCCCATCGGCATCACCACTTTGCCGTCGATACCGAGCATGGCGCAGGAGAGCGACACCCCCTGAGCGTGGTTTCCTGCGGAGCAGGCCACTACCCCTTTGCGTTTTTCTGCGTCCGTCAACGAACTTAACTTATTAAACGCCCCGCGTATTTTAAACGAACCGGTACGCTGCATATTTTCAAACTTAAGAAATATCTCACCCTTACAGCGTTCGCTGAGATAATTTGAGCGCGGCATGCCGGTTTTATAAATTTTTCCCGCCAGGCGTTTTCTGGCGTCCTGAATATCTTCAATGGTCACCGGGAGATCGTAGGTAATGTGCATAATATCCTCGTTATAATAATTCATTGTTTTCAGGCAAAGTCAGGGTATCAGAGCGTTAAAAAGCGTCGCTCCGGGTGTTTTAAAACTTAATTATTTTTATCGTCGTTTATCGATATCCATCGACGAATATTGTTTTGCCAGTTCAACTAATACTGACGCCGATTTTTTAATACTGTAATTTTTCGACCACACGGCGGCATAGCGCGCCACGGGTAATTCATCTTCCACCGGCAGGACGATAAACTGGTCCGAACCGAACGGCGCAATCATGTCACGGGGGATCACCGTCAGGTAATCGGCATTAAGGACAAGGTTATAGATAGTGACGACGGAATCGGTCTGGACGATGTTTTCAATGCTGATGCGGTTGTCTTGCAGGGTGGTCAGGAGTTCGTTGTAGTAGCCCATATCGGTTTGCGGCATCACCCACTGCTCATGCGTAAGTGATGCCAATCTGGTCGGGCCGGTGCACGTTCGTGATTTACTCGCCACCAGCACAAACTCGGATTCAAACAGTGGCTCAACGTGAAGATCCTGAAGCAACATTCCGTCGCTCAGCGTGCCGATGGCAAAATCCAGCCGACCGTCGCGAATGGCGGGCAGGAATGAAGAGAGCTGCGCTTCATACATGGAGACGCGCGCTTTCGGGAACACTTCCCTGAATTTTTTGATCATCTCAGACAGGAAGGTGAAGCCAATCAGCGACGGATAGCCAAAGGAGACGTCCATGACGGTACTGAAACTGAGGCTGTTGATTTCGCTCACCATGTTTTTCATTTCGCGGGTGATCGACTCAGCGTATGACAGCAGCACCTGACCAGCGGCAGTGAGTTTTACGCCGGTGTTTTTACGCACCATCACTTCTACCCCGAAGTAGGATTCGATGTCGCTGATGATTTTGCTGACGGCGGGTTGCGTCAGGCCTAGTTGTCTTGCGGCAGAACCTATGGAGCCACTTTTAATGACTTCCTGAAATACCACGAGGTGCTGAGTTTTCGGTAGAATAATAGTATTCATAATATTCTGCGCTTATTTCCCTATGACGCAGCGGATTCTACCCAATAATGTTTCAGGGGGTATGTGCTGTTACTCACAATTTGCTTCCCCGCGCATTTTACGGGCACAACAAGAACCTAAAAAACACTTTACAATCAATATTATACAAAATTAAAAGCACACCATTACGCTGATATCGATCAATAAAATCAGCAGTAATAAATTTATTTTATGGCGATAACCTTGATAAATTTCTCTACGTTAAATAAATCAATAAAGATGAACTTTCAGACAATTAAAGGCCAATAAATAACCGTTATTCCTTTTAAACATTCTTTCAAATTATCAAATTTTGCAGAGGATTTTTGGACAGCTTTTTATAAACAGTGGAATACGTCACACATTCATAGCCTGAATGTTTTTAATTTCAATATGTTTATATCAAATAAGAAAATATTTGCGATCGTTCAGTTAACATTCGCAACAAATTAACAATACTGTAAATTCACCATTTTTTAGGGTGAAATTTTGTGATAACGATCGTTTGCGGTAGGCATGGCGATGCCCGAAAGGGTCATGCAGTGAAATGTGCTTAATGTCGCAAATATGAGAATTGATGTCGTTTGTGCGAGTTGCCGGGTGGCGATGCACTTACCCTGCCTACAACCCCCAGAAAGCAAAAAACCCCGCCGAAGCGGGGTTTTTTAAGAAGTTGAAGCTGACCGATAAGGCGGCTTCGTTCGACTGTACGTCAGGCAACTACAGCGCTGAAGTTGTCTTGTGGCGCAGACTGTATCTCACTTTGTGTGACAGATAAAGCTGGTTACCAGACAAAAGAAAGGCCGGGAAAAATCCCAGTCGTCCAACTCACAGATTAAATCCTCCAAAGCAGGGTTACCCTACCTTTCGGCCTTGTCGGAATGCTTCGCGCGCTTCGTTCAAGCTCATGATATTAGCTCCACCAGCATAATCAGGATCACCGCTCTGAACTGAATCATTTTCCCAGTTACAGACAGGGCATAATTCATAACTTCTCTCTCCGCTAAACTCGAACTGCTCACAACAGGGGCATAACATCTTGGCCTCAAAAATTTGCGACTTATTCATCTCGAAAGCCGGGTTTTCCATTGGCTTTACGCCATTCTTTTATTTCTTGGATAATCGCTAGCGGTCCGCTTTTCCCTTCCTCCGGGTAGTACAACAAATCTGAGCCAGAAGGATGTTCGCAAAGCCTTTCAAACTCAGCTACAGCAGCCATATGAGCGTTTTCAGAGGGATAGGTATCTTGGTAGATGCCCTCAACAAAAGCGAGGAAATCAGCCTCGCTAAAATCAGTAATCTCTTTACCCATTCCCATTTTGTGCTCCTCGGTGAATTTCGATATGACGCTTAGGTGTTGCTACCCCTAAATTATCGACACCATAAACAGCGCCACCATTTTGAATTTCTTCAATATGATGAAGCTCATGCTTGCCCCTTAACCCAACCCTTTCCGATTTCCTGACGTAAGGCGCTCGACCATTCTTCATGGTAGCTAAACTACCTAGATCAAATTGTCTTGATGAAAGGCTGGGACAAACCGTTTACGAATGGAGCTTACTCTCCACGAAAGCCTGGCTTGCCGTTGGCTTTACGCCATTTCTGAACTTTTTCCGCAATAGCTTCAGGTGTTGCTTGTTCACCTGGTTCAGGATAGTAGATTAAATCAGAACCCGAGGGATGCTCTGATAGCTCAATGAACTGTTCCAAAAGCTCGTCTTGATGACTTTCGCCCCCTTCAGCACTAATAATTTCTGCAATTAACTCGATGAACTCGTTTCTTGACAATTCGCTTACACTTTTCAAGTTATGCTCCTTTATGGATATCAATGTGGCGTTTGGGGGTCGTGATACCCATATTATCCACATTGTACACATCACCGCCTTGGCTTACAGGCTTGATATGGTGAATTTCAAAAGCACGCCTTTTCCCAACAGTTTCTACAAACATTGTTCGTGGAGACATACCATATTTCATTCGGGCTAAATTGCTGGGGATAAATTTCTCTGATAGTTCAGGATCTTTACTGACCTCCTGCCAGAATGCTTCCCTGAAGTCGTCAAAGCTGGAGAAGGTACGCCCACGCAGTTTATCGGCTATCTGAGACGGGATCGGAGAGCCATTCCCCTGATTCGCATCACCTAACCATGTGCCAGTAACCTTCTGGCCTTTGCCTGTGACTTGTCCCGGATTGTTGCGAATATAGATATAAATTGGCGGGATGTCTGATACGGGCAGGATCAGAATGTAATCCGCGAAATTTTTTTCATCCGGTGCCGGAGTTGTTGTGCTGGTACTCTGAGTTCCATCCGGTAACGGGTTAACAAGGATGCTTTCCGGTAGCTTTGGAGGTGTCTGATTACCTGTGTTTGACGGAGCGTTAATACCGGAATGATCCGGGGTCCAGATAAGGGTAACGGGGTTTTCTTCCTCAGTGGTGAAGGTGTACGCCTCATAGCGGCGGTCCCATTCCATCTTACGGACTCGCACCATATCTTTACCCGGTGGCGTGTGATATCCACGCGGTACGGGTTTTCCGTTGATGTCATTCTCCCAGGTGTAACGCACGCGAGTAGGCGCTTCACGCATCTGTGCAAGGCGCATACGGTCGATGAAGTCCTGTTCTCCTTCATTGAGTTTGCCGGGCATCATGCCTACCAGGAATCCGGCAACGGAGGCACCTACGCCGCCAGCGGCGATTTCCGTAGCTCGTACCGCCCATGTTCCATATGTAGCGAATCGTCCGGCGACATGTTCCAGAACGCCAGCGCCTGCGGTGGCTGTCTGTGCTCTGGCCGCGCTGGCAGCGGCTGCGACTGCGGCCTGGTATTGCATCTCTTCGTGATTGCCGTTGAACCACTTATACAGGGCGCTACGCTTCTTCGGTTCAGGTACATCTTCCGGGGCTTGTGGCTTTTTCTTTGCCGTCTGTGCATGCTGTGGGGCATCTGAATCTGTTACGGCGTCAACAGCAGGTGCTGCCCGGAACAGGCCCATTTCTGCAAAATTAGTATGAGGTTCTTGTTGTTTACCTGCATCTGTATTCCCTGAACCACGCTCGCGGGATTTAGCGAAGACAGGGACAGGCCGCAGTACAGCAGGGCCAGCCGCTGGTGATGAATTTGAGGAAAAAATTGTCGGCGGTGTGGTTACCGTTATCGGTGCCGACGTTCTGGATTCGCTGCGTGATTCATAAGTTTGAACGGTTATCTGCGGGATGATTTTTGCATTACAGGGACAGCTGCTGAAACTGTCCAGACTGCCAGCAACAAGGCGACCATCCGTTTTAATCCATCCAATGCCACCGACGATGCGGTAAATATTGCCATCTTTACCGCATGTTACCCGGTCACCCATTCGGGCAACTGAAGTCCCATTGGTTCTTCTATTTGGCGCCCCTTCCAGTACACGACCGCCACAAGTGGTAAGGTCGTACAAATGAAGGATATATCCCTTAGCCATAATTCCCTCTGTCTAAAGCGCATCAATGCTCGTTTGATATTTATTATATAAATAGCGTTCACTCAATGTAATATTATCCTAATAAAAATGAAACATTAATCCATTTTATATATTCAATGAATGAGTTGATTCCTTTTATTCATGCAGCTATACATCGAAGGTTATACTGTAAGGACATTTCTTCGACCTGGTAATGAAGGTCAACATGTAAATACTGTTGGAATAACCCTTCGGAGCGTTCAAAACGTCGCCCAGGATGTCACCAGAAGAACTGGCGAAGGGCTATCGACCAAAGAGATCCTGAGATATATTCATCAACGTGAAGCTGATCAATTTTGTCAGCTCTCACATCTGCCACTCGCTCGCTCCTGACATAGGAGTGTGAATAATGCAATGGCGCGCTTTTTCAGGAGCCTGAAACGAGTGGGGGCGGATAATAGTTTATATAAACTTTGTAGCCATAATAACTATCGTTGCTGCGGAGCATTTTGGGACATTGCAACCGTTGGTGTATCCCATTTCTGCTTCTGAGCGCCTGAGATACACCAACGTATTGTTTTGGAATGAGTTGAAGCTGACCGATAAGCCGGGTTCTGTCGTGGACAGTCATTCATCTAGGCCAGCAATCGCTCACTGGCTCAAGCAGCCTACCCGGGTTCAGTACGGGCCGTACCATGTGAACCCCTATTTGGCCTTGCTCCGGGTGGAGTTTACCGTGCCACGGACTGTTACCAGCCGCGCGGTGCGCTCTTACCGCACCCTTTCACCCTTACCTGATCCCGCTTGCGCGGGCCATCGGCGGTTTGCTCTCTGTTGCACTGGTCGTGGGTTTCCCCCCCAGGCGTTACCTGGCACCCTGCCCTATGGAGCCCGGACTTTCCTCCCCTCCGCCCGTCTCCCCCGAAAGGGACGACGACGAAGCGGCGACTGTCTGGTCAGCTTCGGCGCGCAGTATAGAGGGTTTGCGCGCCGCTGTCACCCTCAGGTGCGGGCAAGATGCTATTAACGCGCCACTTCCACCTTCGCCAGTTTTTCGTAGTAGCACGCAATCGCGCTGTGATCGGCCGTACCCAGGCCATCCGCACGCAGCGCCTGCATCATCTCCATAACCGCAGCGGTCAGCGGCAGCTGTGCACCCACGCCGTGAGACGTATCCAGCGCGTTCGCCAGATCTTTGATGTGCAGATCAATGCGGAAACCGGGTTTGAAATTACGATCCATCACCATCGGCGCTTTGGCATCCAGCACCGTACTGCCCGCCAGACCGCCACGGATTGCCTGATAGACCAGGTCCGGATTGACGCCCGCCTTCGTTGCCAGCGTCAGCGCTTCAGACATGGCGGCAATGTTCAGCGCCACAATCACCTGGTTCGCGAGCTTGGTAACGTTGCCCGCGCCAATGTCTCCGGTATGCACTACGGAGCCCGCCATCGCCTTCATCAGGTCATAGTATTTGTCGAACACGGCCTTATCGCCGCCCACCATCACCGACAGGGTACCGTCGATGGCTTTCGGCTCGCCGCCGCTGACAGGCGCATCCAGCATCTCTACGCCCTTCGCTTTTAACGCCTCGCTGATTTCACGGCTCGCGAGCGGGGCGATAGAGCTCATATCAATCAGCACCAGGCCCGGCTTCGCACCCTCGATGATGCCGTTCTCCCCAAGCGCGACCTCTTTGACGTGAGGGGAATTTGGCAGCATGGTGATGATGACATCGCACTGCTCAGCAATGGCTTTAGGGGTAGTAGATGTTTCCGCGCCCGCCGCCATCACCTCAGCCACAGACTGTGGATTGTGATCGGATACCACCAGTGAGTAACCCGCTTTAATCAGGTTCTTACTCATTGGTTTACCCATGATCCCAAGACCAATAAAACCCACTTTCAGCGTCATAATCTGTTTCCTCAATGATGGTTATTTTTTAAAAGCGTCCGCTAATTTCTGCGTCGCTGAGCGGAACACGCCGAGGTCGCTGCCGACGGCAACGAACGTGGCTCCCCACTCCAGGTAGCGGCGAGCATCGGCTTCAACCGGCGCCAGAATGCCGCACGGTTTGCCGTGCGCTTTGGCGCGGGCAAAGATGTGCTGGATTGCGCGCTGTACGTCCGGGTGGCTGGCGTTGCCCAGATGCCCAAACGCCGCAGCCAGATCGCTTGGACCGACGAAGATACCGTCCACGCCGTCTGTGGCTGCAATCGCATCGACGTTATCAACGCCCTGCTGGCTTTCAATCTGAACCAGAATAGTGATGTTGCTATTGGACTGGGCGAAATAGTCCGGCACGGTGCCAAACATGTTGGCGCGGTGCGATACCGAGACGCCGCGGATCCCTTCCGGCGGATAGCGCGTTGAAGCCACGGCCAGCGCCGCCTGTTCTTCCGTTTCCACAAACGGGATCAGGAAATTGTAGAAACCGATATCCAGCAGACGCTTGATAATCACCGGCTCGTTAGTTGGCACGCGCACCACCGGAGTGCTGGGGCTACCTTTCAGCGCCATCAGCTGCGGAATAAAGGTGCTGATATCGTTCGGCGCGTGTTCACCGTCCAGCACCAGCCAGTCGAATCCGGCCAGGCCTAACACTTCGGTGCTGATAGGGTTTGCCAGCGCGGACCAACAGCCAATCTGAATCTGGTGCGCCGCGAGGGCAGCTTTAAACTTATTCGGGAAGATATCGTTATTCATCACTTAACCCTTTTTTAATTCCGCAGTTTTAGCCAGTAATATTTATTCCAGAACAGATTCTTTATATTTATTTCTCTGACTGAATGGTGGCGTTATAAAATCGTCATTCAGTATAATCGGCTCTACACGTCAGCACATTGTTTTGATGCTCAAGTATTGCGTTACATCTAAATGCTATTTTGAGCATATGCACAAAGCAGTGGGCGCTAATGCACAGAATCAAGGATTAGTCCGCCTGAAACGATCGCGATCACATTTTCACTTTTCTTCTCCTGACATGCTTTATTTCTACGTTAAGAAAACGATTATCCAACGAGTTATTTTTCATAGCTGAAACTTTGCCGGAGAAGAGTGAATAATGACCGATATTGCAATTAGAGAGGCACCCCCGACGGCGTTTTATATTAAGGTTCACGATACGGATAACGTGGCGATTATTGTCAACGACAATGGCTTAAAAGCAGGCACCCGCTTCCCGGACGGGCTGGAGCTGATTGAGCATATTCCGCAGGGGCACAAGGTCGCGTTGGTCGATATTCCTGCCCACGGTGAAATCGTACGCTACGGCGAAGTCATCGGCTATGCGGTAAGCGCTATCCCGCAGGGTAGCTGGATTGAGGAGTCGCTGGTGGCGCTGCCAGAAGCACCGCCGCTGAATACGCTTCCGCTGGCGACCCGCGTTCCTGAAGCTTTGCCGCCGCTGGAGGGCTATACCTTTGAAGGCTACCGCAATGCGGACGGTAGCGTCGGCACCAAAAACCTGCTCGGCATTACCACCAGCGTGCACTGCGTGGCGGGCGTGGTGGATTACGTGGTGAAAATCATTGAACGCGATCTGCTGCCAAAGTACCCGAACGTCGACGGCGTGGTGGGTCTTAACCACCTGTACGGCTGCGGCGTAGCGATCAATGCGCCCGCGGCGGTCGTGCCGATCCGTACTATCCACAATATCGCCCTGAATCCGAACTTTGGCGGCGAGGTGATGGTCATTGGCCTCGGCTGTGAAAAATTGCAGCCAGAGCGCCTGCTTCAGGGCACCGAAGATGTCAAAGCCATCCCGGCTGACGGGGCCAGCATCGTGCGTCTGCAGGACGAACGTCACGTTGGTTTTCGTTCAATGGTCGACGATATTTTGCAGGTAGCAGAGCATCATCTGGACAAACTCAACCGCCGCCAGCGCGAAACGTGTCCGGCGTCGGAACTGGTGGTGGGAACACAATGCGGCGGCAGCGATGCGTTTTCCGGCGTGACGGCCAACCCGGCAGTGGGCTATGCGTCCGATCTGCTGGTTCGCTGCGGCGCCACGGTGATGTTCTCCGAGGTAACCGAAGTGCGTGACGCCATCCATCTGCTGACGCCACGCGCAGTCAACGAAGAGGTGGGCAAACGCCTGCTGGAGGAGATGGCCTGGTACGATAATTATCTTGATATGGGCAAAACGGACCGCAGCGCCAACCCTTCGCCGGGCAACAAGAAAGGCGGCCTGGCGAACGTGGTGGAAAAAGCCCTCGGTTCGATTGCCAAATCCGGCCAGAGCGCGATTGTGGAAGTGCTCTCTCCGGGCCAGCGGCCAACCAGGCGCGGCCTTATTTATGCGGCAACACCTGCCAGCGATTTTGTGTGCGGCACCCAGCAGGTGGCCTCCGGTATTACAGTGCAGGTCTTTACCACCGGGCGCGGCACGCCGTACGGGCTGATGGCGGTCCCGGTGATCAAGATGGCGACGCGCACCGAGCTGGCAAACCGCTGGTATGACTTAATGGATATCAACGCGGGCACCATCGCCACCGGGGAAGAGAGTATTGAGGGCGTGGGCTGGAAGCTGTTCCATTTTATTCTGGACGTAGCGAGCGGGAGAAAGAAAACTTTCTCGGACCAGTGGGGATTGCATAACCAGCTGGCGGTGTTTAACCCGGCGCCGGTGACGTGATGGCCCCTCAGCCTTCCCTCTCCCCATAGGGGAGAGGGTAAAAAAATCTTAAACCAACACCACCTCAATCCCGCTTTTCCGTAATCCTTCCAGACTCTCCGCCGGAATACCTTCATCAACGATAATCATATCAATCCGTTGCGTATCAATGATTTTATGCAGGCTTGAGCGGTTAAACTTGCTGGAGTCGGTCACGACAATAATACGCTCTGCCACCTCGCACATTTTGCGGTTCAGGCGTGCTTCATCCTCGTTGTGCGTGCTCACACCGCGATCGAGATCGATAGCGTCGACGCCCAGGAACAGCAGATCAAAGTGATAATTCTGTAAGGACTGTTCCGCCTGGTCGCCGTAGAAGGACTGCGACTGACGCCGCAAGTGCCCGCCGGTCATCAGCAGCTCTACCCCTTCAGCTTCCAGCAACGCATTCGCCACGTTCATCCCGTTAGTCATCGCAATGACATCCGTGTGCTGGCGCAGCATACGAGCGATCTCAAAAGTCGTGGTGCCGGAATCCAGAATAATGCGGTGCCCCGGCTTCACCAGCGCGGCGGCGGCCTGAGCGATGCTGCGCTTCACCGCCGTATTGAGCGAGCTTTTATCCTCAACGGAAGGCTCGATGCCAGGCGCATTCCCTTCGCAGATCAGCGCCCCGCCGTAGGCACGAACGGCGATGCCCTGCTTTTCCAGAAACGCCAGATCGTTACGGATCGTCACCGTCGATACGCCGTACAGATGAGACAGATCGTTAACCTGCACGCTTCCCTGCGCCCGCAACCGCTGAATGATCTGCTCTCGCCTTTCACTGGTGCCGGTGATGCGCTTTTCTGCGGATGAATCGGTGCTGCTCATACGAGCTCCTTAATCAATATTCTTTCGTTTCATTTCGTTTTGCCTATTAACGCCTTTCCATTACGGGAATGCAAGCCCTGCATGGTGACGATACGCAAGCTGACACCGCGCTGAAACCTTTCATTATGTTTCTTTTGTGAAACAGATCGGAAAACTATTATCTTTCGTTTTATTTTTATATCACCATGATGCAGGATTAAATGAAACAAAACGAAAGATAACTATCATTACCATCCGAAATGGAGAGGAAAGTGAAATATCTGACAGAAATGGTGGAACAACATAAACGGGGGAATGCAAACGGGATTTATGCCGTCTGTTCCGCACATCCACTGGTACTTGAAGCTGCCATTCGTTACGCCCATTCACGCCAAACGCCGCTGCTGATTGAAGCTACTTCAAACCAGGTGGATCAGTTTGGCGGCTATACCGGCATGACGCCCGCCGACTTTCACGGGTTCGTCTGTAAGCTGGCGCAATCGCTTGGTTTCCCGACGTCGCAGCTGATCCTCGGCGGCGATCATTTAGGGCCCAACCGCTGGCAAAACCTGCCGGCTTTGCAGGCGATGGCGAACGCCGACGATCTGATCAGGCACTACGTGGCAGCTGGATTTAAAAAAATTCACCTCGATTGCAGCATGTCCTGTGAAGACGATCCGGTTCCTTTGACCGATGCGATCGTTGCCGGGCGCGCCGCGCGTCTGGCAAAAATTGCCGAAACAACCTGTCTTGAGCAATTTGGTGTAGCCGATCTGGTCTACGTTATCGGCACGGAAGTTCCGGTTCCCGGCGGCGCGCACGAAACGCTGACCGAGCTTGAGGTCACGACGCCAGAGGCGGCGCGCGCCACGCTTGAGGCACACCGCCACGCATTCGAGAAGGAAGGATTAAGCGACATCTGGCCGCGCATTATTGGCCTGGTGGTTCAGCCCGGCGTTGAGTTCGACCATGCGCACGTTTGTGACTATCAGCCACATAAAGCCGTCGCGCTGAGCAAGATGGTTGAAGCCTATGACACGCTGGTATTTGAAGCACACTCTACCGATTACCAGACGCAACAGGCGCTGCGCCAGCTGGTGAACAATCACTTCGCTATTTTAAAAGTCGGCCCTGCCCTGACCTTTGCCCTGCGTGAAGCGCTGTTCTCACTGGCCGCCATTGAAGAAGAACTGCTCCCGGCGAAAGCCAGCTCGGGCCTGCGTCACGTTCTGGAAAACGTGATGCTCGATCGCCCGGAATACTGGCAAAGCCACTATCACGGTGACGGCAACGCCCGACGCCTGGCCCGCGGCTACAGCTACTCCGACCGCGTGCGCTATTACTGGCCGGACAGCCAGATTGACGATGCCTTTGAACGACTGGTGCGCAATCTGGCAGACGAACCCATTCCGCTGCCGCTTATCAGCCAGTATTTGCCGTTGCAGTACAGCAAAGTTCGCGAGGGCGCTCTCAAGTCAACGCCGCGGGAACTCATCATCGACCACATTCAGGACATACTCCAGCAGTACCATGCCGCCTGCGAAGGCGTAACGACTCCACACGCATAATTAAAAAGAGGAAAACGCTATGCCAAACATTGTCTTATGCCGCATTGATGAACGCCTGATCCACGGACAGGTGGGCGTGCAGTGGGTGGGGTTTGCGGGGGCAAACCTGGTGCTGGTGGCAAATGACGAGGTTGCAGACGATCCGGTTCAACAAAACCTGATGGAAATGGTGCTCGCGGAAGGGATCGCCGTGCGTTTCTGGTCGCTGCAAAAAACGATCGACAATATTCACCGCGCCGCTGACCGCCAGAAAATCCTGCTGGTCTGCAAATCACCCGCCGATTTTCTGAAGCTGGTTGAAGGCGGCGTGCCCATCACCCGTATCAATGTCGGAAACATGCACTACGCCAGTGGCAAACAGCAAATTGCCAAAACGGTCTCTGTCGACGCGAACGATATCGCTGCGTTCAACGGCCTGAAAGCGGCCGGGGTGGAATGCTTTGTTCAGGGCGTCCCAACAGAGACCGCTTTGGATCTCTTTAAACTGCTTTGAGGGATTCACAATGGAAATCAGTCTGTTGCAGGCATTCGCGCTGGGGCTTCTTGCCTTTATCGCGGGCCTGGATATGTTTAACGGCTTAACACACATGCACCGCCCGGTGGTGCTTGGTCCTCTGGTCGGCCTGATACTGGGCGATCTGCATACCGGGATCCTGACCGGCGGTACCTTAGAGCTGGTCTGGATGGGTCTGGCGCCGCTGGCGGGCGCGCAGCCGCCAAACGTGATTATCGGCACCATCGTCGGCACCACGTTTGCCATCACCACGGGCGTGAAGCCGGATGTCGCCGTTGGGGTCGCGGTGCCGTTTGCCGTGGCGGTGCAGATGGGTATCACCTTCCTCTTCTCCGTGATGTCCGGCGTGATGTCACGCTGCGATCGCATGGCGGCCAACGCGGACACCGACGGCATAGAGCGAGTCAACTATCTGGCGCTGCTGGCGCTCGGCATTTTTTATTTCCTGTGCGCGTTTCTGCCCATCTACTTTGGCGCTGAACACGCGAAAACCGCCATTGCTATCCTGCCGGAACGTCTGATTGACGGTCTCGGCGTCGCGGGCGGCATCATGCCAGCGATCGGCTTCGCCGTGCTGCTGAAGATCATGATGAAAAACGTTTACATCCCTTATTTCATTATCGGTTTTGTCGCCGCGGCCTGGCTGAAGCTTCCGGTACTGGCGATTGCCGCAGCTGCGCTGGCGATGGCGCTGATCGACCTGCTGCGTAAATCGCCTGAACCGATGGCGCCCGCGGCCCAGAAAGAGGAATTTGAAGATGGCATCTAATCAAACCACCCTGCCGGGCACGTCTGTCAGTAAAGAGACGCTGCTGAGCGGCGTGAATGAAAACGTCTATGAAGACCAGACCATTGGCGCGGAGCTGACCAAAAATGACATTAACCGCGTGGCCTGGCGCTCCATGCTGCTGCAGGCCTCGTTTAACTATGAACGTATGCAGGCCTCCGGCTGGCTGTACGGGTTGCTGCCCGCGCTGAAAAAGATCCACACCAATAAGCGGGACCTGGCGCGGGCGATGAAAGGTCATATGGGCTTCTTTAACACCCACCCGTTTCTGGTGACCTTCGTTATCGGCATTATTCTGGCAATGGAGCGTTCCAAGCAGGATGTGAACAGCATCCAGAGCACCAAAATTGCGGTCGGTGCCCCGCTCGGAGGCATTGGTGACGCCATGTTCTGGCTGACCCTGTTACCCATCTGCGGGGGGATTGGTGCCAGCCTGGCGCTGCAAGGCTCCATTCTTGGCGCGGTAGTTTTTATCGTGCTGTTCAACGTGGTGCATCTCGGCCTGCGCTTTGGCCTGGCGCACTACGCATACCGAATGGGCGTTGCCGCCATTCCGCTGATCAAAGCCAACACCAAAAAGGTGGGCCACGCGGCCTCTATTGTCGGGATGACGGTGATCGGCGCGCTGGTGGCGACCTACGTCCGACTCAATACGACGCTTGAAATCAAGGCGGGTGATGCGGTCGTTAAACTGCAAACCGACGTGATCGACAAGCTGATGCCCGCGTTCCTGCCGCTGGTCTACACCCTGACCATGTTCTGGCTGGTGCGCCGCGGCTGGAGCCCGCTGCGGCTGATCGGTATCACCGTGCTGCTGGGCGTTGTCGGTAAATTCTGTCACTTCCTGTAAAAGCAAAGAGGTTGCGATGTTAGGCATAATTTTGACGGGTCACGGCGGCTTTGCCAGCGGGCTTGAACAGGCGATGAGGCAGATCCTGGGCGAGCAGCCGCAGTTTATCGCCATCGATTTTCCGGAAACCTCCACCACTGTCAGGCTGACAGCTCAGCTAACGCAGGCGGTGAGTGAACTGGATCCAGAGCAGGATATTATTTTCCTGACCGACCTTCTCGGTGGCACGCCGTTCCGCGTGGCGTCGACGCTCGCCATGCAAAGACCGGGCAGCGAAGTGATTACCGGCACCAACCTGCAGCTTTTGCTGGAAATGGTGCTGGAACGTGACGGATTAAGTAGCGAAGCGTTTCGTCTGCAGGCGCTTGAGTGCGGCCACCGCGGCCTGACCAGCCTGGTGGATGAGCTTGGCCGCTGTCGCGAGGAAGCCCCCGTAGAGGAAGGAATATGATCCGGTTACTTTCACAGCGTTCACCTTCGTAGTTTACATTGCGTGTCCCGTCGGCCTTACGGCATCAGATCGTAAGGCCTTTCTTTTCCTTTCCTTGGTTTTACCCTTTCCTTTCACGATCACACTTTTCGTTTTATTCCTTTTCCATTATTGAACTTTCGATTTCTTTCCTATAGATTTTGTTTAACTGCTAATGTGAATAAGTGAAACGAAACGAAAGATAGCGACACGTTTGCCAGCGTCTGATGTGGAATTCACACGACTAAGGACTGAGTTATGCAACAAACCACCGCCGCCACAACCGGCACCTGGACCGAAAAAGAGATCCGCCAGCAGCCTGCCTGCTGGATCCGCTCACTCAACAACATCGATAATCTGCGCACCTCGATTGACGGTTTCCTGACGCCGCTGCTGCGTAAGCGAGACCTGCGGATCGTCCTCACCGGCGCGGGCACCTCCGCGTTTATTGGCGAGATAATTGCCCCCTGGCTTGCGAGCCACACCGGTAAAAACGTCTCCGCCATACCGACAACCGATCTGGTCACCAACCCGATGGATTACTTCAGCCCGGCACACCCTCTGCTGCTGGTCTCTTTTGCCCGCTCCGGCAACAGTCCAGAGAGCGTCGCCGCCGTTGAGCTGGCGAACCGGTTCGTGCCCGAGTGCTACCACCTGTCGATCACCTGCAACGAGGCGGGAAGCCTGTACCAGAACGCCGTCGAGAGCGATAACGCCTTTGCCCTGCTGATGCCAGCCGAAACGCACGATCGCGGGTTCGCGATGACCAGCAGCATTACCACCATGATGGCGAGCTGTCTGGCCGTATTCGCACCAGAGACGATCGGCAGCCAAAGCTTCCGGGACGTAGCCGATCGCTGCCAGGCGATCCTCACCTGGCTCGGGGATTTCAGCGAGGGCGTCTTTGGCAACGAACCGTGGAAACGGATTGTTTACCTGGGAAGCGGCGGTCTGCAGGGCGCGGCGCGCGAGTCTGCGCTGAAGGTGCTGGAGCTGACTGCGGGCAAGCTGGCGGCGTTCTACGATTCACCAACGGGCTTTCGTCATGGGCCTAAGTCACTGGTGGATAACGAAACGCTGGTGGTGGTGTTTATCTCAAGCCATCCGTATACACGTCAGTACGATCTGGATCTGCTGGCCGAACTGCGCCGCGATCGTCAGGCCATGCGCGTGGTCGCCATCGCCGCCGAAAACGATCCAGCCATTGAAGCGGGGCCGCATATCCTGCTGCCGCCTTCCCGTCCGTTCAACGATATGGAGCAGGCGTTCTGCTTTCTGATCTACGCCCAGGTCTTTGCGCTAACCCAGTCTCTGCATGTTGGCAACACGCCGGACACACCATCCGCCAGCGGAACGGTCAACCGTGTGGTACAGGGCGTGGTTATTCATCCGTGGCAGGCTTAAGAGGATCGTATTATGAGTATTATTTCGACCAAATATCTTTTGCAGGACGCGCAGACAAAGGGTTATGCCGTTCCGGCCTTTAACATCCATAACGCCGAGACGATCCAGGCGATCCTCGAAGTGTGCAGCGAAATGCGCTCGCCGGTGATCCTCGCCGGGACGCCGGGTACTTTTAAACACATTGCGCTGGAGGAGATCTACGCTCTGTGCAGCGCGTACTCCCTGAGCTACGACATGCCGTTGGCGCTGCATCTCGATCATCACGAATCGCTGGATGACATTCGTCGCAAGGTACATGCCGGCGTACGCAGCGCAATGATCGACGGTAGCCACTATCCCTTTGAAGAAAACGTGAAGCTGGTGAAATCGGTGGTCGATTTTTGCCACCTCAACGACTGTAGCGTTGAGGCGGAACTGGGCCGTCTGGGGGGTGTTGAAGATGACATGAGCGTCGACGCCGAAAGCGCATTCCTGACCGACCCGCAGGAGGCGAAACGCTTCGTTGAGCTGACCGGCGTGGACAGCCTCGCCGTTGCCATCGGCACCGCGCACGGCCTCTATACCAAACGCCCCAAAATTGACTTCCAGCGCCTGGCTGAGATCCGCGAGGTGGTAGCGGTTCCGCTGGTGCTGCACGGTGCGAGCGATGTTCCGGATGATGATGTGCGCCGCACTATTGAACTGGGCGTGTGCAAAGTTAATGTCGCAACCGAGTTGAAAATCGCCTTCTCTGATGCGGTCAAAGCCTGGTTTGCCGAGAACCCGCAGGGCAACGATCCGCGCTTTTACATGCGCGTCGGGATGGACGCCATGAAAGAGGTGGTCCGAAGCAAGATCGCCGTTTGCGGTTCGGCTAACCGTCTGCGTCTTCCGGCAGAAGCATAACTAAGAGGATCTTACTTTAATGAAAAAAGTGCTCACCCTCTCAATGCTTGCCCTGTGCGTTTCCCATGGCGCGATGGCAGCGAACTACACGCTCACTAACGACAAGATTGCCCTGTCCTTTGATGACGCCAATTCAACGGTGGTGGTAACTGACAAAAAAGCTGACCACCCCATCACCCCGCAGGAACTGTTCTTTCTGACGCTGCCGAACAAAACCAAAATTAACAACTCTGATTTCAAAATCAAGCACGTCGAAAAGCAGAACAGCGCCATTGTCATCGACTTTTCGCGTCCGGATTTTAACGTGACGGTAAAGCTCAACCTGGTGAAAGATAAATACGCCAGCATCGATTACACCCTCGAGGCGGTAGGCCAGCCGCGTAACGTGGCAAAAATCACCTTCTTCCCGACGAAAAAACAGACGCAGGCACCTTACGTTGACGGGGCGATCAACAGCTCGCCGATTGTCGCGGACTCGTTCTTTATTCTCCCGGATAAGCCCATCGTTAACACCTACGCCTATGAAGCGACGACCAACCTCAACGTAGAGTTAAAAACGCCGATTCAACCCGCAACGCCGGTCAGCTATACCACCTACTTCGGCACCTTCCCGGAAACCAGCCAGCTGCGCCGCAGCGTAAACCAGTTTATTAATGCCGTGCGTCCGCGTCCGTATAAGCCCTACCTGCACTACAACAGCTGGATGGATATTGGCTTCTTTACCCCCTATTCCGAACAGGACGTGCTGGGGCGGATGGATGAATGGAATAAGGAATTTATCGCCGGACGTGGCGTGGCGCTGGACGCCTTCCTGCTGGACGATGGCTGGGACGACCTGACCGGGCGCTGGCTGTTTGGCCCGGCATTCGGCAACGGTTTTGGCAAGGTACGGGAAAAAGCCGACAGCCTGCACAGCTCGGTCGGACTGTGGCTCTCACCGTGGGGAGGCTACAACAAACCGCGCGACGTTCGCGTCTCGCATGCAAAAGAGTATGGGTTCGAAACCGTCGACGGGAAGCTGGCCCTGTCAGGGCCTAACTACTTTAAAAACTTCAATGAGCAGATCGTTAAGCTTATCAAAAACGAGCACATTACCTCGTTCAAGCTGGACGGGATGGGTAATGCCAACGCGCATATCCCGGGTAGCCCGTTCGCCTCGGATTTTGACGCCTCCATCGCTCTGCTGCATAACATGCGCAGCGCCAACCCGAATCTGTTTATCAACCTGACGACCGGCACCAACGCCAGTCCGTCCTGGCTGTTCTATGCGGATTCCATCTGGCGTCAGGGTGATGACATCAACCTGTACGGTCCCGGCACGCCGGTGCAGCAGTGGATGACCTACCGCGATGCCGAAACGTACCGCTCCATTGTGCGCAAAGGCCCGCTGTTTCCGCTGAACTCGCTGATGTATCACGGCATCGTCAGCGCTGAGAATGCCTATTACGGGCTGGAGAAGGTGCAAACGGACAGTGATTTTGCCGATCAGGTCTGGAGCTACTTCGCCACCGGCACCCAGTTGCAGGAACTGTATATCACCCCTTTAATGCTGAACAAGGCGAAGTGGGATACACTGGCGCAGGCCGCAAAATGGTCGCGTGACAATGCCAGCGTGCTGGTGGATACGCACTGGATTGGCGGAGACCCGACGGCGCTGCAGGTTTACGGCTGGGCTTCGTGGAGTAAAGAGAAAGCCATACTCGGCTTGCGTAACCCCTCGGACAAGCCGCAAAGCTACTATCTTGATTTAGCGAAAGAATTCGAAATACCCACGGGAGACGCGGCGAAGTTTAGTCTCAAAGCGGTGTACGGCAGTAATTCAACCGTACCTGAGGAGTACAAAAACGCGGTGGTGATTACGCTGCAGCCGCTGGAAACGCTGGTATTTGAGGCAATGCCTGGGAAATAAAAGAGTAAATAAATCTGTAGGCCGGGTAAGGCGCAGCCGCCACCCGGCAAAACAGTATCAGAAATTACTCCCCCTGCTGCTCCAGCGCATGCTTATACAGCGCATTTTTCTTCACGCCGTGAATCTCTGCTGCTAATGCCGCAGCTTTCTTCAGCGGCAGTTCGGCCTGCAGCAAGGCCAGCGTGCGCAGCGCATCAGCAGGCAGGGCATCCTCTTCCGCCCTATGCCCTTCGACAATCAGCACCATTTCGCCTTTGCGGCGGTTTTCGTCTTCCTTCACCCACGCCAGCAGTTCACCGACTGGCGCGCCGTGAATGGTTTCCCAGGTTTTGGTCAGCTCACGCGCCAGCACCACGTAGCGGGATTCGCCCCAGACGGTGACCATATCTTCCAGGCTTTCCAGCAGGCGGTGAGTGGATTCGTAGAAGATCAGGGTACGCGGCTCGGCTTCCAGTTCCTTTAATACATCGCGACGGCCTTTGGATTTGGCAGGGAGGAAGCCTTCATAGCAGAAACGGTCAGACGGCAAACCTGCGGCGCTCAATGCAGCAATCGCGGCGCACGGCCCCGGCAGTGGCACAACGCGAATCCCGGCTTCGCGACAGGTGCGCACCAGATGGTAGCCAGGATCGTTAATCAGCGGCGTCCCGGCGTCAGAGACCAGCGCGATGTTCTGCCCCTCTTTGAGCTTCGCCACCAGCGTTTCGGCTTTTTGTTGCTCATTGTGATCGTGCAGGGCAAACAAACGGGCGTTAATCGCGAAATGTTGCAGCAGTAAACCGGTGTGTCGGGTGTCTTCAGCGGCAATTAAATCAACAGTTTGCAATACGTTCAGCGCACGTTGGGTAATATCAGACAAATTCCCGATAGGAGTAGGTACAATATAAAGCTGGCCTTGAGAATTATCTGCCGTTTCGTGTTGTTTCATTGTTTCGTCCGTATTGCCGATTTAATATTGAGCATTGCGTAAAAAAAATCACTGGATACAGTATGGTACCGTTAACGTTTCTTCGAAAAAAAGCCACGCGCAGCGTGCCGCTGCTGCTCGCAGCCCTGATTTTTGCAGGCTGTGGCACCCAGGCACCTGACCAGAGCACCGCCCATCTTCAGGGCTCCGCTCAGGCTGATTCTGGCTTTTATCTGCAACAAATGTCGCAGAGTACAAATGATACCAGGATCAACTGGCAATTACTCGCCATTCGTGCACTGCTGAAAGAGGGCAAAACCCAGCAGGCTGCCGAGCTGTTCGGCCAACTGCCGAAAGAGCTTAACGATACTCAGCAACTTGAGCAGAGCCTGCTCTCTGCCGAGCTGAAGGTCGCGCAGAAAGATTATGATGGCGCGAAAAAGATCCTGGGGAGCATCGACCTGAGCGCGCTGGATAAAAACCAGCAGGCGCGCTTCTGGCAGGCGGGCATTACCGCTGAGCAGGGGCGCCCTTCCCTGACGCTCCTGCGTGCCTTGATTGCCCAGGAGCCGCTGCTCGCCGGTGCCGACAAGCAGAAAAACATTGATGCCACCTGGCAGGCGCTTGCCTCGATGACCCAGGATCAGGCAAAGGCGCTGGTCATTAACGCGGACGAAAACGTGCTTCAGGGCTGGCTTGATCTGCAGCAGATGTGGTTTAACAACCGCAGCGATCCAAAAATGCTGAAAGCCGGTATTACCGACTGGCAGACCCGTTACCCGCAGAACCCGGGCGCGAAAATGCTGCCAACCCAGCTGGTGAATGTGCAGAACTTTAAGCCTGCGTCGACAAGCAAAATTGCGCTGCTTCTGCCGCTGAATGGCCAGGCGGCAGTGTTTGGCCGTACGATTCAACAGGGCTTTGAAGCGGCGAAAAACGGCACCACGCCGGTAACGGGCAGTGCGGTTCCGGTGCAGGCAGCGCAGGCGGCCAACGTGAACGATGTTGTCAGCCCCTCCACCGCCGAGACCAGTGACCTGACCACCGCACAAACCCCGGCGCAGGGTACAATGCAAAACCCGGTTACCGCACCGACTACCCCTCCAGCGACGGCAGCACCGGCAGCACAGGCTCCGGCTGAGGCACAAGCGACGCCTGCACCAGAGGCAACGGCAGAACAGCCTCAACAGCAGCCGGCACAGCCAGCATCACAACCTGCCGCACAGCCGCAGGCCGTGGCGACCGCCAGCGCGAACTCTGGCGCTGAGCTGAAAATCTACGACACCAGTTCGAAGCCGCTTGACCAGGTGCTGGCGCAGGTTCAGCAGGACGGGGCAAGCATCGTTGTCGGCCCGCTGCTGAAAAACAACGTGGAAGAGCTGATGAAGAGCAATACCACGCTGAACGTACTGGCGCTCAACCAGCCGGAACAGGTTCAGAACCGGGCCAATATTTGCTACTTCGCACTCTCTCCGGAAGATGAAGCCCGCGATGCGGCGCGTCATATCCACGAGCAGGGTAAGCAGGCTCCGCTGCTGCTGATCCCGCGCAGTACGCTGGGCGATCGCGTGGCCAATGCCTTTGCCGATGAGTGGCAGAAGCTTGGCGGCGGCGTGGTGCTGCAGCAGAAATTCGGTTCCGCCTCGGAACTGCGCGCGGGCGTCAACGGCGGGGCAGGTATCGCGCTTAACGGCAGCCCTGTTACGGCGAGCCTGCCACAGCAGCAGAGCGTGACGATTGGCGGCCTGACGATCCCTGCGCCACCTACCGACGCGCAGATTAGCGGTGGCGGTAAAGTGGATGCGGCCTATATCGTTGCCACGCCACAGGAGATCGCCTTTATCAAGCCGATGATCGCGATGCGTAACGGCAGCCAGAGCGGCGCAACGCTCTACGCCAGCTCCCGCAGCGCACAGGGCACCGCAGGCCCGGATTTCCGTCTGGAAATGGACGGCCTGCAGTACAGCGAAATCCCGATGCTGGCGGGCAGCAACCCGGCGCTGATGCAGCAGGCGCTAAGCTCCGTACGTAACGACTACTCTCTGGCGCGTCTGTATGCGATGGGTGTTGATGCGTGGGCGCTGGCAAACCACTTTACCCAGATGCGTCAGGTGCCGGGCTTTGAGCTTAACGGCAACACCGGCGATCTGACCGCCACTCAGGACTGTGTGATTAACAGGAAGTTATCATGGCTCAAATACCAGCAGGGGCAAATCGTCCCGGCCAGTTAAGCCGTAAAGAGACCGGCGATGCGTGGGAGTTAAAAGCGCGTCGCTGGCTCGAAGGCAAAGGACTGCGCTTTATCGCCGCCAACGTCCGCGGGCGCGGCGGCGAAATTGATCTGATCATGAAAGACGGTCAGGTGATTGTGTTTGTAGAAGTCCGCTTTCGACAGTCTTCCCGTTTTGGCGGTGCTGCCGCCAGCGTGACGCTCGCCAAACAACATAAATTATTACAGACTGCCCACTTGTGGCTTGCCCGCCATAATGGGAGCTTTGATACTGTGGATTGCCGTTTCGATGTGATAGCCTTCACCGGAAATGAGATCGAATGGCTTAAAAACGCTTTTGGCGAAGACGCATAATTAAGATTTAAAAGGGATAACGTGCTCGAAAGAATTAAAGTGTGCTTCACAGAAAGCATCCAGACTCAGATTGCCGCGGCGGAAGCCCTTCCGGACGCGATCTCTCGCGCTGCAATGACGCTGGTGCAATCCCTGCTTAACGGCAACAAAATCCTCTGTTGTGGCAACGGAACCTCAGCCGCCAACGCACAGCATTTTGCTGCCAGCATGATTAACCGTTTTGAAACCGAACGCCCTAGTTTACCTGCCATTGCACTTAATACCGATAATGTGGTCTTAACAGCGATTGCTAACGATCGTCTGCATGACGAAATTTACGCAAAGCAGGTGCGCGCCCTGGGGCATGCCGGCGATGTGCTGCTGGCGATCTCCACGCGCGGCAACAGCCGGGACATCGTCAAAGCCGTTGAAGCCGCCGTTACCCGCGACATGACCATCGTCGCCTTAACCGGCTATGACGGCGGTGAGCTGGCGGGTCTGCTCGGGCCGCAGGATGTGGAAATCCGCATTCCGTCTCACCGTAGCGCACGTATCCAGGAGATGCATATGCTCACGGTGAACTGCTTATGCGATTTGATCGATAACACGCTTTTCCCTCACCAGGATGATTAAGGAGTTTTTATGAAGGCTTTATCGACCCTCGCAGTCCTTATGTCTGCATTACTGCTTCAGGGATGTATTGCTGCGGCCGTTGTGGGTACTGCCGCAGTAGGCACCAAAGCGGCGACCGATCCGCGCTCTGTGGGAACGCAGGTGGATGACGGTACGCTGGAGCTGCGGGTCAACAGTGCGCTGTCGAAAGACGAACAAATCAAGAAAGAAGCGCGTATCAACGTGACGGCTTATCAGGGCAAAGTCCTGCTGACGGGTCAGGCACCGAATACCGAACTCTCCAGCCGCGCGAAGCAGATCGCAATGGGCGTTGAGGGCACCACGGAAGTCTTCAATGAAATCCGCCAGGGTCAGCCAATCAGCCTGGGCACCGCGTCGTCTGACACCTGGATCACCACCAAAGTCCGCTCCCAGCTGCTGGGTTCAGACCAGGTGAAATCCTCAAACGTAAAAGTAACGACCGAAAATGGTGAAGTGTTCCTGCTGGGTCTGGTGACCGATCGTGAAGGGAAAGCGGCGGCGGATATCGCCAGCCGGGTGAGCGGCGTGAAGCACGTCACCACCGCGTTTACCTACATTAAGTAATCCACGTCTGACTAAAGGCCCGGTAGGCGCGAGCGCCACCGGGCTTTTTTTACATCAACGCAATACTCCCCACCATCACTCCGCTCAACGCCACCAGTCCCGCCGTCAGCCACAGCGCTTTCGCCGGGAAAGACTTACGCAGCATGATGAGCGACGGCAGGCTGATTGCCGGCAAGGTGATAAGCAGCGCCAGCGCCGGTGCGGTACCCATACCGGCCAGCATCATGGTCTGGACAATCGGAATTTCTGCCGCCGTGGGGATCACAAACAGGCAGCCTGCAACGGCCATCGCAATCACCCACATCAGCGTGTTGTCGATTGCGCCAACCGCATGCGGGAAGAGCCAGACGCGCGCCGCGCCCAGAACCAGTACCGCCAGGATATAGACCGGAATGGTGCTCCAGAAAAGCTGCCACAACGCCTTACCCCAGCGAGTGAAGAAACCGCCCTGCGGTTCGCTGACGTCCAGTTCAACGGCTGCGGGTTCGACGGCAGTATCCTTCACCAGTTTTTGTACCAGCGTCGCCACCACCAGCACCGTCAGCAGCCCGGCAACCAGACGGATAGCGGCAAAATGCCAGCCGAGCACAAAGCCCATAAACACCAGCGTCGCCGGGTTGAGCAGCGGGTTCCCCATCCAGAATGCCAGCGCACCGCCCATGGATACGCGCTGGCGGCGCATACCCGCCGCTACCGGTGCGGCACAGCAGGAGCACATCATGCCCGGCAGAGAGAAAATCGTCCCCAGCAGCGTGCCCTGAAAGCGCGGCTGCCCGAGTGTTTTCACCAGCCAGTTTCGCGGAATAAGTACCTGAATCAGCGATCCCAGGATTACCCCTAAGACGGCAGCTTTCCACACCGCCAGGAAGTAGACCATGGCGTAATCCCATGCCGCCTTCAGCGGGCTGGCATCAGCCTGAGCGAGTATAGATTTACCGATGCTGTGCGTTTCGGCGGCGGTGAAGGCTTTGCCGTAGTACGGCTGCCATTTCACATACCAGAGGCCAATGATGACCACGAGAAAGAAGAGTGCGGGCTTCCACCATTGGACAGGTGTTGCCGCCTGAGATGAAGACTGACCAGTCATACCATTCCCCGGAGAGTGTTATTTAATAAGCCGGAGAAGTTTACGCCTCGCCCTGCGCGATTTCACGCAGTTTTGCCGAAGGGATGATATTGACGCCCTCCTGCGACGGTGCCAGCGCCTCTTTCAGCATCGCCTGCGCGACGTCCCGCGCCTCGATGGACTTCCAGTTACCCGGCAGGATGCGAAACAGCGGGGCGAAGAAGGATTCGTTAAAACGCCGTTCGTCGCGGTGGCCCATCAGCATGGAAGGCCGCACGATTGTCAGGCGCTCCCACTTCTGCGCAATCAGCGCCTCTTCCATTTTGCCCTTCACCTGATTGTAAAAAAACGGTGAGCCGGTGCTGGCGCCGTGCGAGCTCACCACCAGGAAATGTTTTGCCCCCAGCTTTTTCGCCGTCAGGGCGGTATCCACCACCAGCGTGTAGTCCGCATGGACGAACGCTTCTTTACTGCCCGCCTCACGCCGCGTCGTGCCCAGGCAGCAAAAGGCGATATCTATAGGATCCTGCACCTGCGCCAGCGCGTCGGTGAACTGGGGATCGTGCGGGTTATAGACGCCGGTGATATCCAACAGCGGGCGGCGCGTCGGGGCGGCAATATAGTTGATATGCCGGTCCTGGATCAGCAACCGCAGCAGATGTCCCCCCACCAGCCCGGTTGCGCCGGTAATCAGTACCTGACTCATCTTATCCCCTTTACAGAATTGTCCGTTTGCGATCTGGACCTGCTCTACCACACTTAAAAGTCTGTTACCGGTAAGTATTTACCACAAACGGGAAAAAAACAGTCTGAAGCGAAAACAACGGAGGAAGCATGGGTAAAAAAATCGCAGTCTTGATTACCGACGAGTTTGAAGATTCAGAATTTACGTCACCAGCTGAGGCATTCCGCAAGGCAGGCCACGAGGTCATCACCATTGAGAAAGAAGCGGGTAAAACCGTGAAGGGCCACAAGGGCGAAGCCAGCGTGACCATCGATGAGTCCATCGATAACGTCAGCCCGTCAGATTTCGACGCCCTGCTGTTACCGGGCGGCCATTCACCGGATTCCCTGCGCGGGGACGAGCGTTTCGTCACCTTTACCCGTGACTTCGTCGGCACCGGCAAGCCGGTCTTTGCCATCTGCCACGGCCCGCAGCTGCTGATCAGCGCTGAAGTGGTCCGCGGGCGTAAGCTTACGGCGGTGAAACCGATCGTTATCGATCTGAAAAACGCAGGGGCCGAGTTTTACGATCAGGAGGTGGTCAACGATAACGACCAGCTGATCACCAGCCGGACCCCGGACGATCTCCCGGCGTTTAACCGCGAAGCGCTACGCCTGCTCGGCGCGTAGCCAGTGAAGCTTCTTGCCAAAGCCCAGGGTGTTGTCGGTAAATTTCAGCTCATCAATCCGGATTTCCCACACCGGGGCTTTTAGCGCAGCAGCAACCGGGAAGCGGCGCGTGTAGCGTTTACGCTGTGCGTCGCTTTCTTCACCTGCCAGACGACGAATCTCACCTTTGAACTGCACGCCGCGGATCAGCGCGACGGTTTTGGGCTGGCCGTTGACCGTGCCCGCCACTTTTGCCTGCTGGCCGGTCATCTGGGCATGCCGCGTTTTGTCCTCACTCATGACGTAAAAAGCGACGCGTTCAGGATCGTAGTAGTAAAAGGCGTTGGCGCACCACATTTCGCCCTCGCTATATACGCACCAGGTCACGACGTGCTGCTTTGCCAGCCAGCGGTTAATGGCGGCCAGTGTTTCCATTTTCGTTCTCTCTCATGCTATGGTGCGTTCACCTTAACATACTGAATCTGTTTACCGTGTGCTGGTTTCTCTATCTTGTCCGAACCGCTGATAACGCACTCTACACCGGGATCACCACCGATGTGGCGCGGCGTTTTTTACAACATCAAACGGGGAAAGGGGCAAAAGCGCTGCGGGGGAAAGGCGAACTGCAGCTGGCTTTTTCTGCCGCCGTGGGGGACAGATCGCTGGCACTCAGGCTGGAGTACCGTATTAAGCAGCTAACGAAGCGCCAGAAGGAGCGCCTCGTGACCGGAGACGGCTCCTTTGAGGCGCTACGCGAGAGCCTGATTAAAAGCGATTAAAATGGTCGTGGTAGTCCACCAGACCATTTACGCCGTTCAGGGCATCATCCGCCAGGCGATGCACCTGGAAGGCGGATTCGGTACCCGGCCAGCGGCAGCGAAGATCGTAATGCGCGGCCTGCTCGAAGCCTAAACGGCCATAGAACGCCGGATCGCCCAGCGTGACCACTGCGGCATAACCAAACTCATTCAGCGAGTCCAGCCCTTCATAGACCAGCTGGCGCGCCAGGCCCTGCCCGCGGTAGTTTTCATCTACCGCCAGCGGTGCCATGCCCACCCACTGGAGATCTTCACCCTGAACGATCACCGGGCTGAAGGCAACATAGCCGACAACCTGACCTTCGTCATCGGTGGCAACCAGCCCCAGCGTGATCAGGCCGTCTTCACGGAGATCGTGGACCAGTTGGGCTTCCGCATCGCTCTCAAAAGCGCGGCGTAATAACGCATCGATACCCGGTGCATCAATCCCTATTTCGACTCGAATCAGCATGGCTCACCTACTGAAGTGTGTTTACTGTCCGGCGGGGATTTCAGCCCCGCCTCAACGAAATCTGCCATTTGCATCAACATCACGCGCAGCGCTTTCGGCATCTGCTCCAGCTCAATGGCATCCATTAAATTCTTAACGTACAGGCCAAGCTCCGTGTCGCCCTCAATCACCAGACGGCGCTGGAAGAAGAGTGTGTCCGGGTCCTGCTTACGCGCGGCAATCATCAGCAGGTCGCTGGCGTTGGCGCTAAAGCTCACGTCCGCCTCGGCAGACTCACGAACGATCAGCTGGTCGTTCTCTACGGAGGTAAACCAGCGCAGCCCGATGTCACGCACCTCAATGCTTAACCAGCGCCCTTCCAGAAACTCCAGCTCGCCATCCTGCAGCGCCTGACGGAACTGCCAGCTCAGGACCTGCTCCAGCACCTGGCGTTTAAGCGCGAACGGCGCCAGCCTGACCGGCACGCTCAGCATTGATGGACCGAATTGTACGAGACGTGAACGCAGTTTATCCAGCACGAGCTTTACTCCCTGATAGCTATAGTCCCGCTATTTTGCCACATCCGTTCCAGAACATAGCGGCGTAAATCAACAAACCATCGTCGGACGTACCCCATTATTGGTGCCATCAATACGCCATTAGCTGCCTTAAATCAAAAATTGTCGCGTATGGGTTAATTAAAATCCCAGCTCGTTAACAATTTTGCTATCGACTACATCAGGATAATTTATGGAGCTGCTCTGCCCTGCCGGAAACCTTCCGGCGCTTAAGGCGGCCATCGAGAATGGGGCCGATGCGGTCTATATCGGGCTGAAAGATGACACCAACGCCCGCCATTTTGCTGGCCTTAACTTTACGGAGAAAAAGCTTCAGGAAGCCGTTAACTTCGTTCATCAGCACCGCCGCAAGCTGCATATTGCCATCAACACGTTCGCCCATCCTGACGGTTACGCCCGCTGGCAGCGCGCGGTGGACATGGCAGCACAGCTGGGCGCCGATGCGTTAATCCTGGCCGACCTCGCCATGCTTGAGTATGCGGCAGAACGCTATCCGCATATTGAGCGCCACGTCTCTGTTCAGGCATCTGCCACCAACGAAGAGGCGGTGCGTTTTTACCATCAACACTTTGACGTCGCCCGCGTGGTGCTGCCGCGCGTGCTCTCTATTCATCAGGTTAAGCAACTCGCGCGCGTCACGCCAGTGCCGCTGGAGGTTTTTGCCTTTGGTAGTCTGTGCATCATGGCCGAAGGCCGTTGCTATCTTTCTTCTTACTTAACCGGTGAATCGCCGAATACCGTCGGGGCCTGCTCCCCTGCCCGCTTCGTCCGCTGGCAGCAGACCCCGCAGGGGCTGGAGTCGCGTCTGAATGAAGTTCTGATCGACCGCTATCAGGACGGTGAAAACGCGGGTTATCCGACGCTGTGCAAAGGCCGCTACCTGGTCGACGGCGAGCGCTACCACGCGCTGGAAGAGCCCACCAGCCTTAACACGCTGGAGCTGCTGCCGGAGCTGCTGGCCGCCAATATTGCCTCGGTGAAAATTGAAGGTCGCCAGCGCAGTCCGGCCTATGTGAGCCAGGTGGCGAAAGTGTGGCGTCAGGCCATCGACCGCTGCATGGCGGACCCGCAGAACTACGCCCCACAGGCGGCGTGGATGGAGACGCTCGGATCGATGTCCGAAGGCACGCAAACCACGCTGGGCGCGTATCACCGTAAATGGCAGTGAGATAACCATGAAATATTCATTAGGGCCGATGCTCTACTACTGGCCAAAAGAGACGCTGGAAGATTTTTACCAACAGGCCGCCACCAGCAGCGCCGATGTGATTTACCTCGGTGAAGCAGTATGCAGCAAACGCCGCGCCACCAAAGTGGGCGACTGGCTGGAGATGGCGAAAAACCTGGCCGGGAGCGGCAAACAGGTGGTGCTGTCAACGCTCGCGCTGGTGCAGGCTTCGTCCGAACTGGGCGAGCTGAAGCGCTACGTCGAAAACGGTGAGTTTCTGCTGGAGGCGAGCGACCTGGGGGTAGTGAACATGTGCGCCGAACGCAGGCTGCCGTTTGTCGCAGGCCATGCGCTGAACTGCTATAACGCCGTCACCCTGCGCCTGCTGCTCAAACAGGGAATGACCCGCTGGTGCATGCCGGTGGAGCTCTCCCGTGACTGGCTGGCAAACCTGCTGAATCAGTGCGACGAGCTGGGCATTCGCCATCAGTTCGAAGTGGAAGTGCTGAGCTACGGTCATCTGCCGCTGGCCTACTCTGCCCGCTGCTTCACCGCGCGCTCGGAAGACCGCCCGAAAGATGAATGTGAAACCTGCTGCATCAAGTACCCGAACGGGCGTAGCATGCTGTCGCAGGAGAACCAGCAGGTATTCGTCCTGAACGGCATTCAGACCATGAGCGGTTACGTCTATAACCTCGGCAACGAACTGGCGTCGATGGACGGGCTGGTGGACATGGTGCGTCTGTCGCCGCTGGATACCAGCGTTTTCGCGATGCTGGACGCCTTCCGCGCTAACGAAAACGGCGCGTCGCCGCTGCCGCTGGCGGCAAACAGCGACTGCAACGGTTACTGGAAACGTCTGGCCGGGCTGGAACTTCAGGCCTAAAAAAGGCTCACTTTGTTAACAACGGTTATCATTTTTTAATGCAGTATTAAAGATTGACCGTCGACAAAGTGAGCTGTTATGACTGACAAAACCATTCCGTTTTCGGTGCTGGATCTGGCGCCGATCCCACAAGGCTCCTCGGCAAGAGAAGCCTTCACGCACTCTCTCGATCTGGCTCAGCTGGCCGAAAAGCGTGGCTATCACCGCTACTGGCTGGCAGAACATCACAACATGGTCGGCATTGCCAGCGCCGCTACATCGGTGCTGATTGGCTACCTGGCAGCGAATACCACCACTTTGCACCTTGGCTCCGGTGGCGTGATGCTGCCGAACCACGCCCCGCTGGTGATAGCCGAGCAGTTCGGGACGCTGAACACCCTCTATCCGGGCCGTATTGACCTGGGGCTTGGCCGCGCGCCGGGCAGCGACCAGCCGACCATGCGCGCCCTGCGCCGCCATATGAGCGGCGATATCGATAACTTCCCGCGCGACGTGGCGGAACTGGTGGACTGGTTCGACGCGCGCGATCCGAACCCGCACGTGCGTCCGGTGCCGGGCTATGGCGAGAAAATCCCGGTGTGGCTGTTAGGCTCGAGCCTGTATAGCGCGCAGCTCGCCGCGCAGCTGGGGCTGCCGTTCGCGTTCGCCTCCCACTTCGCGCCGGATATGCTGCATCAGGCGCTGCACCTCTACCGTACGAACTTCAAACCGTCCGAGCGTCTGGAGAAGCCGTACGCGATGGTGTGTATCAACATCATTGCCGCTGACAGTAATCGCGACGCGGAATTCATGTTTACCTCTATGCAGCAGGCGTTTGTGAAGCTGCGCCGCGGCGAGACGGGCCAGTTGCCGCCTCCGGTGGAAAATATGCATCAGCTGTGGTCGGCCTCCGAGCAGTATGGCGTGCAGCAGGCGTTGAGCATGTCGTTGGTGGGTGATAAGGCAAAAGTGCGTCACGAGCTGGAAGCAGTGCTGCGTGAAACGCAGGCGGATGAAATTATGGTCAACGGCCAGATTTTCGATCACCAGGCGCGTTTACATTCGTTTGACCTGGCAATGCAGGTGAAAGAAGAATTGGTGGGGTAGTTTTTTGCCGGATGGCGGCTTCGCCTTATCCGGCCTACGCGATCCCTGTAGGCCCGGTGAGCGTAGCGCCACCGGGCAATGTGTTTACTGGTACACAGGCAACAGGTTAAAGCTCGACAGCACGTGAACCAGCGCGTTACCCACCCCAAATACCAGGATCAGCGCAATCATCGGTTTACCGCCCCAGACGCGGAATTTCGGGCTGCCGAAGCGTTTACGTGATTTACGTGCCAGCAGCGCTGGCACAATCGCCGCCCAGATGGTGGCCGCCAGCCCTGCATAGCCGATGGCGTACAGGAAACCGTTCGGCCACAGCAGACCGCCGACAATCGGCGGCAGGAAGGTCAGCAGCGCCGTCTTGAAACGCCCCATCGCAGAATCGTCAAAGCCAAACAGATCTGCCAGGTAGTCAAACAGGCCCAGCGTCACACCGAGGAATGAACTCGCCACCGCAAAGTTGGAGAAGACCACCAGCAGCAGATCCAGACTGCGGCTGTTCAGTACGCCGCTCAGAGCCTGCACCAGCACGTCAATGTTACCGCCCTTTTGCGCAATGCCGATAAACTCCGGGCGCGGGATGTTGCCCATTGTCCCCAGCAGCCAGATGACGTACAGCCCAAGCGCCAGCAGCGTGCCGTAGACCAGGCACTTCACGATGGTGCGCGGATCCTTGCCGTAGTACTTCATCAGGCTCGGCACGTTGCCGTGGTAGCCGAACGACGCCAGACAGAACGGCAGAGTCATTAGCAGATACGGCGTGTAGGAGGTATTAACTTCCGCAACGTTAAACAGCGTGGCGGGCGTAACGTGCCCCAGCAGGCTGCCGAAGGTCAGGAAGAAGGTGATGACCTTAGCGCCCAGCACAATCGCCGTCATTCGGCTCACCGCTTTGGTGCTCATCCAGACGATAAACGCCACGCCCAGCGCAAAGCAGAGTCCCGCCAGACGCGCCGGAACGTTCAGCGACATCTCCGAAAAGGTGTGATGCAGAATCGAGCCGCTTGCTGAGATGTACGCGTAGGTCAGGATGTAGAGCACAAATGCGATGGAAAGGCCGTTCACCAGGTTCCAGCCTTTGCCCAGCAGATCTTTGGTGATGGTGTCGAAGCTGGAGCCAATGCGGTAGTTCAGGTTCGCTTCAAGGATCATCAGGCCGGAATGCAGCATGCAGAACCAGGTGAACACCAGCGCGGCCAGCGACCAGAAGAACCACGCACCGGACATGACCACGGGCAGGGAAAACATCCCGGCACCTATAATGGTTCCGCCGATGATCACCACGCCGCCAAGCAGCGAAGGTGACGTTTGGGTGGTGGTTAGTGTCGCCATACAGCCTTTTCTCCAGTTAATCATGCGGTTCTGCATTTTAGTGCGATGCACTGTACCAGTACAAGAGTACAAAGGGAATAAAAAAAGCCCCGATAGCGTGTATCGGGGCTGTATATTTTACTTTACGTCAGAAGCGAAAGGCTTACGCGTCACCGAAACGACGACGGCTGGTGCCTTCTTCACGACGTGGGCCACGGCTTTCGCGGCGCTCGCCGGAGAAACGACGACCTTCACCACCGCGACCTTCACTGCGACCGCCTTCACGACGCTCGCCGCCGAAACCGCGACCACCGCCACGACGTTCTCCACCGCGGTCAGGACGTGGCTGTGCATCGCCCAGCAGCTGCATGTTCATCGGCTTGTTCAGGATGCGGGTGCGAGTAAAGTGCTGCAGTACTTCGCCCGGCATGCCTTTTGGCAGTTCGATGGTAGAGTGGGATGCAAACAGCTTGATGTTACCAATGTAACGGCTGCTGATGTCGCCTTCGTTAGCAATCGCGCCAACGATGTGACGAACTTCAACACCATCATCACGGCCCACTTCAATGCGGTACAGTTCCATGTCGCCAGCGTCACGACGTTCACGACGTGGACGGTCTTCACCACCACGCTCTGGACGGTCGCCGCGTGGACCACGGTCGTTACGGTCGCCACGACGTTCGAAACGATCGTCACGGTCACGGAACTCACGCTTAGGACGCATCGGTGCATCTGGTGGCACGATCAGGCTACGTTCGCCCTGAGCCATTTTCAGCAGTGCTGCAGCCAGAGTTTCCATGTCCAGCTCTTCGCCTTCAGCGACAGGCTGGATCTGCGACAGCAGTGCGCGGTACTGATCCAGATCGCTGCTTTCCAGCTGCTGCTGTACTTTCGCGGCGAATTTTTCCAGACGGCGTTTGCCCAGCAGATCTGCGTTTGGCAGGTCGGCTTCTGGAATGGTCAGCTTCATGGTGCGTTCAATGTTGCGCAGCAGACGACGCTCGCGGTTCTCAACGAACAGCAGCGCACGGCCAGCACGACCCGCACGACCGGTACGACCGATACGGTGAACGTAAGACTCGGAGTCCATCGGGATGTCGTAGTTGACAACCAGGCTGATACGCTCAACGTCCAGACCACGTGCTGCCACGTCGGTTGCAATCAGGATATCCAGACGACCGTCTTTCAGACGCTCCAGCGTCTGCTCACGCAGGGCCTGGTTCATGTCGCCGTTCAGCGCGGCGCTGTTGTAGCCGTTACGCTCCAGCGCTTCAGCCACTTCCAGGGTCGCATTTTTGGTACGCACGAAGATAATCGCCGCATCAAAATCTTCCGCTTCCAGGAAACGGACCAGCGCTTCGTTTTTGCGCATGCCGTACACGGACCAGTAGCTCTGGCTGATGTCCGGGCGAGTGGTCACGCTGGACTGAATACGCACTTCCTGCGGCTCTTTCATGAAGCGGCGGGTAATGCGACGGATCGCTTCTGGCATGGTTGCAGAGAACAGAGCGGTCTGGTGACCTTCCGGGATCTGCGCCATGATGGTTTCTACGTCTTCGATGAAGCCCATACGCAGCATTTCATCTGCTTCATCCAGTACCAGGCCGCTCAGTTTAGAGAGGTCCAGAGTACCGCGCTTCAGGTGATCCAGCAGACGGCCCGGCGTACCGACGACAATCTGTGGGCCCTGGCGCAGGGCGCGTAACTGCACGTCATAACGCTGGCCGCCGTACAGGGCTACCACGTTTACGCCGCGCATATGTTTAGAGAATTCCGTCATTGCTTCAGCAACCTGAACAGCCAGTTCACGAGTTGGAGCCAGGACGAGGATCTGCGGTGCACGCAGGTCCGGATCGATGTTGTTCAGCAGCGGCAGCGAGAACGCTGCAGTTTTACCGCTACCAGTCTGGGCCATGCCCAGCACGTCACGACCAGAAAGCAGATGCGGGATACATTCTGCCTGGATCGGAGATGGTTTTTCGTAACCCAGATCGTTAAGGGCTTCAAGGATAGGAGCCTTCAGGCCCAGATCTGCAAAAGTGGTTTCGAATTCAGCCATGTAGTACGAGTGCCTCAATGTCAATGGCGGCCAGTCTACTTAGCTCATCGTGAAAATGATTAGCAATTTTCATTGAAAAGTGTGAACCGGCTCAAAGTAGGTGTATTGACGAACAACAACGCCCTCACCAGTGAAGGTGATGGCAATCAAAAGATTACGGGCTGATGTTTATGTCGTCAGCTATTGCTGGTCCGATTCTGCCAGGTCGTCTTGCTCCTGGCCCAAGAGCGATAATTCCAACAATGCATAACGGTGCTCAACGAAGTTATGTACGTTGTTAGCAACCGCTAATTTGAACAGTGCCGTAGCGCTGTCCATATCCCCCAGACTTAGGTAGTACTTACCTAAATAGAAGTTGGTTTCACTGAGATGCTCAGCGAGCGAGGTGTTATCCGTTGCGTCCGCCTTGAGGCGTTCCATCAGCGTTGCTTCGCTAATGTTGCCCAGGTAGAACTCGACAATGTTCCATCCCCACTGTTCCTTATCCGATTTCTCGAAGCGCTGTTGTAGTGCTTCTTTTGCCTGCTTCTCATCGAGCTTCCGCTCAACGATGTAAAGCCACAGGCTACGGAAAGGATCATTAGGATCGTCTTGATAAAACGCCAGCAGATCATCTTGCGCTAACTTGTCACGACCGCCGTAATACAATGCGATACCGCGATTCAAGTGCGCGTAGTTGTAAGTTGGATCAAGCTCAAGTACAGAATCAAACGCTTCATAGGCAGCATCAAAATTGCCTGCCTGCGTTAAATAAATGCCTAAGTAATTGAATACTTCAGGCATATCAGGTCGGATAGCCAGCGCTTGTGAAAAATCATTTCGCGCTAATGCCCTCAGACCGAGACTATCATACAACACTCCGCGCTCATATAAAAGCTGTGCGCGTTCGTCATCGGTTAAAGCCCGACTGGCAAGTATTTGTTCCATGCGTGCCAGAATCACTTCCTGCTGCAAAGTCGGTTGCAATGGCACTGCGAGGACTTCGCTCTTACGCCAGGCAGAGTTGCTGCATCCTGCCAGCGTTAAAGCTGTCGCAACGAAACACCAGCGCAAAAAAGGCTTCATTTCCCACTCCCGAAGACAACTATTGGATGAACGTCCTGTCCCCCGGCGGCTTAACAAGGCGTCCTGCCTGATAACAGGCCCTCCGCAAAGCGGAGGGCAAATGGCAACTTACTCGCCTTGCTGTTCAGCAGCCGGAGCTTCCGGTGCCGCAGCAGGTTGAGACTGCTCGGTTGCTTCTTTAATGCTCAGACGGATACGGCCCTGACGGTCAACTTCCAGAACCTTAACCGGCACTTCCTGACCCATCTGCAGGTAATCGGTCACTTTCTCAACGCGCTTGTCAGCGATCTGAGAGATGTGAACCAGACCTTCTTTACCGCCACCGATGGCAACGAACGCACCAAAGTCAACGATACGGGTCACTTTACCCGCGTAGACGCGGCCCACTTCGATTTCAGCAGTGATTTCTTCGATGCGACGGATAGCGAATTTCGCTTTCTCGCCGTCGGTTGCTGCGATCTTCACAGTACCGTCATCTTCGATTTCGATGGTGGTGCCGGTCTCTTCGGTCAGCGCGCGGATAACAGAACCGCCCTTACCGATAACATCTTTGATCTTGTCTGGATTGATCTTGATGGTGTGAATACGCGGAGCGAATTCAGAGATATCACCGCGTGGCGCGTTGATAGCCTGTTCCATCACGCCCAGGATGTGCAGACGCGCACCTTTAGCCTGGTTCAGAGCAACCTGCATGATCTCTTTGGTGATACCTTCAATTTTGATATCCATCTGCAGGGCAGAGATACCGTCGCGGGAACCCGCTACTTTGAAGTCCATATCACCCAGGTGGTCTTCGTCACCCAGAATGTCAGACAGAACAACGAAGTTGTCGCCTTCTTTCACCAGACCCATTGCGATACCCGCAACGGCGGCTTTGATCGGCACGCCCGCATCCATCAGCGCCAGAGAGGCACCACATACGGAAGCCATGGAAGAAGAACCGTTGGATTCGGTGATTTCAGAAACCACGCGAACGGTGTACGGGAATTTGTCAGCTTCCGGCATCACTGCCAGCACGCCGCGCTTCGCCAGACGACCGTGACCAATTTCACGACGCTTCGGTGAGCCAACCATACCGGTTTCGCCCACAGAGTACGGAGGGAAGTTGTAGTGGAACAGGAAGTTGTCAGTACGCTCGCCCATCAGTTCATCGATGATCTGTGCGTCACGTGCGGTACCCAGGGTTGCGGTAACCAGCGCCTGCGTTTCACCACGGGTGAACAGCGCAGAACCATGAGTACGCGGCAGTACGCCAGTGCGTACGTCCAGACCACGAATCATGTCTTTTTCACGGCCATCGATACGCGGCTCGCCTGCCAGTACGCGGCTACGAACAACGTTTTTCTCGATAGCGTGCAGAATTTCGCCAATTTCGTTAGCGTCCAGCGTTTCGTCTTCGGCAACCAGGGTCGCGGTTACTTCAGATTTGATCGCGTCAACCTGAGCGTAACGCTCCTGTTTGTCGGTGATGCGGTAAGCGTCGCTCAGACGAGATTCTGCCAGTGCCGCAACGCGTGCGTTCAGCGCGTCGTTTGCTGCTTCTGGCTGCCAGTCCCAACGTGGCTTACCGGCTTCTTTCACCAGGTCGTTGATGTTCTGGATAACAATCTGCTGCTGCTCATGACCGAACACCACAGCGCCCAGCATCTGGTCTTCGCTCAGCAGTTCAGCTTCGGATTCAACCATCAGCACAGCCGCTTCAGTACCGGCAACAACCAGGTCCAGCTTACTTTCTTTCAGCTCTTCCTGAGTTGGGTTCAGCACGTACTGGTCGTTGATGTAACCGACGCGCGCGGCACCGATTGGGCCATTGAATGGAATACCAGACAGTGACAGGGCAGCGGAGGCACCGATCATCGCAACGATGTCCGGGTTAACCTGTGGGTTAACGGAAACAACGGTCGCAATAACCTGCACTTCGTTAACGAAGCCTTCCGGGAACAGCGGACGAACCGGGCGGTCAATCAGACGCGCGATCAGGGTTTCGCCTTCGCTTGGACGGCCTTCACGACGGAAGAAGCCACCCGGGATTTTGCCGGCAGCGTAGGTACGCTCCTGGTAGTTAACGGTCAGCGGGAAGAAGTCCTGACCTGGTTTAGCTTTTTTCTGGCCCACAACGGTCACGAATACCGCGGTGTCATCCATGCTTACCATAACGGCAGCAGTCGCCTGGCGTGCCATCATGCCGGTTTCCAGCGTGACGGTATGTTGACCATACTGGAATTTACGAACGATCGGATTCAGCAAAATTCTATCCTTTCTTAAATGTATGACAGCACACCGCCGGCGTGCTGTCGATTTAACCCGACCTTCTTCGCATCCTCGCGACTAATGACAACCGACACCCCCATGGGTGAAGCCTCTCATTAGCCGCGCGAACCTCTGCAATGAAGATCATTTATAGCAACAATACAATAGTTTCCATTGAATTGCTGCCGTCTGGTTGAAAAAAGGGGCCATCAGGCCCCCTTTTCTGAAACTCGCAAGACTTAGCGACGCAGACCCAGACGCTCGATCAGCGCGGTGTAGCGTGCAACATCTTTACGCTTCAGGTAGTCGAGCAGTTTACGACGCTGAGAAACCATGCGCAGCAGACCACGACGGCTGTGGTGATCTTTTTTGTGCTCTGCAAAGTGACCCTGCAGGTGGTTAATCTGTGCAGTCAGCAGTGCAACCTGAACTTCGGTAGAACCGCTGTCGTTAGTACCACGACCAAACTCAGAAACGATTTTAGCTTTAGCTTCAACGCTTAGAGACATTTTCAAACTCCAAAGTATAAAAAATGTAAGGGTGCCGATCTCTAATTCAGCGACCCCATGTACGCCCCGCAGATTGTTAAACAATTTACCGGGCGTTAAGCGGCGATATTCTACTCGTCTCCCCTGCTTATCGCAAGGTGAGGCGTAATCACCGTCACGCGTCGACCGGATATTCGACGACCAGACGACGCGGCGCAACGCGCCCTTCACCGTCCATTTCGCCCATACCGATGAATTTCCCTTCGTCACCTTCCGTCACGCGTACAAGTCCATCCAGCGGCGCATCCGCCGTACGAACCGGGTTTCCGTTCTTAAAGTAAACGGACGATGTTAAAGGAAGATTAACGATCGGGAAGTCCGCTGCCGGACTGTCCATTGGCATCAGCAGTGGATCCAGCAAATCTGCTGGTTCCACTCCCTGCGCTTGTGCCTGCTCAGCCAGCGCGCGCAGCTGCTCAAGCGTCACCATGCGTTCCACCGGATATTTACTGACCGCCAGACGACGCAGGTAGATCACATGCGCGCCGCAGCCCAGCTTTTCACCCAGGTCGTCGATGATGGTGCGAATATAGGTCCCTTTCGAACAGTGGACTTCCAGCTCCAGCTCGTCACCTTCGTGGCGAATGAACAGCAGCTCATACACGGTTATCGGACGCGCTTCGCGCGGGACGTCAATTCCCTGGCGCGCATATTCGTAGAGCTTCTTGCCCTGATATTTCAGTGCCGAATACATCGACGGCACCTGCATCGTGTCTCCGCGGAAGCTCTCCAGGGCCGCATCAAGCTGTTCAGCGCTGAAGGTCACCGGGCGCTCTTCCACCACCTGACCATCCGCGTCGGAGGTATCCGTACGCTGGCCAAGTTTAGCGATAACGCGGTAGCGTTTATCGGAATCGAGCAGGTACTGGGAAAACTTTGTCGCTTCACCCAGGCAAATCGGCAGCATGCCGGTCGCCAGCGGATCCAGCGCGCCGGTGTGGCCCGCACGGTTAGCGTTATAAATACGTTTCACTTTTTGCAGCACGTCGTTACTGGATGCACCCTGCGGTTTATCCAACAGCAGCACGCCATGCACGTCGCGACCGCGACGACGAGGACGACTCATCAGTCCTCCTTGCTGTCGTCCGTCGGGTTAACACGACGTTCGTCGTCATGTTTCACCACGCTGGTCACCAGGTTGGACATGCGCATACCTTCGACCAGCGAGTTGTCGTAGAAGAAGGTCAGCTCGGGAACAATACGCAGGCGCATCGCTTTGCCGAGCAGAGAGCGGATGAAACCAGAGGCTTCCTGCAGTGCTTTAATGCCGTTCTTCACCGCCGCTTCGTCCTGATCGTTCAGGAAGGTCACGAACACTTTGGCATAGGCCAGGTCACGAGACATTTCCACGCCAGAGACGGTGGTCATCATACCGATACGCGGGTCTTTGATTTCGCGTTGCAGGATAAGCGCAATCTCTTTCTGCATCTCCTGCGCCACGCGCTGTGGGCGACCAAATTCTTTCGCCATAATAAATTCTCCAGACAAAAAAGGGGCTAAAAGCCCCTTTTAAAATTATTGCCGGGTGGCACGAGGCGATCCCGGCCTACATATGGACTTATCCCTAAGGATTAGTCGATGCTGCGTTGGATCTCGATGATTTCGAACACTTCGATCATATCGCCAACGCGAACGTCGTTGTAGTTCTTAACGCCGATACCACATTCCATGCCGTTACGGACTTCGTTAACGTCATCTTTGAAGCGGCGCAGGGATTCCAGCTCGCCTTCGTAGATAACCACGTTGTCACGCAGTACGCGGATTGGGTTGTGACGCTTGATGGTACCTTCGGTAACCATACAGCCCGCGATCGCACCGAATTTCGGTGATTTGAACACGTCACGCACTTCAGCCAGACCGATGATCTGCTGTTTCAGCTCAGGAGACAGCATACCGCTCATCGCGGCTTTCACTTCGTCGATCAGGTTATAGATGACGGAGTAGTAGCGCAGATCCAGGCTTTCCGCTTCGATCACGCGGCGAGCAGATGCATCAGCACGCACGTTGAAGCCAACCAGGATAGCGTTGGACGCCGCAGCCAGGGTTGCGTCGGTTTCGGTGATACCACCTACGCCAGAACCGATGATCTTCACTTTCACTTCGTCGGTAGACAGTTTCAGCAAGGAGTCGGAGATCGCTTCCACAGAACCCTGAACGTCCGCTTTCAGAACGACGTTCACTTCGTGAACTTCGCCTTCAGCCATGTTCGCAAACATGTTCTCAAGTTTAGATTTCTGCTGACGCGCCAGCTTAACTTCACGGAACTTGCCCTGACGATACAGTGCCACTTCACGCGCTTTCTTCTCGTCACGCACAACGGTCACTTCATCACCGGCAGCCGGAACACCGGACAGCCCCAGGATTTCCACTGGAATGGACGGACCTGCTTCCAGCACTTCCTGACCCAATTCGTTACGCATCGCACGAACACGACCGTATTCGAAGCCACACAGAACGATGTCGCCCTTGTTCAGCGTACCTTCGCGAACCAGAACCGTTGCAACCGGACCACGACCTTTATCCAGGAAGGATTCGATTACCGCACCGCTCGCCATACCTTTACGAACGGCTTTCAGCTCCAGAACTTCGGCCTGAAGCAGGATAGCGTTCAGCAGGTCGTCGATACCAGTACCCGCTTTTGCAGATACAGGGATGAACTGCGCTTCGCCGCCCCACTCTTCCGGCATAACGCCGTACTGAGACAGTTCGTTCTTCACGCGGTCCAGATCGGCTTCTGGCTTATCGATTTTGTTGACCGCAACAACCAGAGGCACCTGCGCCGCTTTCGCGTGCTGGATAGCTTCAATGGTCTGTGGCATAACGCCATCGTCTGCTGCAACAACCAGTACAACGATATCCGTAGCCTGAGCACCACGAGCACGCATTGAGGTGAACGCTGCGTGGCCTGGGGTATCCAGGAAGGTGATCATGCCGTTTTCAGTTTCTACGTGGTAAGCACCGATGTGCTGGGTAATGCCACCCGCTTCGCCGGAGGCAACTTTCGTAGAACGAATGTAGTCGAGCAGAGAGGTTTTACCGTGGTCAACGTGACCCATGATGGTCACAACCGGTGCACGCGGTTCAGCCGCAGCGCCAGTGTCACGGTCGCTCATTACTGCTTCTTCCAGCTCGTTTTCACGACGCAGGATAACTTTGTGGCCCATCTCTTCGGCAACCAGCTGTGCGGTTTCCTGGTCGATAACCTGGTTGATGGTCGCCATTGCGCCCAGCTTCATCATCGCTTTGATGACCTGAGAGCCTTTAACCGCCATCTTGTTTGCCAGATCGCCAACGGTGATGGTTTCGCCAATCACGACGTCACGGTTAACCGCCTGAGCTGGCTTCTGGAAGCCCTGCTGCAGAGAAGAACCTTTACGCTTACCGCCTTTACCACCGCGAACCGCTGCACGAGCTTCTTCGCGGTCAGCTTTAGATTCAGCGTGTTTGTTACCTTTCTTAGCCGGACGCGCGGCTTTTGCATTACGACCACGGCCACGGCCGCCTTCTACTTCACGGTCGTTATCATCTTCAGCCTGACGCGCATGCTGAGAAGTGGTCACGTGATAGTCGCTGGTGTCTTCAGTCGGTTCAGCGGTATTCACGCCATTCTTCTCGTTTTCTTCTGCCATACGACGCGCTTCTTCAGCGACGCGGCGAGCTTCTTCTTCCAGCTTACGGCGGGCTTCTTCTTCCGCTTTACGCTTCAGCTCGGCAGCTTCATTTTCACGGCGGGCTTTTTCAGCCTGGGCGGTTTTGGTCATTTCGTCTGTCTGTTGATTGCTCACTTTGTCTTTTTCCGCAGCGTCACGCTTCACTTTATCACTGGCGTCGCGTTTCGCTTTTTCTGCGGCCTCACGTTCAGCTTTTAATTCTGCTTCACGTTTGGCGGCTGCTTCCGCCTCACGCTGAGCTTGTTCTTCCGCTTCACGCTGTGCCTGCTCTTCCGCGGCAAGGCGTTCTGCCTCTTGCGGATCACGTTTTACAAAGGTGCGCGTCTTGCGGACTTCAATTTGTACCGATTTGCTTTTGCCACCGGTACCAGGAATGTTTAACGTGCTGCGCGTTTTGCGCTGCAGCGTTAACTTGTCAGGCGTAGAACCGTGTTCGCGGTTCAGGTGCGTTAACAAGGTTTGTTTTTCTTGCGCGGTCACCGAGTCATCAGCGGACTTCGGGATCCCTGCATCAGCAAATTGCTGTACCAGGCGGTCCACGGAGGTCTGAATCTCAGCAGCCAGCGATTTTACAGTTACATCAGTCATGCTGTTCCTTCCTGCTACAGTTTATTACGCTTCGTCGCCGAACCAGCAAATATTACGTGCGGCCATGATGAGTTCGCCGGCTTTCTCGTCGGTTAAACCTTCGATATCGGCCAGGTCATCAACGCCTTGCTCAGCGAGATCTTCCAGCGTACAAACACCACGGGCAGCCAGCTTGAACGCAATCGCACGATCAAGACCTTCCAGATTCAGCAGGTCATCAGCCGGCTTCTTATCGCCAAGGCTTTCTTCCTGAGCCAGTGCCAGGGTGGTCAGTGCGTTTTTAGCGCGTTCACGCAGGGCTTCAACGGTTGGCTCATCCAGACCGTCAATTTCCAGCAGCTCTTTCATTGGCACATAGGCCAGTTCTTCCAGCGTAGAGAAACCTTCTTCTACCAGAACAGTGGCGAAGTCTTCGTCAATGTCGAGGTATTTGGTGAAGGTATCGATCGCCGCATGGGCTTCAGCCTGATGCTTAGCCTGCAGGTCATCAACGGTCATGACGTTGAGTTCCCAGCCGCTCAGCTGTGACGCCAGGCGTACGTTCTGACCGTTACGGCCAATCGCCTGCGCCAGGTTGCCCGCTTCAACAGCGATATCCATGGTGTGTTTGTCTTCGTCAACAACGATAGACGCGACATCAGCCGGAGCCATTGCGTTGATCACGAACTGCGCCGGGTTGTCGTCCCACAGAACGATATCAATACGCTCGCCGCCCAGTTCGGTAGAAACCGCCTGAACGCGCGCACCGCGCATACCGACGCAAGCACCGACCGGGTCGATACGCTTGTCGTTGGTTTTCACCGCAATTTTCGCACGAGAGCCTGGATCGCGAGCTGCTGCTTTGATCTCAATAACTTCTTCGCCGATTTCCGGCACTTCGATGCGGAACAGTTCAACCAGCATTTCTGGTTTAGAACGGGTCACGAACAGCTGTGCACCACGCGCTTCAGGGCGCACGGCGTACAGAACACCACGAATACGGTCGCCCGGGCGGAAGTTTTCACGCGGCAGCATGTCTTCACGCAGGATCACGGCTTCAGCGTTGCCCGGCATCCCTTCGGATTTAATTTCCAGAGAGATGTTGTCACGGTTTACTTTCTTCACCACGCCGGTGATGATTTCGCCTTCCTGATCGCGGAACTGATCGACAACCAGCGCGCGCTCGGCTTCGCGCACTTTCTGCACGATAACCTGCTTAGCGGTCTGGGTGGTGATACGGTCGAAGGTCACAGATTCAATCTGATCTTCAACGTAGTCACCCACGTTCAGACTTTCGTCTTCAAAACGTGCCGCTTCCAGGGTGATCTCTTTGGTCGGCTGGGTCACTTCTTCAACGATTACCCAACGACGGAATGTATCGAAGTCACCGCTTTTACGATCGATTTCTACGCGAACATCGATCTCTTGTTCGTATTTTTTCTTGGTTGCTGTAGCCAGTGCACTTTCCAGCGCTTCGAAAATTTTCTCACGCGGCAGTGATTTCTCGTTGGAGACGGCTTCAACAACAGCCAAAATTTCTTTGTTCATCGCGGGCTTTTCACCTCAATCCAGACTGTTAAAAGTGGGGAACCAGGTTCGCCTTCTGGATATTACTCAGCGCGAACACTTCATCTTTGCCTTCGACTGTTACCGTGATCATTTCACCATCAACGGCTTTGATAATTCCCTGCCATTTACGGCGGTTCTGTACGGCCATACGCAGAACGAGAGCCACTTCTTCACCGGTAAAGCGCACATAGTGCTCGGCCGTGAACATCGGGCGATCCAGGCCAGGTGAGGAAACTTCCAGGTTGTACGCAACGGTAATCGGGTCTTCAACATCAAGAACCGCACTCACCTGGTGGCTGACATCAGCACAATCATCAACATTGATGCCATCTTCACTATCAATATAGATGCGCAGCGTCGATGTACGGCCGCGAACGAATTCGATGCCGATCAGTTCGTAGCCCAGTGCTTCGACCGGTGCAGTAATCATCTCTGTTAATTTTTGCTCTAATGTGGACAAGCCCACCCCCAAGACATAAAAAAAGGGCGTAAAGCCCAGTTATTCTGTAGTCAGATAACAAAAAACCCCGATAAATCGGGGCTTTAGATAACTGAACCCTATAGCCACAACTGTGGCCTGGAGCACTCTCCGAAAGAATTTTTTCAAATCCAGCTACGAAGGCTCTAAGTCTTCACAGTATATTTGAAAAAGAACTTTATGGGAAAGTGGTTGCGGGGGCCGGATTTGAACCGACGACCTTCGGGTTATGAGCCCGACGAGCTACCAGGCTGCTCCACCCCGCGCCTGAAACGTGGCAAATTCTACGCGTTTTGGACAGAATTTGCAAATAATGCTGGGATTTGGTACCGAAGACGGGACGTAAAATCGGCGTTTAGTATATTGATAGTTGACCCCACCTGTCAACCCAGCTTCCGCCAGAGAGAACAGACCAAATTTTTTACAAAAAACGCATGAGTCTCTTCCGGTATTCGATAAAAGATGATTAAATGAATACTCACTTATTTTGCATAAAAATGCACAAGAGAACGAAAGCGGTCTCTAATCAGTCAATCAAGCAGGGTTTTATTCTATGACGACGATTCTCAAGCATCTTCCGGTAGGACAACGTATTGGCATCGCTTTCTCAGGCGGCCTGGATACCAGCGCTGCACTGCTGTGGATGCGCCAGAAGGGAGCGGTTCCGTATGCATATACTGCGAACCTGGGTCAGCCGGATGAGGACGATTACGATGCTATTCCTCGTCGCGCTAAAGAGTATGGCGCAGAAAACGCGCGACTGATTGACTGCCGTAAGCAACTGGTTGCTGAAGGTATCGCCGCTATTCAGTGCGGTGCGTTCCATAACACTACGGGCGGCCTGACCTATTTCAACACCACCCCGCTGGGTCGTGCTGTCACCGGCACCATGCTGGTTGCCGCCATGAAAGAAGATGGCGTAAACATCTGGGGTGATGGCAGCACCTATAAAGGCAACGATATCGAACGTTTCTATCGTTATGGCCTGCTGACCAACGCGGAGCTGCAGATCTACAAGCCGTGGCTGGACACCGACTTCATCGACGAGCTGGGTGGTCGTCATGAGATGTCTGAGTTTATGATTGCCTGCGGCTTTGACTACAAAATGTCCGTTGAGAAAGCCTACTCTACCGACTCCAACATGCTGGGCGCGACGCACGAAGCGAAGGACCTGGAATTCCTGAACTCCAGCGTGAAGATCGTTAACCCGATCATGGGCGTGAAGTTCTGGGACGAGAGCGTGAAGATCCCGGCAGAAGAGGTGACCGTGCGTTTCGAACGTGGTCATCCGGTTGCCCTGAACGGTAAGACCTTCTCTGACGACGTTGAACTGATGCTGGAAGCAAACCGCATCGGCGGTCGTCACGGTCTGGGCATGAGCGATCAGATTGAAAACCGTATCATCGAAGCGAAAAGCCGCGGCATCTATGAAGCTCCGGGGATGGCGCTGCTGCACATCGCTTACGAGCGTCTGCTGACCGGTATTCACAACGAAGACACCATCGAGCAGTATCATTCTCATGGTCGTCAACTGGGCAAACTGCTGTATCAGGGTCGCTGGTTCGATCCGCAGGCGCTGATGCTGCGTGACGCGCTGCAGCGTTGGGTAGCGAGCGCGATCACCGGTGAAGTGACGCTGGAACTGCGTCGTGGTAACGACTACTCCATTCTTAACACCGTGTCGGACAACCTGACCTATAAAGCCGAGCGTCTGACCATGGAAAAAGGTGAGTCTGTGTTTTCTCCGGACGACCGTATTGGTCAGTTGACCATGCGTAACCTGGACATCACCGATACCCGTGAGAAGCTGTTCAACTACGTTGAGAATGGTCTGCTCTCCGCGAATTCCGGTAACGGCCTGCCGCAGGTTGAAAACCTGGAGAATAGCGATAAGAAGTAATCGCTGATGAAACATGCAAAAGGCGCCCTATGGGCGCCTTTTTGTTTGGCTTTTGTAGGGCGTGTAAGCGCAGCGCCACCGGGCCTACGAACGGCAAAAACTACAGACGAAAAAAAAGACGCCTTTCGACGTCTTTCTTCTGGAATATTGGTACCGAGGATGGGACTCGAACCCACAAGCCCGTTAGGGCACTACCACCTCAAGGTAGCGTGTCTACCAATTCCACCACCTCGGTACGGAATACTTACTGCGGGATATCGCTGGTTGGCTTAGCCGGTGCAGCTGGCTGAGTCTGCTCAGTTTTTGCTGGCGCGCTCAGATTTTCCCACTCGCTTCCTTTGCTGGTCTTGTTGCTGTTGATATTGCCAAGCACCAGACTGATGATGAAGAACAGCGTAGCCAGAATCGCCGTCGTGCGGGTCATGAAGTTCGCAGAACCACTTGAACCGAACAGCGTACCGGAAGCGCCTGCTCCGAAGGAGGCTCCCATATCAGCGCCTTTACCTTGCTGCAGCATGATCAACGCTACGAGAGCGATGGCTACAATAAGGAAAACAACTAAAAGAGCTTCGTACATAATCAACCTGTTCCTTGCGGATTTGCCGCATACCAATGCTTCGACCAATTAGCAGGATTTCTGTTTCCCACTGAAGCGGGTGTGAATACTAACCAAAGCGAATCACCTTCGCAAGGGCATTTTCGACGCATTGTATCAACTGCGGAAAAAAACAGCAAAAAGCCATTAATTGCTTAAAACAAAGGCGGCAAACGCCGCCTTTTTAAACATTTAGCATGCAAGATTATGCAGCTTTTACGGCATCCGCAATTCGGTGCGCAAATTCGGTGACCTGCGCTTCGTCTTCGCCTTCCACCATCACGCGGATCAGCGGTTCGGTACCAGACTTACGCAGCAGCACGCGCCCACGGCTGCCCAGGGCCGCTTCAACCTCAGCCATCACCGCTTTCACGTTGTCATTTTCCAGCGGATCGCCTTTACCCGCAGTGAAACGCACGTTCACCAGGATCTGCGGGAACATTTTCATCCCGCTGCACAGATCGTGCAGGCTCATATGGTTGCGCGCCATCGCGGCAACCACCTGAAGCGCGGCAACAATGCCGTCACCGGTAGTGGTTTTGTCGAGCAGGATCACGTGGCCGGAGTTCTCAGCACCAATGCGCCAGCCTTTCTCCTGCAGCTTTTCCAGCACGTAGCGGTCGCCCACCTTCGCGCGAACAAACGGAATACCGAGCTGTTTCAGCGCCAGTTCGAGGCCCATGTTGCTCATCAGGGTCCCTACCGCACCGCCGCGCAGCTGCCCCTGGCGCAGGCCTTCACGAGCAATGATGTAGAGGATCTGATCGCCGTCGACTTTATTACCTTCGTGGTCAACCATGATCACGCGGTCACCGTCGCCGTCCAGGGCAATACCCAGATCGGCTTTTTCCGCCAGCACGCGCGCCTGCAGGGCGCGCACGTCCGTCGCCCCGACTTCTTCGTTAATGTTCAGACCATCCGGCTCGCAGCCGATGGCGATCACTTTCGCACCCAGCTCGCGGAAGACATTCGGCGCAATGTGATAGGTCGCACCGTTCGCACAGTCCACCACAATTTTAAGATGCGCCAGGCTCAGCTCGTTCGGGAAGGTGCCTTTGCAGAATTCGATATAACGACCCGCCGCATCGACGATACGGTTCGCTTTACCCAGCTCGGCGGAATCAACACAGGTGATCTCTTTTTCCATTTCGGCTTCAATGGCCTCTTCCACTTCGTCCGGCAGCTTAGTGCCGTCAATGGAGAAGAACTTGATGCCGTTGTCGTAGAACGGGTTATGAGACGCCGAGATCACAATTCCCGCTTCCGCGCGGAAGGTGCGCGTAAGGTAGGCAACAGCAGGCGTTGGCATTGGGCCAGTAAAAGAGGCTGAAAGCCCTGCAGCCGCCAGACCCGCTTCCAACGCAGATTCCAGCATATAGCCCGAAATACGGGTATCTTTACCAATAATGATCTTACGTGAGCCATGACGCGCCAGCACCTTGCCGGCAGCCCAGCCGAGCTTCAGAACAAAATCAGGGGTAATTGGAGCATCGCCTACGCGCCCACGGATACCATCGGTACCAAAATATTTACGGTTACTCATAGCGTTTGTTTTCCTTCGCTGCCAGTGTGGCTTCCACCACACGCATGGCTTCTACTGTTTCTTTGACGTCATGGACACGGATAATGTGCGCGCCTTGCATCGCCGCAATTACCGCGCAGGCCAGGCTGCCACTCAGGCGCTCGCTCGGTCCTACATTCAGCAATTGGCCAATCATCGACTTTCTCGACATACCCACCAGCAGCGGCAGACCAAAGTGATGAAATTCCGATAAGCGCGCAAGCAACGCATAATTGTGTGAGAGATTTTTACCGAAACCGAACCCCGGGTCGAGCAGCAATTTCTCTTTTGGGATGCCTGCACGCTCACAGCGTTCAATATGCTCAATAAAGAAGCGATTCACGTCGGCAAAGACATCATCATACTTCGGCGCTTCCTGCATGGTTTTCGGTTGCCCCTGCATATGCATCAGGCATACCGGCAGGCCGGTTTCTGCAGCGGCCTCGATCGCACCCGGTTCGGTCAGCGAGCGGATGTCATTAATAATGTGAGCACCCACTCTCGCCACTTCACGAATCACTTCTGGTTTGGACGTGTCGACGGAGATCCACACCTCGAAACGTTGCGCGATTGCCTCAACCACCGGCACCACGCGCGCCAGCTCTTCTTCCACCGAAACATCTGCCGCGCCGGGACGCGTCGATTCACCGCCCACGTCAATGATAGTGGCACCCGCGTTGATCATTAGATTTGCGTGCTTAACCGCGTCGATAAGCGTGTTATGCGTGCCGCCGTCAGAGAAGGAGTCAGGGGTAACATTCAGGATCCCCATCACGTGCGGATGTGAAAGATCGAGATGCGAGTCCTGGGCGAAGAGTTTCATGGTCAAATCCCTGGTTTTAGTATGGTTTAACGGAAAAGAAAAACCCCGGAGCAAGCTCCAGGGTTTGGGGTACAGACAAACGCTTCAACAGCAGTGACTTACTTGTCGCCCAACTGCTCTGACATGGTGTTGCCCGGGTTTGGCGTACGCGGTTCATCGACCGGACGCGGCGCGCGCGGGGTACCATTGTTGTCAGAATTGTTGGAAGCGCCTGGGTCTTCCCAGCCTGCTGGCGGGCGCACTTCGCGGCGAGCCATCAGGTCGTCAATCTGCGGTGCATCGATGGTCTCATATTTCATGAGCGCATCTTTCATCGAATGCAGAATGTCCATATTGTCGTTCAGGATCTGACGCGCGCGACCGTAGTTACGTTCAATCAGCGCTTTCACTTCCTGGTCGATGATACGTGCCGTCTCATCGGACATATGTTTTGCTTTCGCCACGGAGCGGCCCAGGAATACTTCACCCTCTTCCTCTGCATACAGCAGCGGACCGAGTTTGTCGGAGAAGCCCCACTGAGTCACCATGTTACGTGCCAGGTTTGTCGCCACTTTAATGTCGTTCGACGCACCGGTAGAAACATGTTCTGGCCCGTAGATGATCTCTTCCGCCAGACGACCGCCGTACAGGGTCGAAATCTGGCTTTCCAGCTTCTGACGGCTGGCGCTGATCGCGTCGCCCTCAGGCAGGAAGAAGGTCACACCCAGCGCACGGCCGCGCGGAATAATCGTTACCTTGTGTACCGGATCGTGTTCCGGCACCAGGCGACCGATAATCGCGTGACCCGCTTCGTGGTAAGCCGTGGACTCTTTCTGCGCTTCCGTCATCACCATGGAGCGACGTTCCGCACCCATCATGATTTTGTCTTTCGCTTTCTCGAACTCAACCATGGAGACCACGCGCTTGTTACCGCGAGCGGCAAACAGTGCAGCTTCGTTGACCAGGTTAGCCAGGTCCGCGCCGGAGAAGCCCGGCGTACCGCGCGCAATGATTGCCGCGTCGATATCTGGCGCCAGCGGTACGCGACGCATGTGCACTTTCAGAATCTGTTCACGACCACGAACATCCGGCAGACCGACAACAACCTGACGGTCGAAACGGCCTGGACGCAGCAGCGCAGGGTCAAGTACGTCCGGACGGTTAGTCGCCGCGATAACGATAATACCTTCGTTACCTTCGAAGCCGTCCATCTCAACCAGCATCTGGTTCAGGGTCTGCTCACGCTCATCGTGACCACCGCCCAGGCCCGCGCCACGCTGGCGGCCTACGGCGTCGATTTCATCGATAAAGATGATGCACGGTGCTGCCTTCTTGGCCTGCTCGAACATGTCACGCACACGAGATGCACCGACACCCACGAACATTTCAACGAAGTCAGAACCTGAAATAGTAAAGAACGGCACCTTCGCTTCACCCGCGATGGCTTTCGCCAGCAGGGTTTTACCGGTACCCGGAGGGCCTACCATCAGGACGCCTTTCGGGATTTTACCGCCCAGTTTCTGGAAACGGCTCGGCTCGCGCAGGTATTCAACCAGTTCACCCACTTCTTCTTTTGCTTCGTCACAACCGGCGACGTCAGCAAACGTGGTCTTGATCTGGTCTTCCGTCAGCATACGCGCCTTGCTCTTACCGAACGACATGGCACCTTTGCCACCGCCGCCCTGCATCTGGCGCATAAAGAAGATCCAGACGCCGATAAGAAGCAGCATCGGGAACCAGGAAATGAAGATAGAAGCCAGCAGGCTTGGTTCTTCTGGCGGCTCGCCTACCACTTTGACGTTTTTGGTCAGAAGGTTATCAAGCAGCTTAGGATCGTTCACCGGGATGTAAGTCGTGTAACGGTTACTATCTTTCTTGGTAACGTTGATCTCACGTCCGTTGATACGCGCTTCGCGAACCTGGTCCTGATTGACCTCTTGCAGGAAGGTAGAATAATCCACCTTGCGGCCATTCGACTCGCTGGGCCCAAAGCTCTGGAATACTGACATCAGCACAACGGCAATGACCAGCCAGAGTATTAGGTTTTTCGCCATGTCACTCAAGGGATTAACCTCATATTACAACTGTGTTAAAAACAGCGTCAGGATACTCTATATCCAGTTTCATTCAAACTTTCGTCTGAAATCTCCCGGTTATCATTTTCGCCCGGTCGCTACAATATACACTTCACGGGAACGGGCCCGGGAAGAGTCCGGCTTACGAACTTTGACCTTCGCAAACAGGGAGCGAATTTCCTTAAGATACTCCTCGAAACCTTCGCCCTGAAACACCTTCACAACAAAACTACCACCAGGCGCTAGTACATCACGACACATTTCTAACGCTAGCTCCACCAGATACATGGCGCGGGGGATATCCACCGCCGGTGTTCCGCACATATTTGGTGCCATATCCGACATGACAACCTGGACCTTACTGTCACCAACACGATCAAGTAACGCTTTCAGCACTAATTCATCACGAAAGTCGCCCTGAAGGAAGTCGACACCAACGATGGGATCCATTGGTAAAAGATCGCACGCGATGATTCGGCCCGTTCCGCCGATCTGCGTTACCGCATACTGGGACCATCCGCCAGGTGCCGCACCGAGGTCGACAACCGTCATCCCCGGCTTAAAAAGTTTGTCACTTTGCTGTATTTCATCAAGTTTAAACCAGGCACGGGAACGTAACCCCTTTTTCTGTGCCTGTTGAACATATTTATCGCTAAAGTGTTCCTGAAGCCAGCGGCTGGAACTGGCAGAACGCTTTTTACCTGTCATTTAACATTTCCGTCCTGGTTCATCGTTGCTTGCCTGTGACGTAAATTTCTACGCAGCTATTTGGCGATATAAGGGAGATGGCGGTAGAATGAACCGTTTTCAATCCCAACGTAAGCAAAAATATACGATGAATCTGAGTACTAAACAAAAACAGCACCTTAAAGGTCTGGCACATCCGCTCAAGCCTGTAGTCATGCTTGGCAACAATGGTTTGACCGAAGGGGTGCTTGCCGAGATTGAACAAGCGCTGGAACACCACGAGCTGATCAAGGTGAAAATCGCCTCTGAAGACAGAGACACTAAAAACCTGATCGTGGAAGCCATCGTGCGCGAAACCGGCGCCTGTAATGTACAGGTCATCGGTAAAACGCTGGTGCTCTATCGCCCATCTAAAGAGCGTAAAATCTCGCTGCCACGCTAAGGATATCCTGAATCAATCACATTTTCTGTGTGAAACGAGGGATTTCTTTCAGCAGGCTCAGCAAAATGCCATGCTCCTTGAGTTGATAAAAGGCCGCTATGCGGCCTTTTTCTTTTCTTTACAATGTATCAACATCTTAGTAGAGAAGCGAATTACAGGTATTCAACCTTGATAATTTCGTATTCCACTTCACCGCCAGGGGTGCGGATGGTGACAACATCGTCCTGCTCTTTGCCAATCAGGCCGCGAGCAATGGGTGAGTTCACCGAAATCAGGTTCTGTTTAAAGTCTGCTTCATCATCGCCCACGATGCGATAGGTTTGCTCTTCATCGTTGTCGAGGTTCAGAACGCTGACGGTAGAACCAAAGATCACGCGACCGTTGTTAGGCATTTTGGTGATATCGATAACCTGCGCATTAGACAGTTTCGCTTCGATATCTTTAATGCGCCCTTCACAGAAACCCTGCTGCTCGCGCGCCGCATGGTATTCAGCATTCTCTTTCAGGTCGCCATGCTCACGGGCTTCCGCGATAGCGGCGATGATTTCAGGGCGACGCACGGATTTCAGGAAATCCAGCTCTTCGCGCAGTTTTTCGGCACCACGTAAGGTCATCGGAATAGCTTGCATTTGTTATACCTCTTAAACATTCCTGTTGGGAGCAGTGTTCCCTGCTCCTGCCCCCCGAAGCGGGCAAGAAGCAAAAAGAAAACCGACCCGGGAGCGACGCCCCAGGTCAGCAGCAATTTTTCAATTTGATACGCATTTTACCGCGAAGTTCACTATGGGTCATCGTTTACTTTGCAGTGCCATGCACCGTAGTATGACGGTTTGTTTTCGGGTTGTTAGCGCGAGATTATGCGATTTTCCAGTTTTATCATCGGATTGACTACCAGTATAACGTTCACCGCCCAGGCCGCGAATGTTGATGAGTACATTAATCAGCTCCCCGCAGGCGCGAACCTCGCCCTGATGGTGCAGAAGGTTGGCGCACAGGCTCCCGAGATTGACTATCACAGTCAACAGATGGCGCTGCCTGCCAGTACCCAGAAGGTGATCACTGCCCTCGCCGCCCTGCTCCAACTCGGGCCTGACTTCCGTTTTACCACCACGCTTGAAACCAAAGGTAACGTCGACGGTGGCGAACTGAAAGGCGATCTTATCGCCCGTTTCGGTGGTGATCCCACCTTTAAGCGCCAGGATATCCGCAACATGGTAGCGGTGTTGAAAAAATCCGGCGTGACAAAAATCGATGGCAACGTGCTGATCGATACCTCCATTTTTGCCAGCCACGATAAAGCACCAGGCTGGCCGTGGAACGACATGACGCAGTGCTTTAGCGCCCCGCCAGCCGCCGCGATTGTTGACCGCAACTGCTTCTCGATTTCCCTTTACAGCGCGCCCAAGCCGGATGATTTAGCGTTCATTCGCGTGGCATCTTACTATCCGGTGACCATGTTTAGCCAGGTGCGAACGCTGGCTAAAGGCTCCCCTGATGCCCAGTACTGCGAACTGGACGTGGTGCCTGGCGATCTTAACCGCTACACCCTCACCGGCTGCCTGACGCAGCGCGCCGATCCCCTGCCGCTGGCCTTCGCGATTCAGGATGGCGCAAGCTATGCGGGTGCGATTCTCAAGGATGAGCTGAAGCAGGCGGGAATAACCTACTCCGGCACGCTGCTACGCCAGACGCAGGTCAACCAGCCCGGAACGGTCATTGCCAGCAAACAGTCGCCACCGCTGCACGATTTGCTGCGAATTATGCTGAAAAAGTCTGACAACATGATTGCCGACACCGTGTTCCGCATGATTGGCCACGCGCGTTTCGGCGTGCCGGGAACCTGGCGCGCGGGCTCAGACGCTGTTCGTCAGATCCTGCGCCAGCAGGCGGGAATCGATCTGGGTAACACTATCGCCGTTGATGGTTCAGGATTATCGCGTCATAACCTGATTGCCCCGGCCACCATGATGCAGGTGCTTCAGTACATTGCACAACATGACACTGAGCTAAACTTTATCTCAATGCTGCCGCTTGCCGGACACGACGGTTCGCTGCAGTACCGCGCCGGGCTTCACGCGGCAGGTGTGGATGGCAAAGTATCCGCGAAAACAGGTTCACTGCAGGGGGTGTATAACCTGGCAGGGTTCATCACGACCGCCAGCGGACAGCGCATGGCATTCGTGCAGTATCTTTCCGGCTATGCCGTCGAACCGACCGACCAGCGCAACCGCCGTATTCCACTGGTTCGCTTCGAAAGCAGGCTTTATAAAGACATCTACCAGAATAACTAGCGATGAAACTACTTATAGTTGAAGACGATCTGTTATTACAGGAAGGACTGGCTCTGGGACTCGCCAATGAAGGCTATGCCCTGGACTGTGCCGGCACCGCGGCAGAAGCAGATGCCCTGATCCAGAGCGGCGAATACAGCCTGGTGATCCTTGACCTGGGCTTGCCGGACAAAGACGGCGCGACGCTGCTTACCCAGTGGCGTCGCCGGGGCATCGCCAATCCGGTGTTAATCCTGACGGCACGCGACGCCATTGAAGATCGTATTACCGGCCTTGATGCTGGCGCCGATGATTACCTGGTGAAGCCCTTTGCGCTTGCAGAACTTCAGGCTCGGGTGCGAGCGTTAATACGCCGTTATCAGGGCCATAGTGATAACTTACTAACCGACGGGGACATTACCCTGAATCTGCAAACCCAGCAGGTATTGCGCCAGTCCCAGCCCGTTGAAGTCACTCCAAAAGAGTTCGCCTTGCTGACGCGTCTGATCATGCGAAGCGGACAAACGGTACACAGAGAAACCCTTCAGCAGGATATCTATTCCTGGCAGGACGATCCGGGGTCAAATACCCTGGAAGTCCACATCCACAACCTGCGTCGTAAGCTCGGCAAAGACCGGATTAAAACCGTCCGCGGCGTTGGCTACCGCCTGGAGAGCCAGAAATGAACAGCATGCGTCGGCGATTAATGGTGTTGCTGGCGGTCATTCTGTTATTTTTCCAGCTGATAAGCGTCATTTGGTTGTGGCACGAAAGCCGCGAGCAGATTGGCTTTCTGGTGAACGAAACGCTGTCGGCAAAATCGCGTAACAACCACGTCGAGAAAGAGATCCGTGAAGCGATTGCCTCGCTGCTGGTTCCTTCTCTGGTGATGGTTGGGTTTACGTTGTTTTTCTCGTTCTGGGCGGTCACCTGGATAACCCGACCGCTGAATAAACTGCGCGTGAGCCTGGCTAACCGTTCGGCGGATAACCTAACCCCACTTCCTATGTATTCCGACATGGAAGAAATCGGCGCCGTTACCACCTCGCTCAATCAGCTACTCGCCAGGCTGGACAGTACCATTCAGCAGGAGCGTCTCTTTACGGCTGACGCCGCCCATGAACTGCGAACGCCTCTTGCCGGAATCAGGCTCCATCTGGAGCTCATGGCCCAGTCAGGCTCTACGCAGGCCACGACGCTCATCAGCCGTATTGACCAGCTAATGCACACCGTTGAGCAACTGCTGATGCTGGCCCGTGCAGGACAGGCAATGGCGAGCGGCCACTATGAAACCATCAACTGGACGGACACCATTATCACGCCTCTTGGTCTTGAGCATGAAGCCAAAGAGCATACGGTGATTTGGCCTGCTAAAAGCGCGCTCACGGTTCAGGGAGACGCGGTACTGCTGCGGCTGATGCTGCGCAACCTGCTGGAGAATGCCGGGCGCTACAGCCCGACAGGCACCACGATTACCGTGACGCTTACCGAGGTCGAAGGCGGTACGCAGCTCAGCGTTATCGATCAGGGGCCTGGTATTGACGAAGCGCATCGACAGTCGATCACGGAGCCGTTCCGTCGCCTCGATCAGCGTTACGGCGGCAGCGGCCTGGGCCTGAGTATCGTACAGCGCATCCTGCAGCTTCATCACGGTAAGCTGATGCTGGAGAATGGTGCTGAAGGCGGCCTGATAGCAAGCTGCTGGCTGCCCTCAACGCTGGAATGAAAAAAGCCCCCGGATGGGGGCTTTGGACAGATATCAGTGCTTGTAGATGAACTCGACGCCTTCTTCGTCGTCTTCATCCCAGTCATCGTCCCAGTCGTCTTCCTCTTCCGCTTCCAGCTCTTCGAGCTGCTGGCGGTGGTAGTCATCCCACATGAATTCGACTTTTTCTGGCTGTTTCGCTTCTTCAGCCTGAACGACAGGGTTCTCGATGATGAAGGTCATCACATCCCAGCAGAGATCTTTCACGCCAACCTGGCTTGCCGCGGAGATAAGGTAGTATTTATCTTCCCAGCCCATCGCTTCAGCAATCGCTTTGGCTTTCGCTTCGGCTTCCGCTTTATCCATCAGGTCGATCTTGTTGAAGACCAGCCAGCGTGGCTTACTCGCCAGTTTTTCGCTGTATTTTTCCAGCTCACCGATAATGATACGGGCGTTTTCAACCGGATCGGAACCGTCGATCGGATCGATGTCGATGAGGTGCAACAGTACGCGGCAACGCTCAAGGTGCTTCAGGAAGCGAATACCCAGGCCAGCCCCTTCCGCAGCGCCTTCAATCAGGCCTGGGATATCAGCCACGACGAAGCTCTTCTCGTTATCCATACGGACAACGCCGAGGCTTGGTACCAGCGTGGTAAACGGATAGTCCGCTACTTTTGGTTTCGCAGCAGAAACAGCGCGGATAAAGGTCGATTTACCGGCGTTTGGCATACCCAGCATGCCCACGTCTGCCAGCAGCATCAGCTCAAGCTGCAGGTCACGCTTATCACCCGGGGTACCCATCGTTTTCTGACGCGGGGTACGGTTAACGGAAGATTTGAAACGGCTGTTACCCAGACCGTGCCAGCCGCCTTTCGCCACCATCAGGCGCTGACCGTGTTTAGTCATATCGCCCATGGTTTCACCGGTGCCCTGATCGATAACGCGCGTACCGACCGGAACCTTAATGGTCACGTCTTTACCGCGTTTACCGGTACAGTCACGGCTCTGGCCGTTCTGTCCGCGTTCTGCGCGGAAGGATTTTTCAAAGCGGTAGTCGATCAGCGTGTTGAGGTTTTCATCCGCCTCCAGCCACACGTCACCACCATCGCCACCGTCACCGCCGTCAGGGCCGCCACGAGGAATATATTTTTCACGGCGGAAGCTTACACAACCGTTACCGCCATCACCTGCCACGACCAGAATCGTCGCTTCATCAACAAACTTCATTTTACTCTCCGTAACTCATTCGCCTGAGCGGGGGACTACTACGACCGCTTCATTTTTGCGCCAACGTCCCCAAAGACGATGACCAATGGCGGAATACATCGCGCCCGCAACCACGACAAACGCACCGAGATAGCCCAACAGGTTGAGCATCGGTCTGACGAAGACATCGGGCCAGGCCATTGATAACAAATCTGAAAATAACAGCGTAAACAGCGGGGTAAGCGTGATCAATGCGCTCACCTGTGCTGCCTGCCAGCGCGCCATCGCTTCCGCCAGCGCGCCATAACCGACCAGCGTGTTAAGCCCACAAAAAATGAGGCACGCCAGTTGCCAGTCGCTCAGCTGGCTAATGACGCCCGGCTTCGCTAACGGCAATAATGCCACTGTACACAAAGTGTACAGCAAAAAAAGGATCTGCTGTGAGGCCAGGCGACGCAATAATACCTTTTGCGCGACGCCATAGCTCACCCAGACCGTTGCTGCACCCACGCCGAAGATCACGCCCCAGGTGTAGTCCGTAAGCCGGGTAAAAATCTCGATCAGGCTGGTGTTGAAGAACATCACCAGGCCGCATAGCAGCATGCTTGCCCCGATAATCTGCGTCCCGCGCATCTTCTCTTTGAGGATGAACACGCTCGCGACCATCATGCCGACAGGCGAAAGCTGACCAATCACCTGAGACGCCGTAGGGCTCAAATACTGCAGGGAAGAGCTGAACAGGATAAAGTTACCGAACAGACCGCCCGTCGCAATGGCCAGTAACACCAGCCATCGAGGTTTGCGGAAGAGCCGTAGCGGTGGAAGCTTGCCTTTAACTGCAAGGATGGTCCCGAGACCAATGCTTGCCATCAGGAAGCGATAAAAGACCACCGTAGGCGGCTCCATCACTTCCAGTACCTGCTTCATTGCAATTGGCAGCGCACCCCAGCACATTGCGGTCGTGAGCGCCAAAAGAATACCAATGCCGGCCTGCTGCTTCATGCCCGTTTTCCCTACAGAAAATTTTCCGGGTTTCCAATGTAAAAAGCCCCGCAACACGTTGCGGGGCTTTAATCCGTTACCGGACCGAGAAAACCTTACTCAGCAACGATGCTGATGTATTTACGGTTGTTCGGGCCTTTAACTTCAAATTTCACTTTACCGTCTGCTTTAGCAAACAGAGTGTGGTCACGACCGCAACCTACGTTGTTGCCAGCGTGGAATTTGGTACCACGTTGACGAACGATGATGCTACCCGCCAGAACGGATTCGCCACCGAAACGCTTAACGCCCAGGCGTTTAGCTTCTGAATCGCGACCGTTACGTGTGGAGCCGCCAGCCTTTTTATGTGCCATTTAAATCTCTCCTCAGGTCTTAGGCGCTGATGCCAGTAATTTTCACATCAGTGAACCACTGACGGTGGCCCTGCTGCTTACGGTAGTGTTTACGACGACGAAACTTAACGATTTTAACTTTCTCGCCACGACCGTGTGCAACAACTTCAGCTTTGATAACGCCGCCATCAACGAAAGGAACGCCGATTTTGACTTCTTCACCGTTTGCGATCATCAGAACTTCTGCGAACTCAACAGATTCGCCAGTTGCGATGTCCAGCTTTTCCAGGCGAACGGTCTGACCTTCGCTTACTCGGTGTTGTTTACCACCACTTTGGAAAACCGCGTACATATAAACTCCGCTTCCGCGCACGTCCTCGTATGAATCAGAGTGCGCTATAAATATTCACAATAGGGCGCGAATATTACGCAAAACGCGAGCCTTTGACAAGTGCTACCGTCAATACATGAAGAAAAAAAACACAACACGTACGGTAACGTTTATCTGAGCCGTTTTTTCAGTACAATCAGCACTACTATTGATAAACCGAAACCCTTCGTTACCCCATTGAAGATGGGATCAACAGGATAAAAAGCCCGGCTTTTGCGATGAATTTAGAAAAAATCAACGAGTTAACCGCGCAAGATATGGCGGGTGTAAATGCAGCAATCCTGGAGCAACTCAACTCTGACGTTCAGCTGATCAATCAGTTGGGCTATTACATTGTCAGCGGCGGCGGTAAACGCATTCGCCCGATGATTGCCATTCTGGCTGCCAGAGCCGTTGGCTATCAGGGAAATGCCCACGTGACGATCGCCGCGCTGATCGAATTTATTCACACGGCGACGCTTCTGCATGACGATGTTGTGGATGAATCCGATATGCGTCGTGGCAAAGCCACGGCAAACGCTGCCTTCGGGAACGCCGCCAGCGTTCTGGTCGGGGACTTTATCTATACCCGCGCCTTCCAGATGATGACCAGCCTGGGCTCTCTGAAAGTGCTCGAGGTGATGTCCGAAGCCGTCAACGTCATCGCTGAAGGCGAAGTGCTGCAGCTGATGAACGTCAATGACCCCGATATCACCGAAGAAAACTACATGCGCGTTATCTACAGCAAAACAGCGCGCCTGTTTGAAGCGGCCGCCCAGTGTTCCGGCATCCTGGCTGGCTGTTCCGAGGCGCAGGAAAAAGGACTGCAGGATTATGGACGCTACCTGGGTACTGCCTTCCAGCTGATTGATGATTTGCTGGACTACAGCGCGGACGGCGAAACGCTCGGCAAAAACGTTGGCGATGACCTGAACGAAGGCAAACCGACCCTGCCGCTGCTTCACGCGATGCGTCACGGAACGGCCGACCAGGCGAAAATGATCCGTGAGGCGATCGAACAGGGAAATGGTCGCCATCTTCTGGAACCTGTACTGGAAACGATGGCCATCTGCGGCTCGCTGGAATGGACCCGCCAGCGTGCTGAAGAAGAGGCTGACAAAGCCATCGAAGCTCTCCAGGTTATTCCAGACAGCCCATGGCGCGATGCCCTGATTGGTCTTGCCCACATCGCTGTTCAACGCGACCGTTAATCTTGCCCCCACCTCCCCGTATCCATCGCGGGGAGGTTCAAAAACGCATCAGTAAATTCCTCATTCATGTAAATGAATCGGGTTAAAGCCCGCATGAATAAAGCCATGTCTTATTCTGAATATCCCTTCAAGTAACTCGAACTTTTTAGAACAAGAAGTCGAAATGGGTATAGTAAGCTAGTCGTTTCAGAAGAAACGGCGTAGGTGAATCCGAACTTAAGGACAGCGTTATGGATACGAAATTTATCGACTGGCATACGGCAGATATCATTGCGGCACTGCGCAAAAGAGGAACGTCACTTGCAGCAGAGTCCCGCCGCCATGGTCTGAGTTCTTCCACCCTGGCCAACGCCCTGACCCGCCCCTGGCCAAAGGGAGAATTGATTATCGCGACGGCGCTGGAAACGCACCCGTGGGTGATCTGGCCTTCACGTTATCACGATCCTGTTACTCATGAATTTATCGACAGAACGCGCATGATGCGCCAGAGAAAAGCAAAAACAGAACCGCAGGGATAACGGTTTTTTTGACAGGAATAGCAACCCCCCGGTCATTTCTGGCAGGGGGCTGCCGGAACGATTACTCGCCCTTCACACGCTCGATATTGGCACCCAGCGCGCGCAGTTTGTCTTCAATACGTTCATAGCCACGATCGATGTGATAAATACGATCCACCACCGTTGTGCCTTCCGCGATACAGCCCGCCAGCACCAGGCTTGCAGACGCACGCAGATCCGTTGCCATTACCTGAGCACCGGACAGTTTCTCAACGCCATGGCAAATCACGGTATTACTTTCGATCTCAGCATGTGCACCCATACGGATCAGTTCCGGTACGTGCATAAAACGGTTTTCGAAAATCGTCTCGGTAATCACACCGGTTCCTTCGGCAACCAGGTTCAGCAGAGTGAACTGTGCCTGCATATCGGTCGGGAATGCCGGATGCGGAGCCGTACGCACGGTCACCGCTTTAGGACGCTTGCCGTGCATGTCGAGGCTGATCCAGTCTTCACCGGTTTCAACATCGGCACCCGCTTCACGCAGCTTCGCCAGAACGGCATCCAGAGTGTCTGGCTGTGCATTACGGCAGACAATCTTACCGCCGGAAATGGCCGCAGCCACCAGGAAGGTGCCGGTTTCGATACGGTCCGGCAGAACACGATACACACCACCGCCCAGACGCTCAACGCCTTCAATGGTGATGCGGTCAGTACCCTGGCCGGAAATCTTCGCGCCCAGCGCCACGAGGAAATTGGCGGTATCCACGATCTCCGGTTCGCGCGCGGCGTTTTCGATGATGGTGGTACCTTCTGCCAGCGTTGCCGCAGACATGATGGTAACGGTAGCGCCTACGCTCACTTTGTCCATGACAATGTGTGCGCCTTTCAGACGACCGTTGACGGAGGCCTTAACGTACCCCTCTTCCAGCTTGATCTCTGCGCCCAGTTTCTCCAGGCCAAAGATATGCAGGTCAACCGGACGCGCGCCGATGGCGCAACCGCCCGGCAGCGAAACCTGACCCTGACCGAAACGTGCCACCAGCGGGCCAAGCGCCCAGATAGATGCACGCATGGTTTTAACCAGATCGTAAGGCGCAGAGAAGTTGTTCACGTTGCTGGCGTCGATCCAGACGGAACCGTTGCGCTCAACTTTAGTGCCCAACTGGGTGAGCAACTTCATGGTCGTGTCGATATCTTTCAGCTTCGGTACGTTCTGAATTTCTACCGGCTCTTCCGCGAGCAGCGCAGCAAAGAGGATTGGTAGCGCGGCGTTCTTCGCGCCAGAAATTGTGACTTCGCCCTGGAGACGCGTTGGCCCCTGTACACGAAATTTATCCATTGTGTGCTCTCTTATAAATTCAACCGTGCTGCGGGCCTGTCGCCCTCAGCTCAAAAACCGTTTAGTTTGCGATCGCGTGCCCACTCTTGCGGGGTGAACGCTTTAATCGACAGGGCGTGGATGCGGTTATCCGCAATATATTCCATCAGCGGCGCGTACACAGCCTGCTGCTTCTTCACACGGCTCATACCGTCGAACATCTCACCCACAGCAATAACCTGGAAGTGACTGCCATCGCCAGTGACGTGGGCTTCCTGAAGGGAGAGTGCATTCATCAGCACTGTCTGGATTTCATGATTTTCCATGGGCTCTTAATCATCTGATAGTGAAAACAAGCCCAACATCTTAGAGCAAAGTGGCGTCGTCTTAAACAAGCAAAAAGCCCCGACGATGAAACTGTCAGGGCTTTCGGAAGTAACGCACTGAAAATATTAACGAGGCAGTACGTCCTGAGGCAGATTGTAGAGTTGCGCAAGGGTAACGACATTGTCACTCGCGCCATGAAGCATGACGCTTATTCCCTGCTTTTTGCCCACGGCAACCAGATGGGCGAGCAGCGCAACGCCTGCCGTATCCACCCGCGTGACGTCGGTTAAGTCGATAAGCGTCACGCCCTGCATCGCTTCCTGGCGTTTATCCCACAGTGGGTTCAGCAGATCCTGGTCCAGCTCGCCGGACAGCCTTAACGTCTCACCTTCACGCGACCAGCGGAGTTGCTGCGACATTACTTCTTCTCGTCCAGGGTAATTTTCTGACGAGCAATGGACTGCAGTTGCGCGGTCAGGCCATCAATGCCCTTGGTGCGCAGCAGGTCGCTCCACTCGTTCTGCTTGGTGGTGATCATGCTTACGCCTTCGGCGATCATGTCATACGCCTGCCAGTGGCCGGTCTGGCTGTTTTTACGCCACTGGAAATCCAGGCGCACCGGCGGACGGCCGTTAGGATCGATGATCGTTACACGAATAGGCACGATGGTCGCATCACCCAGCGGCTGCTCCGGGGCGATCTGATAGGTCTGACCGTGGTACATCGCCAGCGCCTGACCATACGCCTGCTTCAGGTATTCACGGAATGCGGCAAAATAGGCCTCACGCTGCGCCGGGGTGGCGTCTTTGTAATAGCGGCCCAGCACCAGCGCTCCCGCATATTTGATCTGCACATACGGCAGCAGTTCCTGGTCAACCACGTCACGCAGATAGTCAGGATTCGCGCGAATTTTTGGCTGTTCGTTTTTGAGACGGTCGAAGGTTTTCTTCGCAGCTTCGTCCATCAGTTTGTACGGGTTGCTCTGATCCGCAGCATGTGCCGCAGTGAGAGGGGCAATGACCAGCATGGCAACCATTAACAGTCGTTTAAACATGAATGACTTCTCCTGAATTAATTCGCAGCACCAGGGGTCGGCGCAACGTTGGTATGGTCTTCACTCTGCGCAGGGGCATCGTCAGACTTTTTATCATCCCCTTTACTGTTGTAAAGGAACTGACCAATCATGTCCTCCAGCACCATCGCGGACTTCGTATCCTGGATAACGCTACCGTCTTTAAGGATAGTCGTTCCCAGCTCAGGATCTTCAAAGCCGACGTTAAGTGCCAGATATTGTTCACCCAGCAGGCCGGAAGTACGGATAGAAAGGGAGCTGGTGTCCGGAATGTGGTTGTAACGTTCTTCGATATCCATCGCGACGCGCGGCAGATAGGTCTTCTCATCCAGCGTAATGTCAGTTACGCGTCCGATCACCACACCGCCAATGCGGACCGGTGAACGCGCCTTCAGCCCGCCGATGTTATCGAACGTGGCATAGATGCGATACGTCGGCTCGGTGCGTACTGAGGTGATATCCGCCGCTCTCAGGCAGATAAACAGCGCCGCCAGCAGCGCCAGCAGCAGGAAAACGCCGACCCAAATTTCATTTTTTCTCGTTTGCATGAACTCAATTCCCAAACATCAGTGCGGTGAGCACAAAATCCAGGCCCAGTACGGCCAGCGACGAATGTACGACAGTACGTGTTGTTGCACGGCTAATGCCCGCCGAGGTCGGGATAGCATCGTAACCATTGAACAATGCAATCCAGGTGACCGTAATGGCAAACACCACGCTTTTAATCAGGCAGTTAACCAGATCCATTCGCAGGTCGATGGCGTCCTGCATCGCGGACCAGAAGAAGCCGGCATCGATGCCTTTCCAGTGGACCCCAACCAGCGAACCGCCCCAGATCCCCACGGCGACAAACAGAATAGTCAGTAGCGGGAGCGAGATCACCCCCGCCCAGAAACGCGGCGAGATCACGCGACGCAGCGGATCGACCGCCATCATTTCCATGCTGGATAGCTGCTCGGTCGCACGCATCAGGCCAATCTCAGCCGTTAATGCCGACCCAGCGCGTCCGGCAAACAGCAGTGCCGCCACAACCGGACCCAATTCGCGCAGCAGCGAAAGCGCCACCAGCATTCCGAGGCTGGTTTCCGCACTGTAGGTTGTCAGAACAAGGTAGCCCTGCAGCCCAAGCACCATACCGATAAACAGACCGGAAACAATAATGATGAGCATCGACAGCACGCCGACATTATAAAGCTGACGCACCAGCAGAGGGGCGTGCTTACTAAACTCCGGCTTGCCGACCAGCGCGTTGAATAACATCAATCCGGCACGCCCGAACGTCCTGATGGTTTTTATGCCACGGTGTCCGAGAGCGGCCAACGCATTTAACAGCATGAGTGGCTTAACTCCCTATTCCCAGTAAATCGTCACGATAATCGCCCGCCGGGTAGCGGAACGGTACGGGTCCGTCAGCAATACCGTCGAGGAACTGCCGCACGCGCGGATCGCAATTTTCCTGCAGCGCCTGGGCGCTGCCGTGTGCAACGATCTTTTTGTCCGCCACGATATAGGCGTAATCGGCAATGCTCAACACTTCCGGTACATCGTGAGACACCACGATACAGGTGACGCCGAGCGCGCTGTTCAGTTCAGAGATGAGCTTTACCAGCACGCCCATCGTGATGGGATCCTGCCCGACGAACGGTTCGTCGAACATGATTAAATCGGGCTCTAATGCAATGGCTCGCGCCAGCGCGGCGCGGCGCGCCATCCCGCCGGACAGCTCCGAAGGCATTAGCTTCGCGGCTCCCCGCAACCCCACAGCTTCAAGCTTCATCATCACCGTGCTTTTCAGCAGCTCAGGCGGCAGGCTAGTATGCTCGCGCAGCGGATAGGCCACGTTATCAAAGACGTTCATGTCGGTGAACAACGCCCCCGACTGAAAGAGCATACTCATACGTTTGCGGACAGTATACAGGCGCGAGCGCGACATCTCCGGGACGTTTTCGCCATCGAAGAGGATTTCACCGCTATCCGGTGGGATCTGACCACCAATAAGGCGCAGGAGGGTCGTTTTACCGATCCCGGACGGCCCCATGATGGCGGTGATTTTGCCACGCGGTACGGTCAACGAAATATCATCGAATATCAGTCGATTGCCGCGAGAAAAACTCACACCGCGGACATCGACGATATTCGCCATCGTTTGGCTCATTTATAGTTCCTTTCTTACCCTGCTCACGTTAAGACGTGCAGCCTGAATCAGCCCTTAACCCCGCATTTTTACAGAATATTAGCCGTTGAGGTTAGCGAAAGCTGGCATTTGTTTTACTTTTCCGGCGCATAAAGTCAAAATTAGGAATTCGTTACGCCTCAGACCGTATGCAGTCCAGCCATTCCCGCGCGATGGACCGACAAGTATACCTGAAGAAAGGACTTTTGATGCTTTTAGCAACAGCACTGTTAATCATTGGTTTACTGTTAGTGGTCTACAGTGCTGACCGTTTAGTCTTTGCTGCATCTATCCTGTGTCGCCTGACGGGTGTACCGCCTGTAGTCATCGGGATGACCGTGGTCAGCGTTGGCACGTCACTTCCTGAAATCATCGTCTCCGTCTCGGCGTCGCTGCATGGTCAGTTAGACCTGGCAATTGGCACCGCGATTGGCTCTAACATCGTCAATATATTACTGATTTTAGGCCTTGCGGCACTGCTCCATCCATTTCGCGTGCATTCTGATGTTCTGCGCCGTGAATTGCCGCTAATGTTAGTCGTAAGCCTGCTGGCAGGGTGCGTATTTTATGATGGCGTACTGAGCTATAGCGACGGCATTTTCCTGCTGGCGCTGGCCGTCATCTGGTTACTGTATAGTGTTAAGATTGCCCGCCAGGCGGAAAAACAGGGTCAGGATAGCCTGACGCGTGAACAGGTTGCCGAACTCCCGCGGGAAGGCACGCTGCCGGTCGCCCTCCTCTGGCTTGGCGTTGCGCTGATCATCATGCCGATGGCAACGCGCATGGTCGTGGATAACGCGACGGTACTGGCGAACTATTTCGCCATGAGCGAACTGACGATTGGCCTGACGGTTATTGCTATCGGCACCAGCCTGCCGGAGCTGGCCACCGCCATTGCGGGGGCGCGTAAAGGGGAAGATGACATCGCCATTGGTAATATCATCGGCTCCAACATATTTAATATCGCGATTGTCATGGGCCTGCCGGCTCTGATTACGCCGGGGCCGTTTAATCCTCTGGCGTTTTCACGCGATTACGGGGTGATGTTGCTGGTCAGCGTGATATTTGCCCTGCTCTGCTGGCGGCGGCAACGCCAGATCGGCAAAGGCGCAGGCGCGCTGCTGACGGGTGGATTTATCGTATGGATGGCGATGCTGTACTGGCTCTCGCCTCTTCTCTCTGGGTAAACGGAAACGCATTATGTCGCAAATAGAATTGCAGCCGGGTTTTGACTTTCAGAAAGCAGGCAAAGAGGTTCTGGAGATTGAACGTGAAGGTCTGGCGCAGTTAGATCAGTACATTAATCAGGATTTTAGTCTGGCATGTGAGAAGATATTCTACTGTGCCGGGAAAGTCGTGGTGATGGGGATGGGCAAGTCCGGCCACATTGGGCGCAAAATGGCGGCAACGTTTGCCAGCACCGGAACCTCGTCCTTCTTTGTACACCCGGGGGAAGCCGCGCACGGCGACCTGGGGATGGTCACGCCGCAGGATGTCGTTATCGCGCTGTCCAACTCCGGTGAGTCCAATGAAATTCTGGCATTGATCCCCGTACTGAAGCGTCTGCAGGTGCCGCTGATTTGCATGACCAGCCGTCCGGAAAGTAGCATGGCGCGTGCGGCCGATATTCATCTGTGCGTTAAAGTACCGAAAGAGGCCTGCCCGCTCGGCCTGGCACCAACGTCCAGCACCACCGCCGCGCTGGTCATGGGCGATGCGCTTGCCGTCGCGCTGCTTGAAGCCCGCGGTTTTACACCGGAAGATTTCGCGCTCTCCCATCCGGGCGGCGCGCTGGGGCGCAAGCTGCTGCTGCGGGTAAACGATATTATGCACACCGGGGATGAGATCCCTCACGTCAGCAAAGAAGCCTCCCTGCGTGATGCGCTGCTGGAAATCACCCGTAAGAATCTGGGTATGACGGTCGTGTGCGACGATCTGATGAAAATTCAGGGGATCTTCACCGATGGCGACCTGCGTCGCGTGTTCGACATGGGTGTAGATGTCCGCACGCTCGGCATTGCCGATGTGATGACGCCCGGCGGCATTCGCGTGCGTCCGGGAACGCTGGCCGTGGATGTGCTGAACCTGATGCAGTCCCGCCATATCACCTCCGTTATGGTTGCCGATGGCGACCAGTTGCTGGGTGTGGTACATATGCATGATCTGCTGCGCGCTGGCGTAGTGTAATAAAGGATAAGACAATGAGTAATGCGGGTGCATCCCTTGCAACCTGTTATGGTCCGGTCAGTACCCAGATGATGGCAAAGGCGGAAAATATTCGTCTGCTCATTCTGGATGTGGATGGCGTACTTTCCGATGGCCTGATTTACATGGGCAATAATGGTGAAGAGCTGAAAGCGTTTAACGTTCGCGACGGCTACGGTATCCGCTGTGCGCTCACCTCGGGTATTGAGGTTGCTATCATCACCGGACGAAAAGCTAAACTGGTAGAAGACCGCTGTGAAACCTTAGGCATTACCCATCTTTACCAGGGTCAATCCGATAAGATGGCAGCGTTCAATGATTTACTGGGTAAACTGGCTATCGCACCGGAAAACGTGGCCTACGTCGGGGACGACCTGATTGACTGGCCGGTGATGGCTGAAGTCGGTCTCAGCATCGCGGTTGCTGATGCTCATCCGCTGTTGATCCCGCGCGCTGACTACGTTACCCACATCAACGGTGGCCGGGGTGCCGTCCGTGAAGTCTGCGATCTGCTTCTGCTGGCGCAGGGCAAGCTTGATGAAGCCAAAGGGCAATCGATATGAGTAAAACCAGACGTTGGGTTATCATTCTGCTTTCGCTTGTCGCACTGGTATTGATTGGCGTGAACCTTGCCGATCGCGACGATACGCAAACGGAAGTCGTCAACAATAACGATCCAACCTATAAAAGCGATCACAGCGACACCGTGGTCTATAGCCCGGAAGGTGCGCTGAATTATCGCCTGATTGCCCAGCACGTTGAATACTTTTCCGATGACGGCGTTTCGTGGTTTACCCAACCTGTCATGACCACTTTCGACAAAGACAAAGTGCCGACGTGGTCAATTAAGTCAGATCGGGCCAAACTGACAAATGACCGTATGCTTTATCTGTATGGCCACGTTGAAGTCAACGCCCTGACCGCTGACTCGCAACTGCGAAAAATTACGACGGATAATGCCCAGATCAACCTGGTAACCCAGGACGTGACGTCACAGGATCTGGTCACACTGTATGGCACAACATTTAATTCCAGCGGTTTAAGAATGCGCGGGAACTTACGCAGCAAGAACGCCGAGCTGATTGAAAAGGTTAGAACCTCCTATGAAATTCAAAACAAACAAACTCAGCCTTAAAGTAATTATCGCCAGCGCGATGCTGGCGGCCAGTCTCCCCGCGCTTGCTGTAACGGGCGATACCGACCAGCCGATCCATATCGAGTCCGACACTCAGTCTCTCGATATGCAGGGTAACGTCGTCACCTTCACGGGTAACGTCGTCATGACTCAGGGGACCATCAAAATTAACGCCGATAAAGTGGTCGTTACCCGTCCGGGCGGCGAGCAGGGCAAAGAGATCATTGATGGTTACGGCAACCCGGCCACCTTCTACCAGATGCAGGACAACGGCAAGCCGGTGAAGGGCCACGCCTCGCATATGCACTATGAGCTGGCGAAGGACCTGGTCATCCTGACCGGAAACGCGTATCTGGAACAGCTGGACAGCAATATTACCGGTGACCAGATTACCTATCTGGTGAAAGAGCAAAAAATGCAGGCCTCCAGCGAGAAAGGCAAACGCGTAACCACCGTGCTGGTTCCGTCGCAGCTGCAGGACAAAGGCAAGGGCCAGGCCCCGGCACAGAAGAAGAGTAACTAATTCGCTATGGCAACATTAACTGCAAAAAATCTCGCGAAGGCCTATAAGGGCCGCCGTGTCGTAGAAGATGTCAGTCTGACCGTCAACTCCGGCGAAATTGTGGGCCTGCTTGGCCCGAACGGTGCGGGTAAAACCACCACCTTCTACATGGTGGTGGGCATTGTGCCGCGTGACGCCGGCAACATCATCATCGACGATGAAGACATCAGCCTGCTGCCGCTGCACGCGCGCGCGCGCCGTGGCATCGGCTATCTGCCGCAGGAAGCCTCTATTTTCCGTCGTCTGAGCGTCTTTGATAACCTGATGGCAGTCCTGCAAATTCGCGACGACCTGACCAACGAACAGCGTCAGGATCGCGCCAACGAGCTGATGGAAGAGTTTCATATCGAACACCTGCGCGACAGCCTGGGCCAGGCCTTGTCCGGGGGGGAACGCCGTCGTGTTGAGATTGCGCGCGCGCTGGCCGCCAATCCGAAGTTTATCCTTCTGGATGAACCGTTTGCGGGCGTTGACCCGATCTCCGTTATCGACATTAAACGCATTATCGAGCATCTGCGTGACAGCGGACTTGGCGTGCTGATCACCGACCACAACGTTCGTGAAACGCTGGCGGTATGTGAACGCGCGTATATCGTGAGCCAGGGCAATCTGATCGCTCACGGTACGCCGCAGCAGATCCTCGAAGACGATCATGTTAAGCGCGTCTATCTTGGGGAAGACTTCAGACTCTGATAGGGTAGAGGTAACGTAACGCCGAACCGGAGAAAAATGCTCTGAACATGAAGCAAGGTTTGCAATTAAGGCTCAGCCAACAGCTGGCGATGACGCCGCAGTTACAGCAGGCAATTCGTCTGTTGCAACTGTCCACCTTAGAACTCCAGCAGGAGCTCCAGCAGGCGCTGGACAGCAATCCCCTGCTGGAGCAAGCCGATCTTCATGACGAGGTAGATACCCAGCAGTCACAGGACACAGAAGCGCTCGACACCGCGGATGCACTCGAACAAAAAGAGATGCCGGACGAGCTTCCGCTGGATGCCAGCTGGGATGAAATCTATACCGCCGGAACCCCTTCCGGCACGCGTGCAGACTACCAGGACGACGAGCTACCGGTCTACCAGGGCGAAACCACCCAGTCGCTGCAGGATTACCTGATGTGGCAGGTAGAGCTTACCCCCTTCTCCGATACCGACCGCGCCATTGCCACGTCGATTGTCGACGCCGTTGATGACACCGGTTATTTGACCGTCACGCTGGACGACATTCTGGAAAGCATGGGCGATGAAGAGATTGAGATTGAGGAGATTGAAGCGGTACTGAAACGCATTCAGCGCTTCGATCCGGTCGGGGTGGCCGCGAAGGACCTGCGCGACTGTCTGCTGATCCAGCTTTCTCAGTTCAGCAAAGAGACGCCGTGGCTCGACGAGGCACGCTTAATCATCAGCGATCATCTGGATCTTCTGGCTAACCACGATTTCCGCACCCTGATGCGCGTGACGCGCCTGAAGGAAGAGGTGCTGAAAGAGGCGGTAAATCTGATCCAGTCCCTCGATCCGCGTCCCGGTCAGTCGATCCAGACCAGCGAACCCGAGTACGTTATCCCGGACGTGCTGGTCAGAAAACACAATGACCGCTGGGTCGTTGAACTGAACTCTGACAGCATCCCTCGCCTGCAAATCAACCAGCAGTACGCCTCCATGTGTACCAGCGCGCGCAACGACTCCGACAATCAATATATTCGCAGCAATCTTCAGGAAGCGCGATGGTTGATCAAGAGCCTGGAGAGCCGGAATGATACCCTGCTTCGCGTGAGCCGCTGCATCGTCGAACAGCAGCAGGCCTTCTTTGAGCAGGGCGAAGAGTATATGAAGCCGATGGTGCTGGCGGATATCGCCCAGGCCGTCGAGATGCATGAATCCACTATTTCCCGCGTTACTACGCAGAAGTATCTGCACAGTCCGCGCGGTATTTTTGAGCTTAAGTATTTCTTCTCCAGCCACGTGAACACCGAGGGTGGCGGCGAAGCCTCCTCAACGGCGATTCGCGCCCTGGTGAAGAAGTTGATCGCCGCGGAGAACCCCGCGAAGCCACTAAGTGACAGTAAGTTGACCACCATGCTGTCCGATCAGGGTATTATGGTGGCACGTCGTACTGTTGCGAAGTATCGAGAGTCTTTATCCATTCCGCCGTCTAACCAGCGTAAACAGTTGGTCTGACACAACCGATAAGGAAGACACTATGCAGCTCAATATCACAGGACATAACGTCGAGATTACTGAGGCTTTACGTGACTTCGTGAACGCTAAGTTCGCGAAACTCGAGCAGTATTTCGAAAGGATCAATCAGGTCTACGTTGTGTTAAAAGTGGAGAAAGTGACTCATATCTCGGATGCAACCCTGCATGTTAACGGGGGTGAACTCCATGCCAGTGCGGAAGGGCAAGACATGTACGCGGCTATCGACGGCTTGATTGACAAGCTTGCGCGACAGCTCAATAAACATAAAGATAAACTGAAACAACACTAATTGTCCGGGCAGTTAACGGGTGCAGGACGGCCTGTTGTGAAACACAACGGGCCATTTGTACAGTTAGCGCTTAGGTGAAATTATGATGAACAACGATTCCGCTCTTCAACTGAGCAATGTCCTTAACCAGGAATGTACCCGCAGTGCCGTTCACTGCCAGAGCAAAAAACGTGCGCTGGAGATCATCAGTGAATTGGCTGCAAAACAGCTGGGCCTGCCGCCGCAGGTGGTGTTCGAAGCCATTCTGACCCGTGAAAAGATGGGCAGTACCGGTATAGGCAACGGCATCGCGATCCCGCACGGCAAGCTGGAAGAGGACACCCTGCGTGCCGTCGGTGTGTTTGTGCAACTGGAAACCCCAATCGCTTTTGACGCCATTGATAACCAGCCCGTCGATCTCCTCTTCGCGCTGTTGGTGCCTGCAGACCAGACCAAGACCCACCTGCATACGCTTTCGCTGGTTGCTAAACGTCTGGCGGATAAAACCATCTGCCGTCGACTGCGCTCAGCCCAAAGTGATGAAGAGCTTTATCAAATTATCACTGAAGCAGAAGGCAATCAGGATGACGCATAACCAGGTGATGGCCTTCACATCTGTTGTCCTGAGGAGAAACGGAACATGGTGCTGATGATTGTCAGCGGTCGTTCAGGGTCGGGGAAATCCGTTGCCCTGCGCGCGCTGGAAGACATGGGTTTTTACTGCGTCGATAACCTGCCGGTCGTGTTATTGCCCGATCTGGCACGCACGTTAGCGGAGAGACAAACCTCCGCCGCCGTCAGTATCGACGTTCGTAACATGCCGGAATCGCCAGAGATCTTCGAACAGGCAATGAGTAACCTGCCTGACGCGTTCTCGCCTCAGCTGCTGTTCCTTGATGCCGACCGCAATACCCTGATCCGCCGCTACAGCGACACCCGCCGTCTGCACCCGCTTTCCAGCAAGAATCTCTCGCTGGAGAGCGCCATCGACGAAGAGAGCGATCTGCTTGAGCCGCTGCGCTCTCGTGCCGATCTGATTGTCGACACCTCAGAGATGTCCGTTCACGAGCTGGCGGAAATGCTGCGAACCCGGCTGCTGGGCAAACGCGAGCGCGAGCTGACGATGGTGTTCGAATCCTTCGGCTTTAAGCACGGTATTCCGATTGATGCGGACTATGTTTTCGACGTGCGCTTCCTGCCGAACCCGCACTGGGATCCTAAACTGCGTCCAATGACCGGTCTGGATAAGCCCGTGGCGGCGTTCCTCGACCGACACACAGAAGTTCACAATTTTATCTACCAGACGCGAAGCTACCTTGAGCTATGGTTACCTATGCTGGAGACAAACAATCGTAGCTACCTGACAGTGGCGATTGGCTGTACCGGCGGTAAACATCGTTCGGTCTACATCGCCGAACAGCTGGCCGACTATTTCCGCTCGCGCGGTAAGAACGTTCAGTCCCGTCATCGCACGCTGGAAAAACGTAAAACATGACCGTAAAACAAACCGTTGAGATCACCAATAAGCTGGGCATGCATGCACGCCCGGCGATGAAGCTGTTTGAGCTGATGCAGGGTTTCGATGCAGAAGTGCTGCTGCGTAATGACGAAGGCACCGAAGCGGAAGCCAACAGCGTGATTGCGCTGCTGATGCTGGACTCCGCCAAAGGGCGTCAGATTGAGGTTGAAGCCACCGGTCCTCAGGAAGAGGAAGCTCTGGCAGCGGTAGTTGCGCTGTTTAACGCCGGGTTCGACGAAGATTAGGCCTGCTATTCTGGCGGGTGGCGCTGCGCTTACCCGCCCTACATTAACGCATTTCTCTCCATAAACCCTTCCCCACCCAGCTGGCGCATCTGGCGCATGATCCACGCCTGACGGCTTCGCACGTACCCTGACGGGGCGCTGGCCTTGAAGCGGACAGGATTAGGCAGAACAGCCGCGAGCAGCGCCGCCTCCGACATGCTCAGCCTGCTGGCAGGTTTATTAAAATAGCGTTGTGATGCAGCTTCGACACCAAATACCCCGTCGCCGAACTCGGCGATATTAAGGTAAACGGTCAGAATACGCTTTTTGCTCCAGACCGTTTCCATTCCCAGGGTCAGGCCCGCTTCCAGCCCTTTTCGCACCCAGCTTCGGCCATCCCACAGGAACAGGTTTTTAGCCGTCTGCTGCGACAGCGTTGACGCACCGCGCACGCGGTTTTCGTGACGTTCGTTATGGGCCAGCGCCTTTTCGATCGCGGCCACATCAAACCCCCAGTGCTGCGGGAATTTTTGATCTTCCGCCGCGATAACCGCCAGCCCCATGAACGGAGAAATTTCATCCATGCTCACCCAGTCAGAATGGGCAACATAGCCGAAATCACCGGAGAACCACGCGCTAAGCTGGCGCTCAACCATGACCGCTGAAAACGGTACCGGCAAAATGCTGAACACGGCCAGGCCGCCCCCCCAGAACACCGCCAGGACGAGAACGATGCGTAAAAGAAGGCGTTTCACCCATGCGCCTGCGGAAGACTGACGCCTCATTCCGTCAGCACCAGCACTCGGGCGACCAGCTTTTCAATGCCCACGGCGGCTTCCGCAATATTCTTCGCCAGCATATACGCGGGCGTGGTGACAATTTTGTTGTCTTCATCCACCACAATGTCATCGACCGGACACGGAACGTGTTCACCCCCCATATCCTCGACGACCTCTGCGGTATCAATATCGGTTCCGATCGTCAGCCGTAACGGAAAATCGAAAATATTTGGCAGCATGGCCGGTGCAATACAGATAAAGCCCAGCGGCTTGCCCGCGGCATGCATCGCCAGCGTCAGCGCTTTGAGATCAGGGTCCACCGTGCATGCGGCACCCTCGGCAGCAAAGGTGCTGAGATTTTTCGCGGCGCCGAAGCCGCCCGGCACAATGAGCGCATCCAGTTCAGCGGCATCTGCCTGCGCCAGCGGATGAATCTCTCCCCGGGTAATACGCGCGGCTTCAATCAGCACGTTACGCGTTTCGGCCATCGGCTCGCCGGTCAGATGGTTAATCACATCCGACTGATTTTTGTCGGGCGCAAAACAGATAACCTCTGCTCCCTGTTTTGTCAGGGCCAGCAGCGTGATTACGGCTTCATGTATTTCTGAACCATCAAAAACACCGCATCCGCTCAGGACAACACCAATTTTTTTCATCTTGACGATCCTTCTTTGCAACTCGCTGAAGCACATTAATAATTTTGATTAAAACGCTATGCTTCACACATTTCACTGATTCATGTAACAAACCATTTAAGATTTGCTATCTTATCTGCGTGCGGCCTAAATTTTTACGGCGGCGCCCATTAGAAAATTACTTTAAAAAACAGGCGCAGCCACGATTTCCCTGGTGTTGGCGCAGTATTCGCGCACCCCGGTCTAGCCGGGGTCATTTTTTTCTGGCATCCACCCAGGCTTTAAGCACCGCAACATCGTTCTGCCACTCTTGTTTCATCTCTTCAACCCAATCACCAACGTTATCTTCCCAGGCTGGTAAATCAGGCGACTGAATCTGTTGACCCAACTGCTGCAGGTGGCGTAACCCGACCGAGCCGGCTGCGCCTTTGATTTTATGCCCTTCTTCCACGATGCCCTTCTGGTCACGCGCCGTCAGGTTTGACTCCAGCACGCTCAGATAACCCGGCATCATTTTTTCAAACACCGCCAGGCCGTCGGTAATCAGTTTCGGGCCGACCAGATCGATATACTGCTCCAGCATCGCGGTATCGAGTATCGTTTGGGCTTTTGCGCTATCAACAGACGTCATGGTGCTCTCCTCTTCATCGTGGGTATCCCAGAACTTCTTGATCATGGCGGTCAGAGCAGGCACCGCCAGAGGCTTGCTGAGTACATCGTCCATACCGGCGTCGAGATACTCTTTTTTATCTTTCAGCACGTTTGCCGTCAGCGCCACCAGCGGCGGCAGTTCATCAGCCGCGTACTGACGCGTCAGTTCACGCGAGATATCCAGCCCGGTCATATCCGGCAACTGAATATCCAGCAGAACGAGGTCATATTCACCCGGTGTAAACATCTCCAGCGCGGCTTTACCGGTCATCGCGACATCCACGCTGTTGCCCAGTTTTTCCAGCACCGAGCGCGCTACAATCACGTTAAGCTCAATATCCTCCACCAGCAGGACGTGCAGCGCAGGCAGCGGCATATCGTCATTTTCAAAGGTATCCTCTACCTCTTCCGCCACCGCCGGCGCATGCACCGTCAGCGTGAAGGTTGACCCTTTGCCCGCCTGGCTGGCAACGGTGATGTCACCACCCATGCTCTTCGCCAGCCGCTTAGACACCGCCAGGCCGATTCCGGTACCAGTGGCCGGTTTTCCACCGTTGCTGTCCTTCACCTGGTAGTACATCGCGAAAATCTTGTCCTGCTCCTCCTGCGGAATACCAATCCCGGAGTCCTCCACCTCGAAATGCAGCATGTCCCCGTCGTCATAGCGAATACGCACCGCCACCTGCCCCTTCTGGGTAAATTTCACCGCGTTGCTGATGAGATTCCACAGGATCTGACGCAGGCGCGTGCCGTCGGTAATCACTTTATGCGGCAGCGGCAGGGTGGGATCCATGACAAAATTCAGCCCCTTCTGCTGGGCCTGCAGACCAGACAAGTTTTCCAGATCGGCAAGGAAGCTGGTGAAATCAACCGGCTGGTTATCAAGCTGAACCTTTCGGCGCTCCATTTTATCCATGTCAATAATATCGTTGAAGATATTACCCAGCGTGACCGCCGAGACATGAATCGTTTTGAGGTATTTTTCCTGTTCTGCGGTCAGGTCGGTATCCAGCAGAATACGGCTCAGCCCCACAATGCCGTTAAGCGGGGTACGAAGCTCATGGCTGATGGTGGAGATGAAGGTGGTCTTGTCGCGGCTGGCGCGCTCCAGCGCATCCTGATAGCGCTTACGCTCGGTAATATCACGGCCGAAGCCCATCAGGCCGTGGCGCTTCCCGACGCGGTCATAGTACGGCACCTTACGGATCTCAAAGCAGGCTTTGCGCCCGTCCGGGTAATCCAGCCACTGTTCGTAGGTCAGCGAGACGTTATGGCGGAACACTTTTTCATCCGTCTCCATGACCTTGGCGGCCGCCTCTTCGGAGTAAACGTCCTGCGGCTTGAGGTGAATCAGCTGCTTCTCGCTTTTCCCGGTCAGGAGCTCCATCGCGCGGTTACAGCCTGAAAATTCTTTATCTTCGTTACGGTAGAATACCAGATCCGGTGAAGCGTCCAGGAACGAACGCAGGAAGGAGGATTGCTGCTCAAGCTGGATCTGCGTCACCTCGCGCTCTTTCATTTCGATTTTCAGCTGTTCCAGCGTGGCCTGACGCTCTGCCTCCGCCTTCTCACGATCTGAAATTTCCTGATTCAACTGAGCAATGTTGTCTTTAAGCTGAACGTTGAGCTTCAGGTCGCGCTCGCGCATCTCCTCCAGCTTATCGACCAGTTTTGATAAGCGCTGACGGGACTCCTCAAGCTGTTCGACCACCACGGAAAGGAAATAGACCGCCCAGGGGGTAATGAGCAGGCCGAAGAAGATAGAGCGGATAACGTCGATACTCTCGACCTGACCATGCAGAACCATCGTAACGGCCATCTGCACGACAATCGCCAGAACGACCAGCGCCAGCGCCAGCAGCATGGAGAAACGCACCAGTCCAAGCTTCATCATCAGGTCGACGTAGTACTGGGCTAGCATTCGAATTTGCTTCATAGAGGATCCCTTCACGACTTTATCGCTCAATAATACTCAAATTCGAGGCGGGACGTTGAAGGTTGTGAGAAAAAGTGCGGGGTGAAACAGGAGATTAGCCTCGCCTCCGTTTCACCGGAAGCGAGGAGAGGTCAATCAGGAGCGTTTCAGCAGCAGCCAGAGGCTGATCAGGAAGAAGCTGGCGCTCGGCAGCAGCGCACCGATAATCGGCGGGATGCCATAAACCAGCGTCAGCGGACCGAAGATCTGATCGAGTACATAGAAGACAAAGCCGAAGCTAATACCGGTCACGACGCGCACGCCCATCGGCACGCTACGCAGCGGGCCGAAGATAAACGACAGCGCCATCAGCATCATCACCGCCACGGACATCGGCTGGAAGATTTTGCTCCACATGTTGAGCTGATAGCGTCCGGCATCCTGCCCGCTCGACTTCAGGTACTTCACATAGTTGTGCAAGCCGCTGATAGAGAGCGCGTCAGGATCCAGCGCAACAACCCCGAGCTTATCCGGCGTGAGGTTGGTCTTCCAGGTGCCGGTCACCGTCTGTGACCCGGTAATCTGTTTTGGATCCGTCAGGTCAGATTCATCAACCTGCGACAAACGCCACTGCTTATGTTCAGCGTCAAACTTCGCGGAAGAGGCGTGTCGGACAGACTCCAGACGGCGCTGGTCGTTGAACGCGTAGATGCTCACCCCGCCCAGTTCATCATTACCCTTTACCCGTTCGATGTAGACGAAGTTTTTCCCGTCTTTCGCCCATAAACCTTGCTGAGTCGAGAGCAGTGAACCACCGTACATTGCCTGAGCACGATAGTTACGCGCCATCTGCTCGCCCTGCGGTGCCACCCACTCGCCAATCGCCATGGTCAACAGCACCAGCGGGATTGCGGTTTTCATTACCGACAGCGCAACCTGCATACGGGTAAAGCCTGAGGCCTGCATCACCACCAGCTCGCTGCGCTGAGCCAGCATCCCCAGCCCCAGCAGCGCGCCCAGCAGAGCCGCCATCGGGAAGAAGATCTGCACATCTTTTGGCACGCTGAGCAGGGTGTACATCCCCGCCCCCATCGCGTCATAGCTGCCCTGTCCGGCTTTTTTCAGCTGATCGACAAATTTGATAATGCCGGAGAGCGACACCAGCATGAACAACGTCATCATGATGGTGGTGAAAATGGTTTTACCGATATAGCGATCAAGAACGCCAAACGCCTGCATTAGATGGCTCCTTTACGCGAGAATCGGGCACGTATGCGGCGCACAGGCACCGTATCCCACAGGTTTAATCCCAGCGCCAGTAATATGTACAGGCTGTTAACGAACCATGTCCAGACCATCGGATCCAGCTTACCCTTCGCGCCGTTAGAGCGAATCGAGGTTTGCAGCAGGAAGTAGATCAGGTAAAGCAGCATCGCTGGCAGCATAGAGAGCACGCGGCCCTGGCGCGGGTTCACCACGCTCAGCGGCACGACAATCAGTGCCATCATAAACACGGTGAATACGAGCGTAATACGCCAGTGGAACTCAGCCCGCGCTCTGTCGGTATCGGTATTCCACAGCGTGCGCATATCCATTTGCTCGGTATCCGTCGGATCGAGCGCCACCGCCTGATGACCAATAATGGCCTGATAGTTCTGGAAATCCGTAATACGGAAGTCACGCAGCATCGCGGTGCCTTCGAAACGGGTGCCTTTATTCAGCGTGACGACCTGAGAACCGTCTTTGCGCTGAGAAAGCTGGCCAGAATCGGCAACCACCACGGACGGACGCGCGTTACCTTTAGGACGCAGCTGCGCCAGAAATACATCGTTGAATTTACTGCCGTCAACGCTCTCAATAAACAGCACGGAGTTTCCGTCAGTCGCCTGCTGGAACTGCCCCTGCGCGAGCGCCGCCATGCCGGGGTTTGCTTTCGCCTCGGCCAGCACTTCGTCCTGATGACGGGAAGACATAGGGCCCGCCCACATCACATTCACCGCCGCAACAATGCCCGTGAACAGCGCCAGTATCATCGCCGCTTTCACCAGTACGGCTTTACTCAGGCCGCAGGCATGCATCACCGTAATTTCACTCTCGGTGTACAGCTTACCGAGGGTCATCAGCAGGCCGAGGAATAGACTCAGCGGCAGAATAAGCTGCGCCATTTCCGGGATCCCCAGCCCAAGCAGGGAAAGCACCAGATTCGTTGGAATTTCGCCGTCAACGGCCGCACCGAGGATCTTAACCAGCTTCTGACAGAAAAAAATCAGCAGCAGGATGAAGAGGATCGCCAGTTGGCTTTTGAGCGTCTCCCGCACCAGATATCTTATGATTATCACTTTAAATACGCCCGTAAAAACCCGTCTCTTTGCTGGAAAATCGCTTGTTTCATGGCTTAAACGTCATTTATTCTCTTGAGTCGTCGAAATCGTCGCTAAGATTAAAACATCCGGCGGATTCACGCTTCAGGACTTTTTCTGACGTGTCGAAACCGTAGTAACGTAAGATTAACACGAAGTCACCACAACAGCGGACATGAGTTACGAAAGGTTTCAATTCTATCCGTAGCAGCCGCCGTTGTCTTTAAGATTCAGGAGCGTAGTGCATGGAGTTCAGTGTAAAAAGCGGTAGCCCGGAGAAACAGCGGAGTGCCTGCATCGTTGTGGGCGTCTTTGAACCGCGCCGACTCTCCCCGATCGCCGAGCAACTCGATAAAATCAGTGACGGCTATATCAGCGCCCTGCTGCGCCGTGGCGAACTGGAAGGCAAACCTGGGCAGACGCTGTTACTGCACCATGTTCCGAACGTCCTGTCAGAGCGTATTCTGCTGATTGGCTGCGGCAAAGAGCGCGAGCTGGATGAACGTCAGTATAAGCAGGTTATTCAGAAAACCATTAATACGCTGAATGACACCGGTTCAATGGAAGCCGTCTGCTTCCTGACCGAGCTGCACGTCAAAGGCCGTAACACCTACTGGAAAGTGCGTCAGGCCGTCGAAACGGCAAAAGAGAGCCTTTACAGCTTCGATCAGCTTAAGACCAACAAAAGCGAGCCGCGTCGCCCGCTGCGTAAAATGGTCTTTAACGTGCCAACCCGTCGCGAACTGACCAGCGGCGAGCGCGCCATCCAGCATGGTCTGGCGATTGCCGCCGGTATCAAAGCGGCAAAAGATCTCGGCAACATGCCGCCAAACATCTGTAACGCCGCCTACCTCGCCTCTCAGGCGCGCCAGCTGGCTGACTCCTACAGCAAAAACGTCATCACCCGCGTCATCGGCGAACAGCAGATGAAAGAGCTGGGGATGCACTCTTATCTGGCGGTGGGTAACGGCTCGCAGAACGAATCCCTGATGTCGGTCATCGAATACAAAGGCAATCCGTCTGAAGACGCGCGTCCGATCGTGCTCGTCGGTAAAGGGCTGACCTTTGACTCCGGCGGTATCTCCATCAAGCCTTCAGAAGGCATGGACGAGATGAAGTACGACATGTGCGGCGCGGCGGCGGTTTACGGCGTCATGCGCATGGTTGCGGAGCTTCAGCTGCCCATCAACGTAATCGGCGTGCTGGCAGGCTGCGAAAACATGCCTGGCGGTCGCGCGTATCGCCCGGGCGACGTCCTGACCACCATGTCCGGCCAGACCGTTGAAGTGCTGAATACCGACGCCGAAGGCCGTCTGGTACTCTGTGACGTGTTGACCTACGTTGAGCGCTTCGAACCTGAAGCGGTTATCGACGTGGCCACCCTGACCGGTGCCTGCGTGATTGCCCTGGGCCATCACATCACCGGCCTGATGTCGAACCACAACCCGCTGGCGCACGAGCTTATCGGCGCGTCCGAGCAGGCAGGTGACCGCGCATGGCGTCTGCCGCTGGGTGACGAGTATCAGGAACAGCTGGAGTCTAACTTTGCGGACATGGCAAACATCGGCGGTCGTCCTGGCGGCGCAATTACCGCAGGCTGCTTCCTGGCGCGCTTCACCCGTAAATATAACTGGGCGCACCTGGACATCGCGGGTACCGCATGGCGCTCCGGTAAAGCCAAAGGCGCTACCGGACGTCCGGTGGCCCTGCTGTCGCAGTTCCTGCTTAATCGTGCGGGTTTTAACGGCGACGAGTGATGTAATGTGCCGGGTGGCGGCTTCGCCTTACCCGGCCTACACGCCACTCAACCGTAGGCCGGGTAAGCGAAGCGCCACCCGGCTTTGCATTTAAATCCACGACAAGAAGCCCCATATATGAAGAATGCAACGTTCTACCTTCTGGACAACGACACCCATCAGGATGGCCTCAGCGCCGTTGAACAGCTGGTGTGTGAAATTGCCGCAGAACGTTGGCGCGCAGGTAAACGCGTACTGATTGCCTGTGAAGATGAGCAGCAGGCGATTCGCCTGGATGAAGCGCTATGGGCGCGCCCGCCGGAAAGTTTTGTTCCGCATAACCTGTCGGGCGAAGGTCCACGCGGCGGGGCACCGGTCGAAATTGCCTGGCCGCAAAAGCGCAACAGCAGCGCGCGCGATATTCTCATTAGCCTGCGGACAGACTTTGCAGATTTTGCCACCGCTTTCACAGAAGTGGTAGACTTTGTCCCTTACGAAGAATCCTTGAAACAACTGGCGCGCGAACGCTATAAAGCGTACCGCCTGGCCGGTTTTAACCTGAATACGGCAACCTGGAAATAATGGAAAAGACATATAACCCACGCGATATCGAACAGCCGCTTTACGAGCACTGGGAACAGCAGGGCTATTTCAAGCCTAACGGCGACGAAAGCAAAGAGTCCTTCTGCATCATGATCCCGCCGCCGAACGTCACCGGCAGTTTGCATATGGGGCATGCTTTCCAGCAGACCATCATGGACACCATGATCCGCTACCAGCGCATGCAGGGCAAAAACACCCTGTGGCAGGCAGGGACTGACCACGCGGGTATCGCGACCCAGATGGTGGTTGAGCGTAAAATTGCCGCTGAAGAAGGTAAAACTCGTCACGACTACGGTCGCGATGCGTTCATCGACAAAATCTGGCAGTGGAAGGCAGAATCCGGCGGCACCATTACCCGTCAGATGCGCCGTCTCGGCAACTCCGTGGACTGGGAGCGCGAGCGCTTCACCATGGACGAAGGCCTGTCCAACGCCGTAAAAGAAGTGTTCGTCCGTCTGTACAAAGAAGACCTGATTTACCGCGGCAAACGCCTGGTAAACTGGGACCCGAAACTGCGCACCGCAATTTCTGACCTGGAAGTGGAAAACCGCGAGTCTAAAGGCTCCATGTGGCACATCCGCTATCCGCTGGCCGACGGCGCAAAAACCGCAGACGGTAAAGATTACCTGGTGGTGGCGACCACCCGTCCGGAAACCCTGCTGGGCGATACCGGCGTGGCCGTTAACCCGGAAGATCCGCGCTATAAAGATCTGATCGGCAAATTTGTGGTGCTGCCGCTGGTGAACCGCCGCATTCCGATTGTGGGCGACGAACACGCCGACATGGAAAAAGGCACCGGCTGCGTGAAAATCACCCCGGCGCACGACTTCAACGACTATGAAGTGGGTCGTCGTCACGCCCTGCCGATGATCAACATTCTGACCTTCGACGGCGATATCCGCGAAAGCGCAGAGGTGTACGACACCAAAGGCAACGAATCCGACGTTTACTCCAGCGAGATCCCGGCGGAGTTCCAGAAGCTGGAGCGCTTTGCTGCACGTAAAGCCATCGTAGCCGCCGTTGATGCGCTCGGCCTGCTGGAAGAGATTAAGCCTCACGATCTGACCGTGCCGTACGGCGACCGTGGCGGCGTGGTTATTGAGCCAATGCTGACAGACCAGTGGTACGTCCGTGCCGACGTGCTGGCAAAACCGGCTGTGGAAGCGGTTGAGAACGGCAGCATTCAGTTCGTGCCGAAGCAGTACGAAAACATGTACTTCTCCTGGATGCGCGACATTCAGGACTGGTGTATCTCCCGTCAGCTGTGGTGGGGTCACCGCATCCCGGCATGGTACGACAACGAAGGCAACGTCTACGTTGGCCGTAGCGAAGACGAAGTGCGTCAGGAAAACAACCTGAGCGCTGACGTGGCCCTTCGCCAGGATGAAGACGTTCTGGATACCTGGTTCTCCTCCGCGCTGTGGACCTTCTCTACCCTCGGCTGGCCGGAAAACACCGACGCGCTGCGTCAGTTCCACCCTACCAGCGTAATGGTGTCCGGCTTCGACATCATCTTCTTCTGGATTGCCCGCATGATCATGATGACCATGCACTTCATCAAAGACGAAGACGGCAAGCCGCAGGTTCCGTTCCATACCGTCTACATGACCGGCCTTATCCGCGACGACGAAGGGCAGAAGATGTCCAAGTCCAAGGGCAACGTGATTGACCCGCTGGACATGGTTGACGGGATCTCCCTGGAAGACCTGCTGGAAAAACGTACCGGCAACATGATGCAGCCGCAGTTGGCTGAGAAAATCCGCAAGCGTACCGAGAAGCAGTTCCCGAACGGGATCGAATCTCACGGTACCGACGCCCTGCGCTTCACCCTGGCGGCGCTGGCCTCGACCGGCCGCGACATCAACTGGGACATGAAACGTCTTGAAGGTTACCGTAACTTCTGTAACAAGCTGTGGAACGCCAGCCGCTTCGTGCTGATGAACACCGAAGATCAGGATTGCGGCTTCAACGGCGGCGAGATGACCCTGTCTCTGGCGGACCGCTGGATCCTGGCGGAATTTAACCAGACGGTGAAAGCCTTCCGCGAGGCGCTGGACAGCTACCGCTTCGATATCGCAGCGGGCATTCTGTATGAATTCACCTGGAACCAGTTCTGTGACTGGTATCTGGAGCTGGCGAAGCCGGTCATGAACGGCGGTTCTGAAGCAGAGCTGCGCGGCACGCGCAACACGCTGATTACCGTCCTGGAAGGCCTGCTGCGCCTTGCGCATCCGGTTATTCCATTCATCACCGAGACCATCTGGCAGCGCGTGAAGGTCATTGCGGGCATCAACGCCGATACCATCATGCTGCAGCCGTTCCCGGAATTCGATGCGGCTAAGGTTGATGAAGCCGCGTCTGCGGATACCGAGTGGCTGAAGCAGGCGATCGTTGCGGTACGTAACATCCGTGCCGAAATGAACATCGCCCCGGGTAAACCACTGGAGCTGCTGCTGCGCGGCTGCAGCGACGCTGCCGTTCGTCGCGTCACCGAGAACAACACCTTCCTGAAAACCATGGCGCGTCTGGAAAGCATCACCGTGCTGCCTGCCGATGACAAGGGTCCGGTTTCCGTGACTAAAATCATCGACGGTGCGGAGCTGCTGATCCCGATGGCGGGCCTGGTCGACAAAGAGGCAGAGCTGGCGCGTCTGGCGAAAGAAGTGGCGAAAGTCGACGTGGAAATTGGCAAAATTGAAAGCAAACTGGCGAACGAAGGCTTTGTGGCCCGCGCGCCGGAAGCGGTCATTGCCAAAGAGCGTGAGCGTCTGGTTGCCTTCGCCGATGCGAAGACCAAACTGATCGAGCAGCAGGCCGTTATCGCAGCCCTGTAATGCTTTTACCCCTTACGCTTCAGGGCGTAAGGGGTAACCTTCCTGAAAACTCCTCGCTTGCACTCCCTTTTCTGCGGTGCTATTAACAGCAACTGTGTGTCAATTTTTGTAATGAGTAATGCTATGAGCGTGATTACCCCCGTCGCGACGACGATGCGTCGGATCACTGAGCAGGACAATCCGGCTATCGCCGCCGTTATCCGCACCGTTTCTGCAGAGTTTGGGCTGACGGCGGATAAAGGTTACACCGTTGCCGACCCGAATCTTGACGAACTGTTTAAGCTGTACAGCCAGCCGGGCCACGCCTACTGGGTCATTGAGCAGAACGGCCAGGTTGTGGGCGGCGGCGGTGTTGCACCGCTGAGCTGCAGCGAGCCGGATATCTGTGAGCTGCAGAAAATGTATTTCCTGCCGTCGGTTCGTGGACAGGGCCTGGCGAAGAAGCTGGCGCTGGTCGCCCTGGAGCACGCGCGCAATCAGGGTTTTAAACGCTGTTACCTCGAAACCACCGCCTTCCTCAAAGAGGCCATCGGCCTGTATGAACATCTGGGCTTTGAGCATATCGATGCGCCGCTGGGCTGCACGGGCCACGTTGACTGCGAAGTCAGAATGCTGAAAAGTCTGTAAGTTTCGTTCCTGCCCCCTTCTGTTAAGCGGCTGTAAACTGAATGCTCTACACTCTCAGTTCACACCACAACGGGGGAAATACGATGTCGAAGATAAAAAGCTACGCCGCACCGCAGGCGGGTGCAGAACTTGAGCTGTACGAGTACGATGCGGGCGAACTAAAAGCAGAAGACGTCGAAGTACAGGTTGATTACTGCGGGGTCTGCCACTCAGATCTCTCGATGATCGACAACGAATGGGGCTTCTCCAGCTATCCGCTGGTTGCCGGGCACGAAGTGATTGGCCGCGTCGTCGCGCTCGGCAGCGCCGCGCAGGACAAAGGGCTGAAGGTTGGCCAGCGCGTGGGCATTGGCTGGACAGCACGCAGCTGCGGCCACTGCGACGCCTGTATCAGCGGCAACCAGATCAACTGCCTAGAAGGCGCAGTGCCCACCATCCTGAACAAGGGCGGTTTCGCCGATAAGCTGCGCGCCGACTGGCAATGGGTCATCCCGCTGCCGGACAGCATTGATATTGAATCTGCTGGTCCACTGCTGTGCGGCGGGATCACCGTCTTTAAACCGCTGCTGATGCACCACGTCACCGCCACCAGCCGCGTGGGCGTGATCGGTATCGGCGGTCTGGGCCATATCGCCATCAAGCTGCTGCACGCGATGGGCTGTGAAGTGACGGCGTTTAGCTCGAACCCGGCGAAGGAGAAAGAAGTGCTGGCAATGGGCGCGGACAAAGTCGTGAACAGCCGCGATCCGGACGCGCTGAACGCGCTGGCTGGGCAGTTTGACCTGATCATCAACACCGTGAACGTCGATCTCAACTGGCAGCCGTACTTTGAAGCGCTGGCCTACGGCGGTAACTTCCACACCGTGGGTGCGGTGATGAAGCCGCTGCCGGTTCCGGCCTTTACCCTGATCGGCGGGGATCGCAGCGTGTCAGGCTCCGCGACCGGTACGCCATACGAGCTGCGCAAGCTGATGAAGTTTGCCGGCCGCACCAAAGTGACGCCGACCACCGAGCTGTATCCAATGTCGAAAATTAACGAAGCCATCCAGCACGTGCGCGACGGCAAAGCCCGTTATCGCGTGGTGTTGAAAGCGGATTTCTGATGTGAGTTTGCCGGGTGGCGGCTTCGCCTGACCCGGCCTACTTTTGCTACTGCGCCAATGTATTAAACACTTCCGCCACCGCGACCGCCCCCGGGTCCATTACCCCATCCAGATTCTCTTTATTCACATACGATGAGCGCCCTGCTCCGGCTTTCGCCATTTTCGCCGTTGCCTCCGCCCCCTGCTGCGCAGCCTGCGCGGCCGCCTGAAGATCTTTTTTCTTCAAGGCTTCCAGCGCCGGTTGCAGCGCATCGATCAGCGTACGATCGCCGAGATCTGCCCCGCCATACTGCTTCATCTGCGCCAGTCCGCTCAGCAATGCTTCAGGTAGCGGCTGTCCATCGTGAAGCTTTTGCCCCGCCGCCGTGAAGAAGATCGACATGAGTACACCGCTCGATCCGCCCATCACCGTGGCCAGTCGTTCCCCCACCAGCAACAGCAGCTTAGGCACGTCATTCAGCGGGAGAGTGTTTTCTTCCAGGCGCTGCGCAATATCCCGTGCACCTTGCGCAAACGTAGAGCCGGTATCGCCATCGCCCACTTTGGCATCCAGCGCATTCAGGCGGTTTTCAAGCTGTATGAGCGTCTTCGTCACCTGTGAAACAGACTCCTTCACCTGCGGATTGTCGGACGCGGCATATTCCACGCTATCGTGAATAGCGCTTTGCGGAACGGTACGCAGAGGGGCAAACGCCACAGGCTTCTGCCAGCCCAGCGTCTCGACCTCGGCGTGAATCGCCTTTTCAAAGTAATCGTTGAGCTTTAGCAGCGTCAGAGAAAAGCCCTTCATATCCAGCGCGCTCACCAGCGGCGCAGGGCCAATCAGGTACGCAATATTCTCTTTCAGCGCTGAATGTGCCAGCTCTTTGGTGAGCAGAGCCATCTCCAGCGCGGACACGCCGCCGAGGTTGTTGATCAGCACCGCGAAACGCCCCTCGCCCGCCTGCGCTTTGAGCGGCGACACCAGCGTGTCGATAATCGCTTTGCTGTTTTGCGTATCAACCACCGAGGCACCCGGCTCCCCGTGGATCCCCAGCCCCAGCTCGACATGGCCCTGCTTGATGCGCCCCTCTTCATCGTCGCTGCCCGGCAGGTTGCAGGTTTGCATCGCAACGCCCAGGCTCCAGAGGTTATCGCAGGCCTGCTGCGCAATATCCCGCACCTCGCTCAGCGATTTTCCGTGCTCCGCTGCATAGCCCGCAATCTTGTGCACCAGCGCCGTGCCGGCAATGCCGCGCGGCTGCTTGTTGTCGGGCAGCGCGATATCGTCTGCCACAATCACCATCTCGACCTTCAGGCCGTAGCGTTTGGCCTTTTCTGCCGCCAGGCCAAAGTTAAGCCGGTCACCGGTATAGTTTTTGACGATGAGCAGGCAGCCGCGATCGCCCGTCACCGCCACAATAGCGTTCAGCACCGCATCCACGCTCGGGGAGGCGAACAGATCGCCACACACTGCCGCCGTCAGCATGCCTTTACCGACAAATCCGGCGTGCGCCGGTTCGTGCCCGGAGCCACCGCCGGAGATCACCGCCACGCGGCTTTTATCCCAGTCGCCGCGGGCGACAACCCTGATAGCTGGATCGATATCAAGTTTGACGAGATTCGCATGTGGCGCAGAAAGCAGTATGCCTTCAATGGCGTCGTTGACCAGCTGTTTGCGATCGTTAAAGAAGAATCTGGACATTGTTTTCCACTATTTTATGAACCGTATGCAAAAGCATAGTCCGCGCTGGACAATGCGCCGCAAAGTCAGCAATTTACTCAACCATTTTGCCGTCAGGTTGCCTATACTCCACCCAGGACTAAGAGAGGAAGCGCATCATGAGTACACCATTGTTAATTGCCCGGACGCTGGAAAAAGAGCTGTATCTACTGCCCGCGATGGCGAACCGCCACGGTCTGATTACCGGCGCCACCGGCACAGGGAAAACAGTCACTCTCCAGAAGCTAGCGGAGTCACTTTCAGAGATTGGCGTGCCGGTCTTTATGGCTGACGTAAAAGGCGATTTAACCGGTGTGGCTCAGGAGGGTACCTCTTCTGAAAAACTGCTCGAACGACTGAAGAATATTGGCATTACGGACTGGACGCCGCACGGCAACCCGGTGGTGGTCTGGGACATCTTCGGTGAGAAAGGCCACCCGGTACGCGCCACCGTTTCCGATCTCGGCCCGCTGCTGCTGGCCCGCCTGCTCAACCTCAACGACGTGCAGTCCGGCGTGCTGAACATCATCTTCCGTATCGCCGACGATCAGGGGCTGCTGCTGCTCGATTTCAAAGATCTGCGCGCCATTACCCAGTACATCGGCGATAACGCCAAATCTTTCCAGAACCAGTACGGCAATATCAGCAGCGCCTCTGTCGGTGCCATTCAGCGTGGGCTACTTACGCTGGAGCAGCAGGGCGCCGAACACTTCTTCGGCGAGCCGATGCTGGACATTAAAGACTGGATGCGCACCGACAGCAGCGGCAAAGGCATCATCAACATTCTGAGTTCAGAGAAGCTCTACCAGATGCCAAAGCTTTACGCCGCCAGCCTGCTGTGGATGCTCTCCGAACTGTACGAGCAGTTACCGGAAGCGGGCGATCTGGAAAAACCCAAACTGGTCTTCTTCTTTGACGAAGCACACCTGCTATTTAACGACGCGCCGCAGGTACTGCTGGATAAAATTGAACAGGTTATCCGCCTGATCCGCTCCAAAGGGGTCGGCGTCTGGTTTGTGTCGCAAAACCCTTCGGATATTCCTGACAATGTGCTGGGCCAGCTGGGAAACCGCGTGCAGCACGCCCTGCGCGCCTTTACGCCGAAGGATCAGAAAGCGGTGAAAGCCGCCGCGCAAACCATGCGTGCCAATCCGGCCTTTGATACCGAAGCCGCGATTCAGGCGCTGGGCACCGGTGAAGCACTGATCTCGTTCCAGGATGCCAAGGGCAGCCCGTCCGTGGTGGAACGCGCAATGGTGATCGCGCCCTGCTCGCGCATGGGGCCGGTTACCGACGATGAACGTAACAGCCTGATTAATCACTCCCCGGTGTACGGCAAGTATGAAGACGAGGTGGATCGGGAGTCTGCGTTCGAGATGCTGCAAAAAGGGGTACAGGCAAACACCGAATCGCAGGATGCTCCACCCGCTAAGGGCCAGTCAGTCGCAGTGGATGACGGCATTCTCGGTGGGCTAAAAGACATTTTGTTTGGCACAACCGGACCGCGCGGCGGCAAGCGCGACGGCGTGGTACAGACTATGGCGAAAAGCGCCGCGCGGCAGGTCACCAATCAGATTGTGCGCGGCATGCTGGGGAGTCTGCTAGGCGGCCGCCGTCGGTAGACGGGGAACCCACGGGCGGCCCAGCGCCGAACCCTGTACGCCGTTTTCCTGAAGATAGCGGTCGATTTCCACCATCCCCGTCCACCGGTTCTCGCACCAGAGCGGTGCCAGAAGCGTTGGACGGCGGGCGCTGGCGGAGATGCGGTGGTAGACAATCTCCGGCGGCGTGTGGCGAATCATCTCCCCCGCCGTCACCGTATAGTCCTCAAGCTCGATACCGCTTAACCGCCCGGCCTCCCAGGCTTTCGCCATAATGCTGCCCTTCACGATATGCAGCGGATGAAGCTTGATGCCGTCCACGCCGGTTTCAACGACTTTTTCCAGCGTTTCAAGGGCATGCTGTTGACCTTCGCCGGGCAGACCGACAATCAGATGTGAACAGACCTTCAGCCCGCGCTCGCGTGCCAGCCGCGTGGTGCGCTGGTAGCAGGCGAAATCATGGCCACGGTTGATACGGTGCAGCGTTTTATCATGTGCCGTTTGCAAGCCCAGCTCCAGCCAGATCTCGTAGCCTTGTTCTTTGTACTCGCTGAGCAGGTCCAGCACCGCGTCCGGTACGCAGTCCGGGCGGGTTCCCACGCACAGCCCAACGATGTTGGCCTGGCTGACGGCCTGCTGATACATCGATCGCAATACCTGCACCTCCGCCCACGTGCTGGTGTAAGCCTGAAAATAGGCCAGATACTGCTTCGCACGGTTCACCAGGCTGGCCTGATGAGCAAGCTGTTCAGCGATAGAGTTATGTTGCTGTGCTTCATCGGCAAACGACGCAACGTTACAGAAGGTGCAGCCTCCGCGCCCGATGGTGCCGTCGCGATTCGGGCAGCTAAACCCGCCGTGCAGCGTCAGCTTATGCACCTTTTGACCGTACCGCTGCAAAAGATCCCCACCAAACATATTGACTAATTTCTGTAACTGCATAATCTGATAGACCGTCCCGAAGAAAGGGGACAAGCCTGCCATTTTTAGCCTCTGTCGGCGATGACCTGGATCAATCGCCTTGGACGGCCTTTATCCATTTGAATAAATAATCACGATTACCGAGATTTCATTCACCCGCCACGTAATTACTTTTCCTTATGTTCTGATGGTTTTTTTCATTTATAGCGCCAGGACTGAAAAACAGTGATTTTATGCGGGTTCGAAGACTGCGCCAGATTATTATTCTGTCATAAAACCGCATTTCAGCACGCTGCATCAATAATACCGCTTTCATATAGTGAGTCAGATCACACTCCCCTGCACCTTCCTGGCGCTTTCAGTGGTTGTAAAATTAGCCAAATAACCAATAAAAACAAAATGATAATTACGCTTTAGCACATTTTTGTATAAATAAGATTGCCATTTGACCTGTGTACCAATTCCCGATAAGTTGGAAATCCGCTGGAAGCTTTCTGGATGAGCGGCCTGCTCATCATATTTATGCAGTAATTGAGATTCCCTCTGAAGCAAGTCCTCAAACTTGTTTACCTGCGCGAAAGGATGAAAAAGAGGGCGAATGCGAGGTCCGCGTATGAAACGCTAACCCCGTCGCCATGCTCTTTCTGCGCCTGTGCGCCACGGTAAAGTTCAGTGGGAAGCCCGACGAGCCTGGGGAGGTTCACTGATATGTTGTACGATAAATCCCTTGAGAAGGATAACTGTGGTTTCGGCCTGATCGCCCACATAGAAGGCGAACCTAGCCACAAGGTAGTGCGTACCGCTATTCACGCACTGGCCCGTATGCAGCACCGTGGCGCCATCCTGGCCGATGGTAAAACCGGCGACGGTTGCGGCCTGCTGCTGCAAAAACCGGATCGTTTCTTCCGCATCGTGGCGGAAGAGCGCGGCTGGCGTTTAGCCAAAAACTACGCTGTCGGCATGCTGTTCCTGAATCAGGATCCTGAAAAGGCTGCCGCCTCACGCCGCATCGTTGAAGAAGAACTTCAGCGCGAAACCCTGTCGATTGTCGGCTGGCGCGATGTGCCAACCAACGAAGGGGTACTCGGTGAAATCGCCCTCTCCTCGCTGCCTCGTATTGAGCAGATTTTCGTTAACGCGCCTGCGGGCTGGCGTCCGCGCGATATGGAACGCCGTCTGTTTATCGCCCGTCGCCGCATTGAAAAACGTCTTCAGGACGATAAAGAGTTCTACGTCTGTAGCCTCTCTAACCTGGTGAACATCTATAAAGGTCTGTGTATGCCGGCTGACCTGCCGCGCTTCTACCTGGACCTGGCGGACCTGCGTCTGGAATCGGCCATTTGCCTGTTCCACCAGCGCTTCTCCACCAACACCGTACCGCGCTGGCCGCTGGCTCAGCCGTTCCGCTACCTGGCGCACAACGGCGAGATCAACACCATCACCGGCAACCGCCAGTGGGCGCGTGCTCGTACCTATAAGTTCCAGACCCCGCTGATCCCTGACCTGCACGATGCCGCGCCGTTCGTGAACGAAACCGGCTCTGACTCCAGCTCCATGGACAACATGCTGGAGCTGCTGCTGGCGGGCGGGATGGATATCGTGCGCGCCATGCGTCTGCTCGTGCCGCCGGCCTGGCAGAACAACCCGGATATGGATCCGGAGCTGCGCGCATTCTTCGACTTTAACTCCATGCACATGGAGCCGTGGGACGGTCCGGCAGGTATCGTGATGTCCGACGGTCGCTTCGCTGCCTGTAACCTGGACCGTAACGGTCTGCGTCCGGCGCGCTACGTCATCACCAAAGACAAGCTCATCACCTGCGCCTCTGAAGTGGGGATCTGGGATTACCAGCCTGACGAAGTGGTCGAGAAAGGCCGCGTCGGTCCGGGCGAGCTGATGGTGATCGATACCCGCGGCGGCCGTATTCTGCACTCTGCGGAAACCGATAACGATCTGAAAAGCCGCCATCCGTATAAAGAGTGGATGGCGAAAAACGTCCGTCGCCTGGTGCCGTTCGAAGATCTGTCTGACGACGAAGTGGGCAGCCGCGAGATGGACGACGATACCCTCGCGAGCTTCCAGAAGCAGTTTAACTACAGCGCGGAAGAGCTGGACTCGGTTATTCGCGTGCTCGGCGAAAACGGCCAGGAAGCGGTCGGCTCGATGGGTGACGATACCCCGTTCGCCGTGCTCTCCAGCCAGCCGCGCATTATTTACGACTACTTCCGTCAGCAGTTTGCGCAGGTGACCAACCCGCCAATCGATCCGCTGCGTGAAGCCCACGTGATGTCGCTGGCCACCAGCATCGGCCGTGAGATGAACGTCTTCTGCGAAGCCGAAGGCCAGGCGCACCGTCTGACCTTTAAATCGCCGATCCTGCTGTACTCCGATTTCAAACAGCTCACCACCATGACCGAGGAGCACTACCGCGCCGACACGCTCGATATCACCTTCGACGTGACCGAAACGAGCCTCGAAGAGACGGTGAATGCGCTGTGTGACAAAGCCGAGCAGATGGTGCGTAACGGCACCGTTCTGCTGGTGCTGTCTGACCGTAACATTGCGAAAAACCGTCTGCCGGTGCCTGCGCCAATGGCGGTGGGGGCTATCCAGACGCGTCTGGTCGACAAGAGCCTGCGCTGCGATGCCAACATCATTGTGGAAACCGCCAGCGCCCGCGATCCGCACCACTTTGCCGTGCTGTTAGGCTTTGGTGCGACGGCGATCTATCCATACCTGGCCTACGAAACGCTGGCCCGCCTGGTAGACACCCGCGCCATCGACAAAGATTACCGCACGGTGATGCTGAACTACCGTAACGGCATCAACAAAGGCCTGTACAAGATCATGTCCAAAATGGGCATCTCGACCATTGCCTCTTACCGCTGCTCGAAGCTGTTTGAAGCGGTCGGCCTGCACGACGACGTCGCCAACCTCTGCTTCCAGGGCGTGGTCAGCCGCATCGGCGGGGCCGGTTTTGCTGACTTCCAGCAGGATCTGGTGAACCTGTCGAAGCGCGCCTGGCTGGCACGTAAGCCGCTGGAACAGGGCGGCCTGCTGAAATACGTTCACGGCGGCGAATATCACGCCTACAACCCGGACGTGGTGCGCACGCTGCAACAGGCGGTACAGAGCGGCGAATACAGCGATTATCAGCAGTATGCCGAGCTGGTGAACAACCGTCCGGCAGCGACGCTGCGAGACCTTATTGCCCTCAATCCGGGCGATGAAGCGGTCAGCGTTGACGAAGTTGAGCCTGCATCCGAACTGTTCAAACGCTTCGATACCGCGGCGATGTCCATCGGCGCGCTGAGCCCGGAAGCGCACGAAGCGCTGGCGGAAGCCATGAACAGCATCGGCGGCAACTCCAACTCCGGCGAGGGCGGTGAAGATCCGGCCCGTTACGGCACCAACAAAGTGTCGCGCATCAAGCAGGTGGCGTCCGGCCGCTTTGGCGTAACCCCTGCCTACCTGGTTAACGCCGACGTGATCCAGATTAAGGTCGCTCAGGGTGCAAAACCGGGCGAAGGCGGTCAGCTGCCGGGTGATAAAGTCACCCCGTACATCGCCAAACTGCGCTACTCGGTGCCGGGCGTGACGCTGATTTCCCCGCCGCCGCACCACGATATCTACTCTATCGAGGATCTGGCGCAGCTCATTTTCGACCTGAAGCAGGTCAACCCGAAAGCGATGATCTCCGTGAAGCTGGTTTCCGAGCCGGGCGTCGGCACCATCGCCACCGGCGTGGCGAAAGCCTATGCGGATCTGATCACCATTGCCGGCTACGACGGCGGTACCGGCGCAAGCCCGCTCTCCTCCGTGAAATACGCGGGCTGCCCGTGGGAGCTTGGCCTGGTGGAAACCCAGCAGGCGCTGGTGGCTAACGGTCTGCGTCACAAGATCCGTCTGCAGGTGGACGGCGGTCTGAAAACCGGCCTCGACATCATCAAAGCGGCGATTCTGGGTGCGGAAAGCTTCGGCTTCGGTACCGGCCCGATGGTTGCGCTCGGCTGTAAATACCTGCGTATTTGCCACCTGAACAACTGCGCAACCGGCGTTGCGACCCAGGACGAGAAGCTGCGTAAGAATCACTATCATGGCCTGCCGTTCATGGTGACTAACTACTTTGACTTCATCGCCCGTGAAACCCGCGAGCTGATGGCGCAGCTGGGCGTGAAGCGTCTGGTGGATCTGATTGGCCGTACCGACCTGCTGAAAGAGCTGGAAGGCTTCACCGCCAAGCAGCAGAAGCTGGAGCTGTCTAAGCTGCTGGAAACGGCTGAGCCGCATCCTGGCAAAGCGGTTTACTGCACCGAGAACAACCCGCCGTTCGACAACGGCGTGCTGAACGCGCAGCTGCTGCAACAGGCGAAGCCGTACGTGGACGAGAAGCAGAGCAAAACGTTCTGGTTTGATATTCGCAATACCGACCGTTCTGTCGGCGCGTCCCTCTCCGGTTATATCGCGCAAACGCACGGCGATCAGGGGCTGGCGTCGGATCCGATTACCGCGCACTTCAGCGGTACCGCGGGCCAGAGCTTCGGCGTGTGGAACGCCGGCGGCGTTGAGTTATACCTGACCGGCGATGCCAACGACTACGTCGGCAAAGGCATGGCGGGCGGTCTGCTGGCGGTGCGTCCTCCGGTCGGTTCAGCCTTCCGCAGCCATGAAGCCAGCATCATCGGCAACACCTGTCTGTACGGTGCGACCGGCGGTCGTCTGTTTGCCGCGGGCCGTGCGGGCGAACGTTTTGCGGTGCGTAACTCCGGTGCCATCACCGTGGTGGAAGGCATCGGCGATAACGGCTGCGAATACATGACGGGCGGAATTGTGTGCGTCCTGGGTAAAACCGGCGTGAACTTTGGCGCCGGCATGACGGGCGGTTTTGCCTACGTGCTGGATGAAGACGGTGAGTTCCGCAAACGCGTGAACCCGGAACTGGTGGAAGTGCTGGACGTTGATTCGCTGGCCATTCACGAAGAACACCTGCGCGGTTTGATTACCGAACACGTGCAGCATACCGGTTCTTCGCGCGGCGAAGAGATCCTGGCGAACTGGCCAGCGTTCTCTGCGAAATTCGCGCTGGTTAAGCCGAAGTCCAGCGATGTTAAAGCCCTGTTGGGTCACCGTAGTCGTAGCGCAGCAGAGCTGCGCGTGCAGGCGCAGTAAGGAATTCAGATGAGCCAGAACGTATACCAGTTTATCGACCTGCAGCGTGTTGATCCGCCAAAGAAACCGCTGAAGATCCGTAAAATTGAATTTGTTGAAATCTATGAGCCGTTTTCAGAAGGCCAGGCCAAAGCACAGGCAGACCGCTGCCTGTCCTGCGGTAACCCTTACTGCGAATGGAAATGTCCGGTCCATAACTACATTCCGAACTGGCTGAAGCTGGCCAACGAAGGGCGTATTTTTGAAGCCGCCGAGCTCTCTCACCAGACCAACACCCTGCCGGAAGTGTGCGGCCGCGTGTGTCCTCAGGATCGCCTGTGCGAAGGCTCCTGTACGCTGAACGACGAGTTTGGCGCGGTGACCATCGGCAACATCGAACGCTATATCAACGATAAAGCGTTCGAGATGGGCTGGCGTCCGGATATGACCGGCGTGAAGCAAACCGACAAGCGCGTGGCGATCGTCGGCGCGGGTCCAGCAGGCCTCGCCTGTGCCGACGTGCTGACACGCAACGGCGTGAAGGCGGTGGTTTTTGACCGTCACCCGGAAATCGGCGGTCTGCTGACCTTCGGTATCCCGGCCTTCAAGCTGGAAAAAGAGGTGATGACCCGCCGCCGTGAAATCTTCACCGGCATGGGCATTGAGTTCAAACTCAACACCGAAGTGGGCCGGGACGTGCAGCTCGACGATCTGCTGAAGGATTACGACGCCGTGTTCCTGGGCGTGGGTACCTATCAGTCCATGCGCGGTGGTCTGGAAAACGAAGACGCGCCGGGCGTTTACGACGCGCTGCCGTTCCTGATTGCTAACACCAAACAGCTGATGGGCTACGGCGAAACTGCCGACGAGCCGTTTGTCAGCATGGAAGGTAAACGCGTTGTCGTGCTGGGCGGCGGTGATACCGCGATGGACTGCGTGCGTACGTCCATTCGTCAGAACGCGGCGCACGTCATCTGTGCTTACCGTCGTGACGAAGAGAACATGCCCGGCTCTAAGCGCGAAGTGAAAAACGCGCGTGAAGAGGGCGTGGAGTTCCAGTTCAACATCCAGCCTCTGGGCATTGAAGTGAACGCCAACGGTAAGGTAAGCGGCGTGAAGATGGCGCGCACGGAGATGGGTGCGCCGGATGCAAAAGGCCGTCGTCGCGCGGAGATCGTGGCTGGCTCTGAGCACGTGATCCCGGCCGACGCCGTGGTGATGGCGTTTGGTTTCCGCCCTCACAGCATGGAGTGGCTGGCGAAGCACAGCGTAGAGCTGGACTCACAGGGCCGCGTGATTGCGCCGGAAGGCAGCGACAACGCCTTCCAGACCAGCAACCCGAAAATCTTCGCCGGTGGCGATATCGTTCGCGGTTCAGACCTGGTGGTTACCGCGATTGCCGAAGGACGTAAAGCGGCTGACGGGATCATGAACTTCCTGGAAGTGTAATACCGGTTGAACATGCGGTTTATCATCACCGCATGTTCGCCCCCCCTTCTTTCCCCCTTCAATTCCAGGCTAATTCCTTCTGCCTGAGATTTATTACGAACCATGACATGACGAACCTTTATCAACGGTCCGTAACTCTCTTTAAATCGTGAACGCAATCGTATATCCACAACAAATAAATGGTTAAGTGTTGAAGCAGAAGTTCATATAACGCAGTAATAGAAGAGCGGCGTAATATTTGCGCCGTAAACAAAAGGGATTTGAAATAATGGTCAAAAAACATGCCTATGTAGAATATCGCCCTAAATCAACGAGTGAGGATGAAGACGTTATCCATCATGTGGTGATTGTTGACGGCAAAGAGATACATACAGAGAAAACGCAGGAAAAGGCTGCTGATTGGGCTTTGGAAAAGGGTTATGCGGTTCATGTCGCCCGCGAGCGCCATCTTAAGGACTTAGATCAACCGCCTTTGTTCCGTGTATACCCCTAGGGCAATTAGATGTTCCTTGTAATACACCAAGGGATTAAAGCCTAAATATGCGCTATTTAAAAGCCCTTCGGGGCTTTTTATTATGTCTTTAACCGGAGTGATTCTTAGGGGCAAACACAATCGAAAATGTGACATTTATGTCCGGACATTTCGATAATAACATTCACTAACAGCATAGATATCTGAATTAACATTCACAGCTAATATCATTGCATTCTCAAATATGAAACGACAACTAGTGTCATCTAAATAACTTGTCTGATCCTGGGCCGGCACCTCTTTGCCGCTGATATATTGCTACTACATACGGAAATGAAGATATGAAATTCGATAAAATCGTCACCGGGCTACTCTTTGCCATTTTGTTTTTCAGCGTCGGTAATGCTGTCGCCAAAGCCAACGCGCTCTCCGATACTCAGGTTAAAAACGAAATTATTGCGGAGTCTATCGCTGATTATCCCGGCGTATGTGCTTGCCCTTTTAATCAGGCCCGAAATGGCAGTTCATGCGGGCGTCGCAGTGCATGGAGTAAGGCTGGTGGCTATTCCCCAATTTGTTACCAGAATGAAGTCACCGCTGAAATGATAAAAGAGTGGCGGGAACGTAACAGCTAACCGCTATAAGCAGAAAGCAAAACAGGCCCAATGGGCCTGTTTGATTATTTAACAACGCGTAATGCGGGGCGACCACCACGCGGTGGTGGTGGATCGTCATTCGGATCGTTGTCATCGGCATGATCCGGTTTGTCACCGTCGATAATGGACATCACCGTCTCACTTTCAGGACCTGATGGCGACTCGTCATCATTCAGGCTGGCAACCTCTTCATCATACGCCGCTTCCGGCTCGAACATGGTGCCTGCACCGTTTTCACGGGCGTAGATAGCCAGAACCGCAGCCAGCGGAACGGAAACCTGACGCGGCACGCCGCCGAAACGCGCATTAAAGCGCACTTCGTCGTTTGCCAGCTCCAGGTTACCCACTGCACGTGGCGCAATATTCAGTACAATCTGTCCGTCGCGTGCGTATTCCATTGGAACCTGCACGCCCGGCAACGTCACATCCACAACCAGGTGCGGCGTGAGCTGGTTATCCAGCAGCCATTCATAGAAGGCGCGCAGCAGATACGGACGGCGTGGGGTAAGTTGTGACATTTCCACAGTCATTAGCCTCGGCCGAGACGCATTTCACGTTCCGGTTCAGTTAAAGATGCCAAGAAAGAGTCGCGCTCAAATACGCGAGTCATATAGCCTTTCAGCTCTTTTGCGCCAGGGCCGCTGAACTCAACGCCCAGAATTGGCAGACGCCACAGCAGCGGGGCCAGATAGCAATCCACCAGGCTGAACTCGTCGCTCAGGAAGAACGGTTTCTGACCAAACACAGGGGCAATTGCCAGCAGCTCTTCACGCAGTTGCTTACGCGCAGCGTCGGCTTCAGAAGCGGAGCCGCTGGTAATGACGTTCATCAGCGAGTACCAGTCTTTTTCGATACGCTGCATGTACAGGCGGCTTTCACCACGTGCAACAGGGTAAACAGGCATCAGCGGCGGATGCGGGAAACGCTCATCCAGATATTCCATAATGATACGGGATTCCCACAGGGTCAGCTCGCGATCCACCAGCGTCGGTACGCTTTGGCTCGGGTTGAGATCGATCAGATCCTGAGGCGGGTTATCCTTTTCCACATGCTCGATCTCAAAACTGACACCCTTCTCGGCCAGCACGATACGAACCTGATGGCTATAAATGTCAGTAGGACCAGAAAACAGCGTCATTACCGAACGTTTGTTGGCAGCGACAGCCATGAAAACCTCCAGGTATATTCAGAATTTTTACTGCTACCAGCCCAACGGGGCCAGCCAGATGAAGTATCGCCCATCCCAGAGAAGACACATTGTTCAAGAATCGAACAAAAATCGAGTATTCACCGATATTTGGGCAGAAAATTGGATGATAGTTTACCAGATTTTGATGGCTTTGTGGTGAGGGGATGCCGGAAATGTGGAAAAAGAGAAGATATATGAAATGTTACTGTGGATAACCTGCGCATTATCCATAAAAAAACCCGCCGAAGCGGGTTTTTCGCCAATCGTTCTGCGTAAGCAGAATGGATTAACGTTTGGAGAACTGTGGACGACGACGTGCTTTACGCAGACCCACTTTCTTACGTTCAACCTGACGCGCGTCACGAGTAACGAAGCCAGCTTTACGCAGTTCAGAACGCAGGGATTCGTCGTACTCCATCAGAGCGCGGGTGATACCGTGACGGATCGCACCTGCCTGACCGGAGATACCACCACCTTTAACGGTGATGTACAGATCCAGTTTTTCTACCATATCAACCAGTTCCAGCGGCTGGCGAACTACCATGCGGGCAGTTTCGCGACCGAAGTACTGTTCCAGAGAACGCTGGTTGATTACGATTTTACCACTGCCCGGTTTGATGAAAACGCGAGCTGCGGAACTTTTGCGGCGACCAGTGCCGTAGTATTGATTTTCAGCCATTGCCTATAATCCCGATTAGATGTCAAGAACTTGCGGTTGCTGTGCCGCGTGGTTGTGCTCGTTGCCTGCGTAAACTTTCAGTTTACGGAACATAGCACGACCCAGCGGGCCTTTTGGCAGCATGCCTTTAACCGCGATTTCAATCACACGCTCAGGACGGCGGGCAATCATCTCTTCAAAGGTCGCTTCTTTGATACCACCGATGTGGCCGGTGTGGTGGTAGTACACTTTGTCAGTACGCTTGTTGCCGGTAACAGCAACTTTGTCAGCGTTCAGAACGATGATGTAATCACCGGTATCAACGTGCGGAGTGTATTCCGCTTTATGCTTACCGCGCAGGCGACGAGCCAGTTCAGTAGCCAGACGGCCCAGAGTTTTACCGGTCGCGTCAACAACATACCAGTCGCGCTGTACGGTTTCTGGTTTAGCTGTAAAAGTTTTCATTAAAAGCTTACCCAAATAATAAGTTACACGTTGGTGAACACCCAAACGTTTAGTCAGTTGAGGTTCACACGACAAAGTCCGGCAAACCTACCCCTTCGAATAGCACATGCCGACACATAGAAAGTTTCGGGAAAAAAACCTTCTCGTAACGTGGGGTCGCAAGATTATAGAGAAGTTGAGGTCAAAGATCGACCCTTAAATGTGATTTGGAATGGGTTTTTCGGGGGGCGCGTTTGTGCGGTCTGGTGCCCTCACTCCCAGCTCCTCTCCCCGCGGGAGAGAGGCGCATTTATTAGGGCATATGCTCACGCTTGAGATACTCTTCGCTCTGCATCTCTTGCAGGCGCGAGAGGCAGCGCTGGAACTCAAACTTCAGCCGCTCGCCCTGGTAGATCTCATATAAAGGCACCTCGGCGCTGACGGCAAGCTTGACGTGGCGCTCGTAAAACTCGTCCACCAGCGCAATGAAACGCCGCGCTTCGCTCTCCATCAGCCGCGTCATCACCGGCACATCCAGCATCATCACGGTGTGGAACAGGCGCGAAAGCGCAATATAGTCATGCTGGCTGCGGGCATCCACGCAGAGCGTCGCAAAAGAGACCGCCAGCGTCTGGTTTTCTACGCCAAGGGTGGGTAACGGGCGATGGTTAATCTCCAGCGTCGGTGCGTTTTCGCGTTTTGCGCCCGCCAGCGCCAGCCAGAGTTTATCCATCTCGCGAGCGGTATCGGCGTTTAACGGCGAAAGCCACAGGTGCGCCTGCGTTAACGTGCGCAGACGATAATCGACACCGGCATCGACATTCATGATGTCGCAATGCTGTTTGATAGCATCAATAGCCGGCAGGAAACGCGCCCGCTGCAGGCCGTTGCGATAGAGTTCATCCGGCGGGATATTCGACGTGGCAACGAGCGTGATCCCGCGGGCAAACAGCGCTTTCATCAGCCCGCCTAACAGCATGGCGTCGGTAATGTCAGAAACAAAAAACTCATCGAAGCAGAGCACGTCCGTTTCCGCCTTGAACCTGTCAGCCACAATCTCCAGCGGATCGCTTTTGCCCTGCAGCGCTGTCAGCTCTTCATGCACCCGCAGCATAAAGCGATGGAAGTGGAGGCGCTGTTTACGCTCCCCCGGCAGGCTGAGATAAAACAGATCCATCAGCCAGGTTTTTCCGCGACCGACGCCGCCCCACATATATAAACCGCGCACCGGAGCCTGAGCCTGCGGCGCTTTTTTGCCGAGCAGTCGGCCAAACGCCGCTTTGAGCCCACCACTCTGTTCTACTTCAGCAGGTTTTGCCGTGAGCGCCTGATAAATCATCTCCAGACGGTTTACCGCCTCACGTTGAACGTCATCAGGCTGATGAGTACCCTCATTCAGGGCCAGTTGATATCGCGATGCAGGGGACAGGATTTGCATAATCTTATTGTTATTCCTTCAATTAATGCTCATCAGCAGGCGTGACTGATGAAAAAAAGGCCGTTCTACACTACGCGATGATACGTCAGGATTCCACTTCTGCGGAAATAGCGGTTATAGTGGCATTATCAGGCACAGGCAGGAGCCGAGCCAACACCCTACGGAACAACAAGACAACGGGAGAAGTTCATGACCTGGGAATATGCGCTAATCGGTTTAGTCGTCGGCATCGTGATCGGTGCTGTGGCCATGCGTTTCGGCAACCGCAAATTGCGTCAGCAGCAGTCACTGCAGTACGAACTGGAAAAGAATAAAGCAGAGCTGGAAGAGTATCGCGAAGAGCTGGTCAGCCACTTTGCCCGTAGCGCTGAGCTGCTGGACAACATGGCGACCGACTACCGTCAGCTGTATCAGCATATGGCGAAAAGCTCCAGCAGCCTGCTGCCGGAAATGACCGCGGAGACTAACCCGTTCCGCAACCGTCTGGCCGACTCAGAAGCGGGTAACGATCAGGCTCCGGTTCAGATGCCACGCGACTACTCTGACGGCGCGTCCGGCCTGCTGCGCGGTGGCGCAAAACGCGATTAATCGCACAACATAAATATATTTTACGGGCGCATCTCTTGCGCCCGTCCTTTCTTCCCGTCCCCAGCTATTATTTAGTCAAACACCTCATTGTTCAGCGGTATAAAATTCAATAACATCATCATGATTTTGGGCCGTTCTTCTTTCATTCCAGGATACGAGAGTCAGCATCAATGAAGAAAAAAAACCAGCTGTTGAGCGCTATAGCGTTAAGTGTCGGGTTATCTCTCTCGGCGTCCTTCCCTGCCGGTGCGGCGCTGCCTTCGCAGGTGCCGGGACAGGCAGCCACTCCCAGCCTCGCGCCAATGCTGGAAAAAGTGTTGCCCGCGGTCGTGAGCGTTCAGGTAGAAGGCACGGCGGTTCAAAGCCAGCGCGTACCGGAAGAACTGAAAAAATATTTTGGCGATGAGTCCCCCAACCAGCAGGCCCAGCCTTTTGAAGGCCTGGGCTCTGGCGTCATCATTGATGCGGCTAAAGGCTATATCCTGACCAACAATCATGTCATCAGCCAGGCCGATAAAATCAGCGTCCAGCTGAACGATGGTCGTGAATTTGATGCCAAACTGATTGGCGGCGATGATCAGAGCGACATCGCGCTATTGCAGGTGCAGAACCCGAGCAACCTGACCCAGATTGCCATTGCGGATTCCGACAAGCTGCGCGTCGGTGATTTTGCCGTCGCTGTGGGCAACCCCTTTGGTTTAGGTCAAACCGCCACCTCCGGCATAGTCTCGGCGCTGGGACGCAGTGGCCTGAATCTGGAAGGTCTGGAAAACTTCATCCAGACCGATGCCTCAATCAACCGGGGCAACTCCGGCGGGGCATTACTCAACCTTAACGGCGAGCTGATTGGCATTAACACGGCAATTCTGGCTCCGGGCGGCGGCAGCATTGGGATTGGCTTTGCGATCCCGAGCAATATGGCTAAAACGCTGGCGCAGCAGCTAATCCAGTTCGGCGAAGTCAAACGTGGACTGCTGGGTATTAAAGGCATGGAGATGAGCGCTGATATCGCGAAAGCGTTCAATATCAACGTGCAGCGCGGTGCGTTTGTCAGTGAAGTGCTGCCAAACTCCGGCTCGGCAAAAGCAGGCATTAAATCGGGCGACGTGATCGTCAGCCTTAACGACAAGCCGCTGAGCAGCTTTGCTGAACTGCGTTCGCGTATTGCCACTACCGAACCGGGGGCCAAAGTGAAGCTGGGCCTGATCCGTGACGGTAAGCCGCTGAACGTCGAAGTGACGCTGGATAAAAGCACCTCGTCCTCTGCCAGCGCGGAGCTTATCGCCCCGGCGCTGCAGGGAGCAACGCTAAGCGATGGGCAGTTGAAAGACGGTACGAAAGGCATTCGCCTGGATACCGTCGAGAAGAGCAGCCCTGCCGCGCAGGCCGGATTGCATCAGGAAGATGTCATCATTGGCGTGAACCGCAATCGCGTGCAGTCCATTGCCGAACTGCGCAAGGTGCTGGAGAGCAAACCGGCGGTCATTGCCCTGCAGGTCATGCGTGGCAATGAGTCTATCTACATTCTGTTGCGCTAAGCATTTGCGATCCCGGACATCACCGCTGCGTGTGATGTCCGGATAACTCATGTTATGCTGCAAATCGTTCCTTTTTTCACGACACGCGCATCATGCTTTTAAAGCTCTTACGTTCCATTGTCATCGGTTTGATTGTCGCTGGCCTGCTGCTGCTGGCGATGCCGTCTTTGCGTCAGTTTAATAAGCTGTCTGCCCCCCAGTTCGACAGCACGGATGAAACGCCGGCGACCTATAACCAGGCCGTTCGCCGTGCCGCCCCTGCCGTGGTTAACGTTTATAACCGCGGCCTCAACAGCTCAGCACATAACCAGCTTGAGATCCGCACCCTTGGCTCCGGGGTGATTATGGACGAGCGCGGCTACATTATTACGAACAAACACGTGATCAACGATGCCGACCAGATCATCGTCGCCCTGCAGGATGGCCGCGTGTTTGAGGCGTTGCTTGTGGGTTCAGACAGCCTGACCGATCTGGCCGTGCTGAAGATTAACGCCACGGGCGGATTGCCGGTCATTCCGATCAACCGTAAACGTACGCCGCACATCGGCGATGTGGTGCTGGCGATCGGTAACCCGTACAACCTGGGCCAGACCATCACGCAAGGAATTATCAGCGCGACCGGTCGAATCGGCCTCAACCCGTCAGGACGGCAGAACTTCCTGCAGACGGATGCGTCAATCAACCACGGCAACTCCGGCGGCGCGCTGGTCAACTCGCTGGGCGAACTGATGGGCATCAACACCCTCTCGTTCGATAAAAGCAACGACGGCGAGACGCCGGAAGGGATCGGCTTTGCTATTCCGTTCCAGCTGGCGACCAAGATTATGGATAAGCTGATCCGCGACGGACGCGTGATCCGCGGCTATATCGGTATCGGCGGGCGCGAAATTGCGCCAATGCATACTCAGGGCGGCGGTATCGATCAGATTCAGGGCATCGTCGTCAACGAGGTGGCACCGGGTGGCCCGGCGGCTAACGCGGGGATTCAGGTTAATGATGTCATCGTGTCGGTCAACGGCACGCCGGCAGTCTCTGCCCTGGAGACGATGGACCAGGTGGCCGAAATTCGCCCTGGCTCGATCATCCCTGTGGAAATCATGCGCAACGATAAGAAAATGACGCTGCACGTGACGATTCAGGAATACCCGGCAACAAATTAGCCCCATAAAAAAACCGAAGCGCTTACTGGCTTCGGTTTTTTTGCCGGGTGGCGCTAACGCTTACCCGGCCTACGGGAGACACTTCGTTTTACTTGTTAACGAACTCTTCACCCAGAGTGATATCTTTCTTCAGCGTGTCCAGCATGCCTTCCATCGCGTTTTGCTCAAACGCGCTCAGCGTACCGATAGGCTTACGCTCTTCAATACCGTTTTTGCCCAGCAGCAGCGGCTGAGAGAAGAAGCGGGCATGTTCGCCGTCGCCTTCAACGTAAGCACATTCAACAACGCCTTTCTCGCCCTGCAGGGCGCGAACCAGTGACAGACCGAAACGTGCAGCCGCCTGGCCCATAGACAGGGTTGCAGAACCGCCACCCGCCTTCGCTTCCACCACTTCGGTGCCCGCGTTCTGGATTCGTTTGGTCAGATCAGCCACTTCCTGCTCGGTGAAGCTCACGCCCGGGATCTGCGACAGCAGAGGCAGAATAGTCACGCCAGAGTGGCCGCCGATAACCGGCACTTCCACTTCTGTTGGCTGTTTGCCTTTCAGCTCAGCAACGAAGGTGTTGGAACGGATAATATCCAGCGTGGTCACGCCGAACAGTTTGTTTTTGTCGTACACACCCGCTTTCTTCAGCACTTCGGCTGCGATAGCAACGGTGGTGTTCACCGGGTTAGTGATAATACCGATGCATGCTTTCGGGCACACTTCAGCGATCTGCTGCACCAGGTTTTTCACGATGCCCGCGTTGACGTTGAACAGGTCTGAACGATCCATGCCTGGCTTACGCGCCACGCCTGCAGAAATCAGGACCACGTCAGCACCCTGCAGCGCAGGACGCGCATCTTCACCGGAGAAGCCTTTGATTTTTACAGCGGTCGGGATGTGGCTCAGGTCAACCGCCACGCCTGGGGTTACCGGAGCAATATCGTACAGGGAGAGTTCTGAGCCTGAAGGCAGTTGGGTTTTCAGTAGTAGGGCAAGCGCCTGGCCGATACCACCAGCAGCGCCGAGGACTGCGACTTTCATCCTAAACTCCTTATTATGGTTAACTTAAGTATCTGTAAATCCGTTGCCGCGACCTTAAATCAGCATGTCTTTAATTACAATTTTCGAAGCTAAAGAATTTGAGGTCACACGACTTTATCTCTCACCAGAAAGCTATCTGACGACAGATGGCAACGAATTAAGAGGTGGTTACAATACACCCTGCCACGCCACCAAAACAACATCATTTTGATAACATTTAATTTACTTTTAAGCTTATTTGCGCGGCGTGACCCAGGCATGTTTTCTGATAACGAAATCTGATAAAATCACTCCCTTTCATAACATTATTTCAGCCTGCCGTTGAGCAGATAATTTGCATAAAAATTCATCCACATGCATAATAATGTTGTTTCTTTCGTCATATTCCGGGTGACTTATGCGAAGCTCGTCTAAGCAAGAAGAATTGGTAAAAGCGTTTAAGGCGCTACTTAAAGAAGAGAAATTCAGTTCTCAGGGAGAAATTGTTCAGGCGCTGCAGGAACAAGGCTTCGATAACATCAACCAGTCGAAAGTCTCCCGCATGTTAACCAAGTTTGGCGCGGTGCGTACCCGCAACGCCAAGATGGAGATGGTCTATTGCCTGCCGGCTGAACTTGGCGTGCCGACCACCTCCAGCCCGCTCAAGAATTTGGTTCTGGATATCGACTATAACGACGCCGTTGTGGTCATCCACACAAGCCCGGGTGCCGCGCAGCTGATTGCCCGCATGCTGGACTCGTTAGGTAAAACAGAGGGTATCCTTGGCACCATTGCCGGTGATGACACCATCTTTACCACCCCGGCTAGCGGTTTCTCCGTGAAGGATCTCCACGAAGCGATTCTGGTTCTGTTCGAACAGGAACTGTAATGCGCCCTCCCCCGTAGCGCCGCTGCGGGGATCATTCTGCTCTCGCATCATTTCCCCCTTTATTTCACTGCCCTTGCTTTGACGATTAGTGCTTTTTACCACTCATTAACATTCATCCAGTGAATAGCAATCCCGCAAATCGCACAAAAAATCAAAAAGCATTATCCCTATGATTTTCTTATAAATACCAACACAAATTGCTCATAAAACACCCAGCATTATGCAATTAGGTTATAAAAAAAAGCGTGTTTAACACGTAATAACAAGGGAAACCATTAGTCTGGTATTAATTTTTTACGTTATTAGTGTATACTTGATTTTGTGATGAGGGTCACGAAACAAGACCCCACTAAAAAATTCGACGAGGTAAGAATCATGAAAATCAAAACTACTGTAGCGGCGCTGAGCGTCCTGTCTGTCCTGTCCTTCGGTGCTTTCGCAGCTGACGCTATTAATGCTGACCAGGCGCAATCCCGTGAGGCAATCGGTACGGTTTCTGTCGGCGCTGTTGGCACGTCTCCAATGGACATGCATGAGATGCTGAACAAAAAAGCGGAAGAAAAAGGTGCGTCATCCTATCGCATTATCGAAGCGCGTTCCGGTGACCACTGGCACGCCACCGCCGAGCTGTACAAATAAGTTTAAGTAATCACTGAAGACATAACTCTCCACTCAACGGCACCAGGCATAAAAATAGCAGTTCACCCCTTCTCGCCGTTGAGCAAAAACCTGTTCAGGAGTAAAGACTATGAAAACCAAATTGATCATCGCAACCCTGGGTCTGGCATCCGCTCTCTCTTTCGGCGCAAGCGCAGCCGTACAGCAAGTGAATGCCGATCAGGCACAAAATCTGCAGCCAATGGGCAGCGTCTCCGTGACGTCAGTCACCGGCTCCCCGATGGACATTCGTCAGGAACTTGCCGCCAAAGCTGAAAAAGCAGGCGCCAGCAGCTATCGCGTCACCGAACTGAATCAGGGTGACCACTGGCACGCCACGGCTGAACTGTATAAATAAACCCTCGTCGTATCTCATCATACGACTTGCCCCTGGCCTCGTGGTCAGGGGCTTTTTTCATTTAATGCCGCGCGTTAAAACGAAGCTGTCCTTCAAGCTCTTCCTCCGCTTCATCGAAGAGTAATATCAGCGCGCCGAAACGTCTGCGCAGCTTATCGGGCAGATGGATAAACTCAATCTCCAGCGGTAGCGGCAGCATGCTGCCGGTGACCACGTCCCACAGCGTATCCAGATTGGTCACGCTTTCCCGTTCAAGTTCAAACGCCCGGATAAATTCCCGATAAAAGTCTTCCTGACTGTCGATTTCGTCAAAATCAAAAGTATAGGTTTTCATTGCCAGCCACCCAGTCCAGGCGGGCGGCAGATGCCGCCCAGTCTATTATAATCCCCCGATATGCAGGGTTTTAACTTCCAGATACTCTTCCAGCCCCAGCACGGATCCCTCACGTCCAAGACCGGACTCTTTTACGCCGCCGAAAGGCCCCAGCTCGGTGGAAACGGCGCACTCGTTAATGCCAATCATCCCGCTCTCGATGGCCTGTGAAACGCGGAAAACCCGGGAAAGGTTCTGGGTGTAGAAGTAAGCTGCCAGCCCGTAAGGCGTGTTATTCGCACGCTGGATAACTTCATCTTCCGAGGTGAAGCGGAAACACGCCGCAACCGGACCAAACGTCTCTTCTTCTGCCAGCTTCATGCCTTCGTGACAGTCGCCCAGCACGGTTGGCATCCAGAAATTACCGCCCAGCGGATGGGGTTTGCCGCCCGCCAGCACGGTCGCCCCTCGTGTGACAGCATCTTCAACATGCTCACGGACCTTGTCGACCGCTGCGGATTCAATCAGCGGCCCGACGACGACGCCGTCCTCAAGGCCATTCCCCACCTTAAGGGCATTAACCGCATCTGCGAGCTTATTCACAAACTTGTCGTAGACGGTTTCCTGAATGTAGAAGCGGTTCACGCTGACACAGACCTGCCCGGCATTGCGGAATTTATTGGCTATCGCGCCTTTTACCGCAGCCTCGATGTCGGCATCCTCAAAGACGATATACGGAGCATTTCCCCCCAGCTCCATCGAGACTTTTTTCATGGTTTCTGCGGCGTTGCGCACCAGCGTTTTGCCGACGGAGGTCGAACCGGTAAAGGAGATTTTACGCACGTCGTGGCTGGCCATGATCGCATCGCTGATTTCATGGGTATTTCCGGCCACCGCGTTGAGCACACCGTCGGGCACGCCCGCCTGTTTTGCCAGCGTCAGCAGCGCAAAGGCGCTGAGCGGCGTGTTATTGGCCGGTTTGATGACACCGGTACACCCGGCTGCCAGCGCCGGGCCTAGCTTGCGGGTGAGCATCGCCATCGGGAAGTTCCACGGCGTGATGGCCGCGACCACGCCGATGGGCTCACGGGTCGCCAGAATGCGCGAGCCGGGCTTGATTGGCGGAATAATCTCACCGTTCGCGCGCTTGGCCTCTTCAGCAAACCACTGGATAAAGCTGGCGGCATACTCCACTTCTCCTTCCGCCTCTTTCAGGGGCTTGCCCTGCTCGGTGGTCATTAGCCGCCCGAGCCAGCTTTTATTTTCAATAATCAGTTCGTACCAGCGGTACAGAATCGCCGAACGCTCTTTCGCGGTTTTGGCACGCCATGCCGGGAAGGCTTTGGTGGCCGCTGCGATCGCTTCTTCGGTTTGCGCTTTACCCGCTTTCGCAACTTTAGCGATGACCTCACCGGTCGCGGGGTTCAGCACATCAAACGTTGTGTCCAGCGTTTTCCAGATGCCGTCGACCAGATAGCCGGTCTGAAAAAGGGTGTTGTCCTGAAGCGCCTGAGTCGTCATGTGTCCTCCCTTCCTGAATGTAAGTACGTGCTGGAATAAGTATAGCCACAAAAAAACCGGCGCTTTTGGCGTCGGTTTTTTTACTTCAGTCAGTTATCCGTGAGGGCATTCTGGTAGCGATGCAGCATAAACACCAGCCGCCCTACCGGCTCGGTCACCTGTGGCGGCGCTTGCCAGTGCTTGAGCTTTTCCTGATAAATATCCAGTTCTTCAAGCAGTTGGGTAAAGTAACGACGGCGTTTGTCGTCACTGCTGGCGGAAAGCACATGGTCGGCGGTACGACGCAGCTGACGGTGGAAGGCCGAGAGATCGTCGTTGATCGGCACCGGCGCGTTGCGCAGACGCTGGTGCGCGATGATCATGGTTAACGCCAGGCGGAACTTCGCTATGTCGCCCGGGAACTTGTTCAGCAGTAAAAACAGCTGCTGGTAGAGCGCGGGCAGGTGGTTCTCTTTACGACGCGCGGTATTGGTAGTCATCGACGACACGGCAGCCGATACAAACTGGTTCAGCAATACGCGCCCCGTCCGCGCCTGCGAGTTATCCCGGACCAGCAGAATCACCATCATCGCCAGGAAGCAGCCCACCAGCTGACCCAGCGCGCTGTCGAGGAACTGGCTGAAGTGGAAGGTCATCGGGTTATCCAGCACGATGATGTTAATCGTACTCGCCAGCGCCCCCAGCGATCCCAGGCGGCGCTTTTGCACTTCAATGCCGATAAAGAACGCCATCACCGCCAGGCTAATACAGAGCAGCAGCATGCTCTGCTGCGTCGACGGGATGATGACCAGGAAATAGAGCGCGCCTATCGGCAGCGCGGCGATGGTACCGTAGAGGAAATCAATGGCGACCATGCGCGGGTTAGGCAGACGCATCGCCAGTGCGGTCACGACGGCAATCATCACCATCGCGCCGCTGCCGGACGTCCAGCCCGTCCACAGCCAGAACAGCGTGCCGAGCATACAGGCAAGCGTGGTACGCCAGAAGTTGACCATCGCGTGATGGCGCTCGGCAGACTCCGCCTTGATCACCACTTCGCCCTGGAGCACCTCTTCTTCCGCCGCGCTGATTTTGGTGTTACCGATCACGCCGCGCTTAAGCAGCAGATAGCGCGTTGCGGCTCCAACCCAGGTGTAGATCGTCACCGGCGTCTCGCGCTCCCCGGTCCAGGCAATCACCCGGCGCATGCGCTTAAGTTGCTTATGCACGTCCTGCACGGTCTCTACCGGCTCGGCAAACAGTTCGCGGAACGTATCGGTGACCGCTTCCGGGCGGGTGTTCTGGATAAGATAGGTTTCGCACGCCTGGGTAATCAGCGTTAAGGAGACGGTATTCAGGGCTTTAAGGCGACGATTCGCCCGCGCCCAGCGAGACGACTCCATATTGAGGTTGCTGCGCATCCCTTCCAGCGCCTGCGTACGACGAACCAGCCCGCTCCAGGCTTTATCCACCTCTTCGCTGTCGCCGTGTTTAATGCACAGCTGCATCAGCTGGTACTGGGCAACGATCAGCGCGTCCAGCTCGCGATCCACCTCTTGCTTGATCGAGCGCGGGGAGAAAAGCAGGTCAGCCACGATCGCGCAGACAATACCAATCACAATCTCGCTGCAGCGCTCCACGGCAAACTGCGGCGCGAGCAGCGGTTCGCTTTGGATGGTGATGACAATGATCAGCGCGGTATAGCCCGCCAGCCCCCAGGCGTAGGAGTTCTCCACTTTTACCAGAGACGAGACCCAGGTGCAGAAGCCTGCCCAGATGCAGCACACCATTAGCATCAGCAGCGGCGTGCGGATCATCAGAATAATAATGGTCAGCGCCGCGAAACAGCCGATAAACGTCCCTATGATACGCAGCATCCCGCGATAGCGGATCGCACCAGAGTAGGGTTCTCCACCCGCGGCGAAGGCAGGGCCCGCCGCGACAATCGCGGCGGTCAGCACCGCCCAGCGAGGGGTTTCAAGCTGGAAGTGGAAGCCAACGAACAGCGCCAGCACGATGGCGCACGCCAGCTTCACGGCGAAGCGAATGTGCTGGCTGGCGATGGAAAAGATACCCATGGCGATTAACCAAACTCACGCAGGCGATGGGCAATTTTACGGAAGAGGGAGTCCTGGCTGGCATCCCGATCTTTTTCTCCGGTGATCACCACCGTCGCCGTGGTACCCGCTGGCCACAGGTTGCCCTGCTGCTCATCCAGATGAATACGTACCGGCACGCGTTGCGCCAGACGCACCCACTCCAGGTTAGAATCCACCGTCGCCATCCCTTTGGCATCGTTAGAGCTGCTGGAGTTGGTTACCCCTGCGGCGACGCTATCGACGGTACCTTTAAAGACGCGGTTGCTGCCAAGCGGCGTGACCTCTGCGCGATAACCCGGACGAACGCCCTCCAGCTTGGTCTCTTCCATATAGGCGAGCACGTAGAAGGAGTTCTGTTTAACCAGCGCCACGGCGGTTGAGCCACGGGTGATAAACTCTCCGGCATAGACGTTCAGGTTGGTCACCCAGCCATCGGCCGGCGCGCGGATCACGGTACGCTCCAGGTCGAGCTTCGCCAGATCGCGCGTTGCCTGCGCTTTCGCTAACTGGTGCAGCACGGTTTGCAGCACGTTGTTGGACTGGTCAATCTCTTCGCGGGACATGGCCTGAACGCCAAGCTGGTTACGACGGCCTGCCTCACGGCGTTTCTCTGCGGCCAGCGCCTGGTAATAGGCCACGTCTGCTTCTGCTTCCTCCAGCGCCTTCTGGTAACGAGGCTGGTCGATGGTGAACAGGACCTGATCTTTCTTCACCAGCTGGTTATCGTGAACGTTAACCGCCGTGATAAGGCCGGCCACGTCGGGGGCAATTGCCACCACATCGGCGCTAAAGCGCGCGTCACGCGTCCACGGTGATTCGGTGTAATAAACCCAGGCGCGAAAAATAGCGATGAACGCGAGGATAACCAGCGCCATGGTAATGGCGGTGCGGGAGATTTTTCTTGTTAGCGTTTTCACATCAACCTCAGACAAACATGCGCGATATCAGGTAAAACAGGCAGCAATACAGCGCGGTATTGAACAATGCAGGGTGCCAGACGAAATCGTAGATCCCAGTCGGGACCAGCACCTTGCGCACCAGCCAGAAGATCGCCAGTGATAAAAGAAGCTCGAAAAATATCGGTGGGAACGACAGACCGAACACCACGATAACGGGAAACAGACTCATGTTGACCTTGATAAGAGAGAGTGCAGGCTTCAGAATTTTTTAGCGCACGCCATCGCAGGAGAGCTAGAAACGCAGGGCGAGAATGGCGCAGCCGTTATGTAATTAATAATATATTAACGTAACTGTTATGCTGTTATCTATCATATGTGATCTAAATCACTTTTAAGCCAGAGTGAACAATGGAACGTTTAAAACGCATGTCCGTCTTCGCCAAAGTGGTTGAACTCGGCTCATTTACCGCCGCTGCGCGCCAGCTTCAGATGAGCGTCTCATCCATCAGCCAGACGGTGTCCAAACTGGAAGATGAGCTTCAGGTTAAGCTGCTCAACCGCAGCACCCGCAGCATCGGGTTGACGGAAGCCGGTAAAATTTACTATCAGGGCTGTCGCCGCATGCTGCATGAAGTGCAGGATGTTCACGAACAACTCTATGCCTTTAACAACACGCCCATCGGCACGCTGCGTATAGGGTGTTCTTCAACTATGGCACAAAATGTTCTCGCTGCCATGACGGCGGACATGCTGAAAGAGTACCCTGGGCTTACCGTCAATCTGGTGACGGGCATCCCTGCCCCAGACCTGATCGCCGATGGTTTAGACGTGGTGATCCGCGTTGGCGCGTTGCAGGACTCCAGCCTGTTCTCGCGTCGCCTCGGGAGCATGCCGATGGTGGTCTGTGCCTCGAAGAGCTATCTGGCGCAGTACGGAGTGCCCGAGAAACCTGCCGATCTCGCTAACCACTCCTGGCTGGAGTACAGCGTCCGCCCCGATAATGAATTTGAGCTGATTGCTCCGGAAGGGATCTCCACCAGGCTGCTGCCGGAAGGCCGGTTCGTCACCAACGATCCGATGACCATTTCGCGCTGGCTGGTGGCCGGCGCCGGGATCGCCTACGTGCCGCTGATGTGGGTGATCAATGAGATCAACAGCGGCGTGCTGGAGATCCTCTTCCCGCGCTATCAGTCCGATCCGCGCCCGGTCTACGCCCTGTATACCGAGAAGGACAAGCTGCCCCTCAAAGTACAGGTGTGTATTAACTATCTGACCGACTATTTTGTCGACGTAGCAGAGCTGTTTCAGGGAATGCGCGGAAGAAGAAAGGAATAAGTAATTAATTCCTGAAATATCCGCGCCATTAATATTTCAGGATGAAGCCGGCCTTCATCCAGGAATATTCTTTAGCTTCTATCAGGAATAGCGAATTGACACTGCCGCCGCCTGCCCTTTACCTTATAAACAGTCTGGCATTCAGACTGTTATTATTTTGTTGCTGATTTGAATAATAAAATGTATTTCGCAGGATGACGTTAAACAAGGAAACGAAATGAATCTATTTGAACAAACACCGCCGTCACGCAGGCGCTACGGACTCGCCGCGTTCATTGGCTTAATTGCAGGAATTGTCTCCGCGTTTGTCAAATGGGGAGCCGAGGTACCACTCCCGCCACGCAGTCCCACCGATTTATTTACCGGCGCATGCGGCCCTGAGCAATTAATAAGAGCCGCAGGACAAATAGATTGCTCCCGCAATTTTTTAAATCCACCCTATGTTTTTTTACGCGACTGGCTGGGCGTAGTTGATCCTAACGCAGCAGTTTATACCTTTGCCGGACATATATTTAACTGGGTCGGCGTAACGCATATTATTTTCTCAATCGTCTTCGCGGTTGGGTATTGTGTCGTTGCTGAAGTCTTCCCGAAAATTAAACTCTGGCAGGGTTTGCTGGCGGGTGCATTGGCACAGCTTTTTGTTCACATGCTCTCCTTCCCGCTGATGGGGCTGACGCCACCGCTGTTTGATCTGCCCTGGTATGAACACGTGTCAGAGATCGTGGGTCATCTGGTCTGGTTCTGGTCGATCGAAATCATTCGACGTGACTTGCGTAACCGCATTACTCACGAGCCGGATCCGGAGATCCCGCTGGGTAACTTACGTTAAAAAAATGGCGCTACATCTGTAGCGCCATTTTTTATGTTTGCTCAGGTCAGGCCGTGCCGCCCACCGTCAGATTATCCACTTTCAGCGTTGGCTGACCCACGCCAACCGGCAGGCTCTGGCCTTCTTTACCGCAAACACCCACGCCGTTATCCAGCTTCAGATCGTTACCGACCATGGAAATCTGCTGCATGGCTTCAATGCCGGAGCCAATCAGGGTTGCGCCCTTCACCGCTTTGGTCACTTTGCCCTTCTCAATCAGGTACGCTTCTGAAGTCGAGAAGACAAACTTACCGGAGGTGATATCCACCTGGCCGCCGCCAAAGTTTGGCGCAAAGATACCGTAATCCACGGATTCGATAATCTCCTGCGGCGTGGATTTGCCCGGCAGCATATAAGTGTTGGTCATGCGCGGCATCGGCAGGTGCGCGTAAGATTCACGGCGGCCGTTACCCGTTGGCGCTACGCCCATCAGGCGCGCGTTGAGTTTGTCCTGCATGTAGCCTTTCAGAACGCCGTTTTCGATCAGCACGTTGTACTGGCCTGGCGTACCTTCATCGTCGATAGAAATCGAGCCGCGGCGGTCAAGCATGGTGCCATCATCCACTACGGTGCAAAGCTCAGAGGAGACGAGCTGTCCGATCTGGCCGCTGAACACGGACGTCCCACGACGGTTAAAATCGCCTTCCAGACCGTGGCCCACCGCTTCGTGCAGCAGCACGCCCGGCCAGCCTGCGCCCAGCACCACCGGGAATGTCCCGGCCGGCGCCGCAACAGCATTAAGATTCACCAGCGCCATGCGCACGGCTTCTTTAGCCCACGCGTCAGCGCGCGCTCCGCCGTCAACATCACCCAGGAACCAGTCATAGCCGAAACGACCGCCGCCGCCGCTTGAGCCGCGCTCGCGTTTGCCGTTGTCATCGACCTGCACGCTGATGGAGAGACGCACCAGCGGACGCACATCGGCCGCCAGCGTACCGTCCGTTGCCGCCACCAGAATCAGTTCATACACACCGCTCAGGCTGGCGGAGACTTCCTGAACACGTTTGTCGGCGGCGCGCGCCACTTTGTCCACGCGGCGCAGGATGTCCAGCTTCTCTTCGCGGCTCATGCTCTGCAGCGGGTCGATGCTGGTATAAAGCGCGGAGTGCTGCACTTCACCCAGGGTTTTTACGCGACCGTCGCCGGCATCGCGCACAATGGTACGCGCGGCCTGAGCGCTCTGCTCAAGCGCGGCCAGGCTAATCTGGTCGGCATAGGCAAAACCGGTTTTTTCGCCGCTGATGGCGCGCACGCCGACGCCCTGGTCAATGTTATATGAGCCATCTTTGATGATGCTGTCTTCTAAAACCCAGGATTCGTGATAGCTCGACTGGAAATAGAGATCGCCGTAGTCGAGACGGCGTTCGGTCAGTTGACCAAGAATGGAGAACAGGTCCTGATGGCTCAGGCCGTTCGCTGCGAGCAAATGTTCACTTACCAGGTTCAGACTCATCGTATTGCTACTCGTTCGTTGCCGCCCGTGGCGGTATAAAGATCGTATTTATTGAGAGTGAGGCAATTACCAGCCCACGTCAAATCATTGCTGTGCATCTTTGCGCGGCTGGCGCAGCACCTCGTTAATCTGCGGTTTATCCACCGGACCGGTAATGCGGTAGCGCAGAATGGAGACCTTGCTCCACAGCGGCCCCAGCACTTTACTGGCGGCAAACACCGCCGCACCGACAATCGGGTTAACCACAAAGGCCGCCGCCACGCCCACGCTGGCGGAAATTTCCGGCGCCACCACGGCTTCCATATCCAGCTCGCGACGCACGAGGTTGACCGAGCCTTTCATGGCGATGTCCGCTTCCAGCCCATCCACCAGCGTGTCGTCCGTGTGCAGAACGCCGTCCTTGATCCACGCCGTACTGCGGATGGAATCGTAATAGAAACCTTCGCTGAAGGTGTCGCTGAAATCGAAGCGCAGCTTGCGAAGCAGCGCATCAAAACTCAGCAGGCGCAGGATCTGCCCGGCACGCCCCGTGCTCACATCGGCGATTTCACCTTTGCCAAAGTGTGTTTTCAGAATACCGTTCAGTGACGCTTCGTCCGGTGTCCACGGCGCGGCACGCCAGTGAAGATCGTAATTAACGTTAAACGAGGAGCCGCGCAGCGGCGTGCTGATGCCAAAGAAGTTGGCTGCCGCATCCAGCTTGGTGCCTTTAATGTCGCCCTTCAGGGACGTGCGCTGCTCGCCCGGGTTATTCACCCACTCTCCACCCGCCGTCATGCGGCCAAAGCCGGTGTCGATCAATCCGCCGGAGAGCTTGAGCGTATTCCCCTGGATGGCAAAATCACCGTCGATACGGCCATATTTTTGCCCCCACAGCCAGCACTCCGCGCAGCGCAGCTGCAGATCGGGCCAGCCGCTAAAATCGACGCGGGTAGTATTACTCAGCGGCGATGTATTCGCCGGTTTATCTTTACTCGCGGCAGCCGGATTGTAGTAGAGATAGCGGATCGCTGCCTGCCACGGCGCGTTATTGCGCATGGTCAGCGTGCCGTTGATTTCCCGGCCCTGCGCCTCCACTTTTGAGCCGTTAGCGGTTGGCTGGGAGACAATGCTCAGATTGTTCCACTGCTGTCCGCCCAGCATCAGCGACGGCGTGCGTACGGTAATGGTCTGCGGGAACTGGGCGGCCTCATCAACGTTTTGCCCAACGCCTTTCTGGAACAGCGCCAGCCACTCCGCACCGTCCATCGGCGGGAGATTCAGCTCAACGCCCGCATGCTCAGGCAACGGCGGCGTGGTTTTGCTGTCCGTCGTCCAGATGGCTCTGTCGAGGGTAAGCTTGCGGTTAAGCAGCCAGCGGCTGTTAAAGTGGTTTGTTCCGCCCGCGCTTCCGGTCAGCGCGAAGCTGTCCAGATTGCCATCCACGTTAAGCTTCACCGGCAGCGGCTGTCCCGCCTGTTTATCCAGCGGCGCAGGCAGCTGGCTTTGAAGATTCTTCAGGTCACCCGTAATGTCGACCTTATAGTGTGCACCCGCGTGATAAGGCAGGTCGATTGCCACTTTGCCCTGCCAGGCGACCGCGCCCGCTACTGACGCCTCAATCGGCTTCGGCAGGACGTCCATACGCGACGGCTGCCAGTTGCCGTCCAGATTAACGACCACCTGATAAGCCTTTTGCCCCTCGGCTGTTGAGAAGTCGATATTCACCGGCTGATTAAACCAGCTGGCGGTCAGCGGCTCGCTTTTCAAATTACCGTTCACAAAGCTGAACTGTCCGCTGAGGTCTTTCAGGGTGCTATCAAGCGGTTTAATGTACAGGCTGTTGTTCTTCAGACGGACGTCACCTTTGGCGGTGGTCATTTCACCGTCCAGCGGGATATCCAGATGTAAGCGAGCATTCACATCGCCATCGAGCTGGAGCTGCTGAAGGGTCGCCGCCAGCGACTCTTTGAGTGGCGTCTCCTCAAAGTACGGCCCCACCGCTTTCCCCGGGCCGTTGATGTCGGCATCAATCAGCAGCTTCTCTTTTGAGTAGTCCGGGATGTTGGCCGTCAGGTTGCTGGCCGTTACGCCTCCCAGCGCAACGCTGTCCGCCTTCATCCATAATCCGTCGTTGAGGAAGTTAAGCTCGATATCCAGGTTTTTCAGCGCGGGCCAGCCCGGCTGGAACGCGAAGGTGGCGTCGTGCAGCGGCACCAGCACCTGGAACTGCCCCTCATTATGTTTGTACGGGAAAAGATGCGGGTTACCGCCGTAGACCAGCGTGGCGTTTTCCGCCTGACCGCCCTGAATTGCGCCGCTCAGATAGTCGACCAGCGCTTTACCCATCAGATTTTCCGGGAAATAGCGCCAGGCCTGAGAACCGTCATCGGTACTGATCCCGGCCAGAATGCCCAGCCACGGTTCGTCACCCTGCGGCTGTAAATAGCGGAAGTCACCCCGCGCGTGTACCGCTTTGGCTTTGACGTCGATATGGCGACCATCAAGCTGGAAGCCCTTATCGTTACGGAGCCAGTTAAGCACCGCGCTGCCCTGTTCAATTTCCAGTGGCGCGCGGAAGACCGTCTCGTAAGGCATTTTTGCGTTGTGCATATCGGCCGTCAGCCTGCCGTTCTCCACGCTGCCTTCCAGCTTGCCGCTGAAATGCTCCGCGCCCGGCAGCATCTTCCACTGCTTCCAGGCAAGATCTTTCCATGTTGCCTGGAAACGGGTTTTTTCCGTCGCCTGAAGCGGGATATCCAGCGCCAGAGAATCAATTTTTCCGCTCGGCTGCGTTGCCAGCCAGATCTCGCCCAGGTCCGGAGAGAGCTTTGCCGCCATGGAGCGCAGGCCTTCAATGGCCGCCAAATCCAGGTTACTGGCGCGGATGCGCAGCTCATCGCTGCGTTTACTCGCCGCGCCGCCCACGTCCTGCTCCGGCATCCAGGCCAGCGTCAGCGCACCGCGCGGCCACGGCTTGCCGTCCATCGTGATGCGCGTATCCGGGATGGCGAACTGCCAGCCCTCTTTTTCCTGCGTCACGTGCGCGGTGAGGTTATCGACGGAAAGCTGATGCTGCTGTCTTTCACCCTTCCAGCTCGCGCCCCCTTGCTTCAGCCAGATATCGCCGCTGGCAAATTTCCCTTTCGTCAGGGTCATCCAGCCCTCAAGGCTGAAACGGGCGGTTTCCAGCTGCATGTTTTGCTGCAGCCAGTCGCCGAGCCAGGGCTTTACATCCACATCGTCGGCCTGCAGCCAGACTTTGCCGTTGTTTAACAGGCCGTCATCGTCACGCAAGTCCATACGCACCTGCATGACGCCGTGCTGGCCGTTCAGGCTGGAAAGATTGACCTGCCCTTCGGCGCGGTGTCGATCCTTGCCGTTAAGCCAGGTCAGCTGCGGGATCGCCAGTTCGGCGCGCTGGCCAGAAAGGGTAATAAAGCTCACTTCGCTGTCGCGCAGATCGAAATGATCGAACTGGCGGAGGAAGAGATCGCTGAAGCGGTTGGCTTCCAGGCCCTGATTGTTATCACCGCCCGTCAGCGGCGTATTGGTCAGAAACTGGAGTTGATAAAAGGTGAGATCGCGAAACTGCCAGCGCAGATGCAGCAGGCTTTGCCAGACGTCCAGCGCCAGGGTTACGCGTTTGATTTTGAGATGACCGCCATCTTTCAGGCTGGCGTTGATGTCACGGACATCCAGCGTCGGGCCAAAATTCTGCCAGCTGGCGCTAACCTGGCTTACGTCGACCGGCACGCCGGTGGTGGATTCGATTTTCGCCAGCAGCTGCGGACGCCAGCTGTCCAGATGCGGTAAAACGAGGCGTAGCCCGCTCACGAGCAACGCGACAATCACGACCAGCGTTGCCCCTGTAAGCACTAAAATCCCCGGCAATCGCCTCACGCATCTCTCCTTGTCAGCTTTCGTCACGCAGCGTACTGCGTTTTACATCATTACGACGTCAAACTGCTCCTGGTTATAGAGCGGTTCAATTTGTACTTTTACCTGTTTGCCGACAAAGATTTCCACTTCCGCCAGCGCGTGCGACTCTTCGCCTTTCAGGGCTTCAGCCACCGCAGGGGAAGCATAGACCAGAAAACGATCGGAGTCGTAGGCATGATGGACACGGACAATTTCACGCATGATCTCGTAGCAGACCGTCTCCACCGTCTTTACCGTTCCGCGTCCATGGCAGGTTGGACACTCATTACACAGGACATGTTCCACGCTTTCGCGGGTCCGTTTCCGGGTCATTTCCACCAGGCCGAGCTGCGAGAAGCCATTGATGCTGGTCTTCACGCGATCTTTACTCAGCGCCTGCTCCAGCGAGTGCAGCACACGACGACGATGGTCTTCATTACTCATATCGATAAAGTCGATGATGATAATGCCGCCGAGGTTGCGCAGACGAAGCTGACGCGCAATCGCCTGCGTGGCTTCGATGTTGGTGTTGAAGATGGTGTCGTCCAGATTGCGATGACCGACAAACGCGCCGGTGTTGATATCGACGGTGGTCATCGCTTCGGTCTGATCGATGATCAGATAGCCGCCGGACTTCAGTTCAACCTTACGCTCCAGGGCTCGCTGGATCTCGTTTTCGACATCATAGAGATCGAAGATCGGCTGACGCCCGGTGTAATGCTCCAGCAGGCCCGGCATTTCCGGGATGTATTCAGCGGTAAACTCCAGCAGCGCTTCATACGTCAGGCGAGAGTCCACGCGAATGCGGTCGAGTTGGGCATCGGCAAAGTCACGCAGCACGCGCTGCGCAAGCGCCAGCTCACCGTACAGCTGGTAGCGAGTCTGGTTGCGTTTTTTACGCTCCATCACTTTGGTCCAGACGCGTTTCAGGTAAGCCGCATCCGACGCCAGGTCTTCTTCGCTGATCCCTTCTGCAGCGGTACGGATAATAAACCCGCCCTGTTCATCGCAGTAGGCGCTGACCACTTTCTTCAGCCGCTCGCGCTCGCTTTCGCTCTCAATACGCTGCGAAACGCCCACGTGCGATGCGCCGGGCATAAAGACCAGATAGCGGGAAGGTAAGGTAATGTCGGTGGTCAGACGGGCACCTTTGGTGCCAAGGGGATCTTTCACCACCTGCACCATTAAGTCCTGGCCCTGACGCACCAGCTCGGAAATGTCGCGCACGGCAAACTGCTTTTGCTCTTCGCCCGCGACGCACTCGGTGTGCGGCATGATGTCGGAGGCATGTAAAAATGCCGCCTTATCCAGTCCAATATCTACAAAAGCCGCCTGCATACCCGGCAGTACACGACTGACACGACCTTTGTAGATATTGCCTACTATTCCGCGCCGCGCTTCACGCTCAATATGAATTTCCTGAAGAATGCCACCGTCAATATAGGCCACACGGGTTTCCGATGGCGTTACGTTTACCAACAATTCAGCCGTCATAATTATCCCTTCCCTCACGCAGTGAGTTAAAATTGCTCAGCAACTCATACGTTTCCACCAGCGGTAAGCCGACTACGGCGTGATAGCTGCCATTAATCTTCCTGACAAAACAGCCACCCAACCCTTGAATACCGTATGCACCTGCTTTATCCATCGGTTCACCGCTGGCAATATAAGCGGCGATCTCGTCGTCGGTAATCACTCTGAACGTGACATCCGTAACCACCAGGCAATCCAGCACGTGCTGGCTGTCCGCCAGCGCGACGGCCGTCATCACCTGGTGCGTTTGCCCGGACATCTTGCGCAGCATGCGCGCCGCATGGCCAGCGTCATGCGGTTTCTCGAGGACTTCACCGTTAAGGATAACGATGGTATCTGCTCCCAGCACGGGCAGATCGCGCGGCACACAGGCCACGCCCGCCTGCGCTTTCTCGCGTGCCAGGCGAGACACGTACTGCTGAGCACTTTCGCCCTCAGCACGTTTTTCTTCAATGCCGGTCACGATGCGTTCAAAAGAGACCCCTAACTGCGTCAGGAGTTCCTGACGGCGCGGGGAGCCGGAAGCAAGATACAGAGACGTCATAGAAACCTTTTATTGCACAGCAAACTGCTGGCGAACCTTACGCATCAGCAGGAATAGCCACGGCCAGAGCACACCGTTTACTACACTACTCCAGAACACTTCCGGTCGGAAAGAGACGTTGATCACTAAAAACTCTGCCCAGAAAACAACGATATCCGCAGCAAGCGACAACAGCATCACGACCAGGGCCTGTTGCCAGAGCGCGAGGTTACGGAAGAGCTGGAATTTCAGTGCGACGAGGTACGCAATAATGCTCATGGACAGGGCGCGCACGCCCAGCGTAGAGCCACTAATGAGATCCAGTATGGCACCCATCACAAAACCCGTGCCGACATTTACGCGATGCGGCAGGGCAAGGATCCAGTAAAGTAAAATGAGCAAGACCCAGTTTGGCCGGAAAACGAGAATGTTATCCGGCCAGGGCATAATCTGCAGCAACAGTGCAATGAGGAACGAGAGCCAGATGACCCAGCGTCCCTGGCTACGATAGCTTGCCACTACTGCCCTCCCGAAGAGAGTTTAGGCGGTGGCGGCGCATCAGCCTGCGGCTGCGTTAACCCGGTTGCCGGCGCAGGCACGGGCGCAGGCGGCCCCATAGAGTCCGCTGGCGGAAGAACCTGCGGCATCATCTGCATCAGGCGTTCGTTCGCCACGCGATGCACCTCTTCAGGCGTCATCGGGTTAGCACCGTTACGATCGGCACCCCAGAGCAGCAGCAGATAGCGCAGACGCTGTAAACCGGCGGTTGGACGGGCCTGAATCACGGTGTATGCACGCTGCGTATCCAGCTTAACCGAAGAAACCACCGCAACCGGGTAACCTTCAGGGAAGCGTCCACCGAGACCGGACGTCACCAGCACGTCGCCGACACGGATGTCCGTGTTAGCAGGCAGATGTTCCAGCTGCAGATCGTCCGTGCAGCCGTTACCGGCCGCAATCACGCGGATATCGTTACGCAGGACCTGGATCGGCAGTGCGTGGGTGGCGTCGCAAATCAGCAGCACGCGGCTGGTCAGTTTGGCGACGGCAACGACCTGGCCTACTACGCCCTTATCACTGATGACGGGCTGACCTTCATACACCCCGTTCACGCTCCCTTTGTCGATCACAACCTGATCGCTGTAAGGGTCGTTCACGGTGGAGATCACCTGGGTAACCATCTTCTGCTCGTCCTGACGCAGCGGCGAGCCGAGCAGTTCACGCAGACGCGCGTTTTCCTGCTTGTATTGCCCCAGCATCAGCAGTTCGCTGTTTTTCAGCAGCAGTTCCTGGCGTAATGCCCGGTTTTCAAGTTCGAGCTGGTCTCGTGAAGACAGCGTTTGAGAAACGGAGTCGAGCAGTTCACGGGGACCATTTGATATAAAGTAGAAAGGACTGACGGCGGTATCCATGTACGTTCGGATCTGGCTGAACGTACCGAGGCGGCTATCGGCAATAATGACGCCAAGCGCAACCAGAACCGCCAGAATGAGGCGAAACTGTAGCGATGGGCCACGGCTAAAAATTGGCTTCATAGGCTATGCGTATTCTCGTGTCAGAGAGAAAGGGTAGCGATTCGCTACCCTTTCACCATGACTACTCTTCGCTGAACAAGTCGCCGCCGTGCATGTCGATCATTTCCAGCGCCTTGCCACCACCGCGGGCGACGCAAGTCAGTGGATCTTCTGCAACTACGACAGGAATACCTGTCTCTTCCATCAACAGGCGGTCGAGGTTACGCAGCAGCGCACCACCACCGGTCAGAACCATACCGCGCTCGGAGATGTCGGACGCCAGTTCTGGTGGGCACTGTTCCAGCGCAACCATTACCGCGCTCACGATGCCCGTCAGTGGTTCCTGCAGTGCTTCCAGAATTTCGTTGGAGTTCAGGGTAAAGCCGCGTGGAACACCTTCCGCCAGGTTACGGCCACGCACTTCGATCTCACGCACTTCATCGCCCGGATATGCAGAACCGATTTCGTGTTTGATACGCTCTGCGGTGGCTTCACCGATCAGAGAGCCGTAGTTACGGCGCACGTAATTGATGATGGCTTCATCGAAGCGGTCACCACCGATACGTACGGAGGAGGAGTACACCACGCCGTTCAGTGAGATAACGGCCACTTCAGTGGTACCACCACCGATATCCACCACCATAGAACCGGTGGCTTCAGAAACTGGCAGACCTGCACCGATTGCCGCAGCCATTGGCTCTTCAATCAGGAACACTTCACGTGCGCCTGCACCCTGGGCAGATTCACGGATTGCGCGACGTTCTACCTGGGTTGCGCCAACCGGCACACACACCAGAACACGCGGGCTTGGGCGCATGAAGCTGTTGCTGTGAACCTGCTTGATGAAGTGCTGAAGCATTTTTTCAGTCACGAAGAAATCAGCGATAACGCCGTCTTTCATTGGGCGAATAGCGGCGATGTTGCCAGGGGTACGACCCAGCATCTGCTTCGCGTCATGACCCACTGCGGCCACGCTTTTCGGCGAGCCTGCACGATCCTGACGAATGGCCACAACAGAAGGCTCATTCAATACGATGCCTTGTCCTTTTACATAAATAAGGGTATTCGCGGTACCCAGGTCAATGGACAGGTCATTGGAAAACATGCCACGAAATTTTTTCAACATACTAAGGGATAATCCTGAAAGCTGGGGCGGAAAACAAAATCCGCTTACTTTACCAACCACACGCAGCAGCGACAAGGCGCAAAAATCATCTGCAACGGTGAAAATTTGTGCAGTACGTTTCCTGTTGTTACAAATTCATCCCCTGACTCCCTCAGGGCTGAGTAAACAGTCGTGTTCCTCACTGATATTTGTAACCCATTAAAGGTCGTTCACTGGCTTTTTGCTCGACATACTCAAAGCTACAGGCGCGATATTCTACGTGAAAACAACGTAAACGGCAGGTCAAACAGAGTATCTTTGCAAATATTTTTTCACGTTGGTGTCAAGCGGCTGAGAGGCGGCAAAAAAATCGCCCTGACCGCCCGTCACTCCGCGCTCTGTTAACATCTGCCATTCGCCTCTGGAGCGCACGCCTGCGGCAAATACCTGTGTTCTTGTTCCCTTACACGCTTCAACCAGACTCTGAACCAGCAGCTGGTTTTCCGTGCGCTTCTCAATATTCCTTACCAGCCCCGGATGTAGCTTTAATAGCTCCACATCCAGCTCCTTGATCCAGCTGGTACTGACCAGCGTTAAACCCGCCTGCGTTACCGCGACACGGGCACCGAGCGCGTTGATCAAACGGACCACCGGACGCAACCGGCTGATGTGTTGACCCACATCCGCCTCAGCAAGTTCAAAAATAATGCGTTTGCGTTGCGATTTTTCGCATTGCATTAATGTATCACGCAGCCAGCGCTGAAAACGCGGGCGTATTAATGACTCAACGGTAACCTGTAACGCCAGATTCTCTTCAGGCCAGAATGATAAAAATGGAATCAAGCGTGTAATTTGCTGGCGGTCATACTCTTCGGAGAGCCCAAATTGCAGAACCATCGGCAGATATTCCGCAGAAATAACCTCTTCCGTCCCGTCGAAAATACGGCACATCAATTCCCGGTGGTGGACAAAACCGTTCTTCATGACCGCCGGTTTTTGATAAATACGCGGCCCGCCGCGACTCAGCATTTGCTCAATCAAAGTACGCCAGCGCACGTTTCCACGCCCCTTTTCAGGCAGCGAATCATCATAGACCGCCCATCCGTTCGCCCCTTGCAATACCGCGTTGCGGGTGGCCGCTTCCGCATGCTCCATCACCTGCTCTGTCGACTGTCCGCCGCGCCAGGCGCAAATCCCCATATGGACCATATCGTCTCTGTCGAGCATTTTGCTCTGCGGCAGCGCGTCGACGGCCTTAAGTAGCTGGCTGGCAATGCTTTCTGATTCCTTCAGCGTGCGATGCGGCAGCAATACGGCAAAGTCACTGCGGTGGTAGCGGGCCAGCAGCGCCCCCGGATAGCGCATAATAAAGGTGGAGAGCAGGTTGATCAGCGTAAAGAGATTTTCTTCCGCCGCCCGCTGCCCCCATGTGTCGCGCAGCAGATCGAAATCGGGCAGGCGAATCATCATCACCACCCCGTGCGTGCCCACTTTTTCCGGGTCGTCGAGCAGCGTGGCGAGTTGATTGTCAAAGAAAAGGCGGTTGTTCAGGCCGGTTTTATTATCCTGCGCGGCATAAGAGCGGATCAGCGTATCCATTCGGCTGCGCTGGTCGCTGGCAAACTGGATCTCTGAGAGCAGCGTATCCAGCGCGCTGCTGGCGCGTGAGGGCCATTCATGGACCGAGCCGCGAACCTGCGGGCCGCGTTCACCGTTCAGGATACGCACAGAGCGGATCTCCAGCAGTTCCTGGCCTGAAAGCTGGCGGCGCAGCCAGCGGACCGCGAGAAAAATCAGCAAAATAATGAAGGCGACGGCAACAGTAAGCGGCGCGGTGGTCATCATAGAACGGAAATAGCTGGCCATCGGATCGAGGTAGACCATGTGTATGGTCATCCCCGGATTTTTGAGGGAGTGCACCGTCACTTCCCGATACTGGCTCACCACGCCCGCAGGTCGATAGCTGTCCTGTCGTTCATGGCTTAAAACCGGATGCTTTCCCTGCTGGATGTCGACCTGAATAATATCAACCGGCACCATCAACTCATCCAGCTCCCGGGATAGCTCAGGAAGTGGAGTGGTCAACAGACGCGTATCAATGACCGACGCAACGGACTGCACCCGGTTGACCAGTTTGTCCTGAATGGCGTTATAAAAGCTCAGAGAGCAACCAAGAAGCGTGACAAAGATGGTAAGCCCCGTCAGCAGGGTGATAAAAGCCGAGAACTTCGTCGTTAATCGCATCCTTGAGATTACTCCGTGGGTTGATGGGGTAGCGAGTAAGCGCTAACTTGCATTTCAAATGCGGCATACTACCAAACCTGGCGTATCTGGCAATTTATTGCGTTAAATCGGCATTGCTTTACCCTGAGCGAGTATAGTCTTCAGGAACTCTTTTCCAATCATCTGAGCCGTGAGGACCCCGTATGCAGGCTTTAATCTTAGAACAGCAGGACGGCAAAACGCTTGCCTCCGTACAGGACGTAGAAGAGACTCGCCTGCCGGAAGGCGACGTCACCGTCGACATCGACTGGTCCAGTTTAAATTATAAAGATGCGCTGGCGATCACCGGCAAGGGTAAAATCATCCGAAATTTCCCTATGGTGCCGGGTATTGATTTTGCTGGCCGGGTTCATAGCAGCGAAGATCCCCGTTTTCATGCGGGCCAGCAGGTGCTGCTCACCGGCTGGGGCGTGGGCGAAAATCACTGGGGTGGGCTGGCAACGCAGGCGCGCGTGAAGGGCGACTGGCTGGTGCCTATGCCGAAAGGCATAGATGGTCGCAAAGCGATGATCGTTGGTACCGCAGGCTTTACCGCCATGCTGTGCGTGATGGCGCTGGAAGAGGCGGGTGTTCGCCCCGAGTCGGGTGAAATTGTTGTTACCGGGGCCAGCGGTGGCGTGGGCAGCACGGCGGTCACGCTGCTGCACAAGCTGGGTTATCAGGTTGCGGCGGTTTCCGGCCGTGAAAGCACGCATGATTATCTGCGCCAGCTCGGCGCCAGCCGCATTCTTGGCCGCGATGAGTTTGCCGAGACCCGCCCGCTGGAAAAACAGGTCTGGGCAGGTGCAGTGGATACCGTCGGTGACAAGGTGCTGGCAAAAGTCCTGGCGCAGATGAACTACGGCGGATGCGTGGCAGCCTGCGGCCTGGCCGGGGGATTTGCCCTGCCAACGACCGTCATGCCATTTATTCTGCGTAACGTCCGCCTGCAGGGCGTGGATTCCGTGATGACGCCTGCGGCTCGCCGTGCAGAGGCATGGGAGCGTCTGGTGCGCGATTTGCCGGAATCGTTCTATACCCAGAGCGCTACCGAAATTACGCTCAGCCAGGCACCTGAATATGCCAGCAAGATCATGGATAACCAGTTCCACGGCCGCGCGCTGGTGAAAATCGCCTAATCTTCAAATTTTCGTGACATATTCGCGCTAACGCTTCTCCTCCGTCATGCTTAGAAAAACGCATGACGGAGGATGCCATGAAAAACCGAAAACTGACGGAAGCCGACGTAACGTCTGAGTCTGTCTTTATGTTACAGCGCCGCCAGATCCTGAAAATGCTTGGCATCAGCGCCACGGCACTGACGCTCTCTCCAGCGGCACACGCCGACCTGCTCGACTGGTTTAAAGGCAACGATCGCCCTAAGGCGCCTTCCGGTGCCCCGCTTACCTTTACCAAACCCGCCGAATGGCAAAACACGCTGGCGCTCACGCCGGAAGATAAAGTCACCGGCTACAACAACTTCTACGAATTTGGTCTGGATAAAGCCGATCCTGCCGCCAATGCCGGCAGCATGAAAACCGATCCGTGGACGCTGAAAATCGACGGTGAAGTGGCAAAACCTCTGACGCTGGACCATCACGATCTGACCACCCGCTTCCCGCTTGAGGAGCGTATCTATCGCATGCGCTGCGTAGAGGCCTGGTCGATGGTGGTGCCCTGGGTAGGCTTCCCGCTGCATAAGCTGCTGGCGATGGTTGAACCCACCAGCAACGCAAAATACGTCGCCTTCCAGACGCGCTACGCCCCGGACGAGATGCCGGGCCAGAAAGACCGGTTCATCGGCGGCGGGCTGGAGTATCCCTACGTTGAAGGGTTACGTCTTGACGAAGCCATGCATCCCCTTACCCTCCTGACCGTCGGCGTTTACGGCAAGGCGCTTCCGCCGCAGAACGGTGCCCCCATCCGTTTAACCGTGCCGTGGAAATACGGTTTCAAAGGGATTAAATCGATCGTCAGCATTAAGTTGACCCGCGAACGTCCGCCGACGACATGGAACCTGGCGGCGCCGGGTGAATACGGCTTCTTCGCCAACGTGAACCCGCATGTGGATCATCCCCGCTGGTCGCAGGCGACGGAACGCTTTATTGGCTCCGGCGGCGCGCTGGACGTGAAGCGCCAGCCCACGCTGCTGTTTAACGGGTATGCGGATGAAGTGGCGTCCCTTTACCGTGGCCTCAATTTACGGGAGAACTTCTGAGTGCGTTTAACGGCAAAGCAGATTACCTGGCTGAAAGTGCTGCTGCATTTAGCCGGGATACTTCCTTTTATCTGGCTGTTCTGGGCGGCCAGCCAGGGCCTCTTTAGCGCCGATCCGGCAAAGGATATCCAGCATTTTACCGGTCGGATGGCTCTGAAATTTTTACTGGCCACCTTGCTCGTCTCGCCGCTGGCGCGCTACGCTAAACAGCCATTATTGATACGCACCCGTCGGCTTTTGGGGCTATGGTGTTTTGCCTGGGCGACCCTGCACCTCACCAGTTACGCCCTGCTGGAACTGGGAATTAACAATCTGACACTGCTTGGCCGCGAGCTGGTAGCACGCCCTTACCTGATGCTGGGCATTGTTAGCTGGCTGATCCTACTGGCGTTAGCGCTGACATCCACGCAATATGCGCAGCGAAAGCTGGGCCGTCGCTGGCAGTTGCTGCACAACTTCGTCTATCTTGTCGCGATCCTCGCCCCCATTCATTATCTGTGGTCGGTGAAGATCCTCTCTCCGCAGCCGGTCCTTTACGCGCTGGCAGCCGTGGCGCTTTTAGCATGGCGTTACAAGAAGTTCCGCCAGTGGTTGCGATAGTTCGCGAAACTGTGCGTTTTCCCGCAGATTACCTCTCAACCGCAAATCTTTTTTGGATTGCGGTTGATAATCTTCCCTGATAAGACCAGTATTTAGCTGCCAAATGCTACGAAATCGTTATAATGTGCGACCTTGGTTCGCCTGACAGCGGTTTTGAGCCTCTGAAAAGGTGACATTTGCGCTTCGACGGTATATTTTGTTTTTTACCCGAAAATCGCAGGAGATAGCGGCATAATGACTGATAAGTTCCACATCTTAGTTTTAAACGGACCGAACCTGAACATGCTCGGCACCCGTGAGCCAGAGAAGTACGGCACGCTAACATTGAGCGAAATTGTTAACCGTCTGAGCACGGAAGCAGCCTCGCTGAATGTGGATTTGGATCATTTTCAGTCAAACGCGGAGTACGCAATCATCGACCGTATTCATCAGGCTAAAGACACTGTGGACTATATCCTGATCAATCCGGCCGCGTTTACGCACACCAGTGTTGCTATCCGCGACGCACTGCTCGCGGTGAGTATCCCGTTTATCGAGATCCACCTGAGTAACGTGCACGCCCGAGAGCCGTTCCGCCACCATTCGTATCTGTCGGATATCGCTGCTGGCGTTATCTGCGGTCTGGGCGCAGACGGCTATTCATACGCTTTACAGACAGCGGTAAAACGCTTGTCACAATCACACTAAACAAGAGTACGGAACCCACTCATGGATATTCGTAAGATTAAAAAACTGATCGAGCTGGTTGAAGAATCAGGCATCTCCGAACTGGAAATTTCTGAAGGCGAAGAGTCTGTACGCATCAGCCGTGCAGCCCCAGCCGCTAGCTTCCCGGTAATGCAGCAAGCTTACGCTGCGCCAGTGCAGCAGCCTGCGCTTTCCGCAGCCGTTGCGCCAGCAGCAGCTGAAGCCGCACCTGCCGCTGCAGCAGAAATCAGTGGTCACATCGTACGTTCCCCAATGGTTGGTACTTTCTACCGCACCCCGAGCCCGGACGCGAAGGCGTTCATCGAAGTGGGTCAGAAAGTCAACGTAGGCGATACCCTGTGCATCGTTGAAGCGATGAAAATGATGAACCAGATCGAAGCTGACAAGTCAGGTACTGTGAAAGCGATTCTGGTCGAAAGTGGTCAGCCGGTTGAATTTGACGAGCCGCTGGTCGTCATCGAGTAACGAGGCGAACATGCTGGATAAAATTGTTATCGCCAACCGTGGCGAGATTGCACTGCGTATTCTTCGTGCCTGTAAAGAACTGGGCATCAAGACCGTGGCCGTGCACTCAAGCGCGGATCGCGATTTAAAACACGTATTGCTGGCGGATGAGACGGTCTGTATTGGCCCGGCTCCGTCCGTAAAAAGCTATCTGAACATCCCGGCTATCATCAGCGCCGCTGAAATCACCGGCGCGGTGGCAATTCATCCGGGTTACGGCTTCCTCTCTGAGAACGCCAACTTTGCTGAGCAGGTTGAACGCTCTGGCTTTATCTTCATCGGTCCGAAAGCCGACACCATTCGCCTGATGGGCGACAAAGTGTCTGCAATCACCGCAATGAAAAAAGCCGGTGTTCCAACCGTGCCAGGCTCTGACGGCCCTCTGACCGACGACATGGATGCTAACCGTGCTCATGCTAAACGCATTGGCTACCCGGTTATCATCAAGGCGTCCGGCGGCGGCGGCGGTCGCGGTATGCGCGTTGTGCGCAGCGATGCTGAACTGGCGCAGTCCATCTCCATGACCAAAGCGGAAGCGAAAGCGGCTTTCAGCAATGACATGGTGTACATGGAAAAATACCTGGAAAACCCACGCCACATCGAAATTCAGGTGCTGGCTGACGGTCAGGGTAACGCGATCTATCTGGCAGAACGTGACTGCTCCATGCAGCGTCGTCACCAGAAAGTGGTCGAAGAAGCGCCAGCGCCGGGCATTACCCCGGAACTGCGTCGCTACATCGGCGAGCGTTGCGCCAAAGCGTGCGTCGATATCGGCTATCGCGGGGCGGGTACCTTTGAGTTCCTGTTCGAAAACGGCGAGTTCTACTTCATTGAAATGAACACCCGTATTCAGGTTGAACACCCGGTTACCGAAATGATCACCGGCGTTGACCTGATCAAAGAGCAGCTGCGTATCGCAGCCGGTCAGCCTCTGTCCATCAAGCAGGAAGAAGTTGTGGTGAAAGGCCATGCGGTAGAGTGCCGTATCAACGCCGAAGACCCGAACACCTTCCTGCCAAGCCCGGGTAAAATCACGCGTTTCCACGCGCCGGGTGGCTTTGGTGTGCGTTGGGAATCTCATATCTACGCCGGCTACACCGTACCGCCGTACTATGACTCAATGATCGGTAAGCTCATCTGCTACGGCGAAAACCGTGACGTGGCGATTGCCCGCATGAAGAACGCCCTGCAGGAGCTGATCATCGACGGTATTAAAACCAACGTTGATCTGCAGATGCGTATCATGAGCGACGAGCACTTCCAGAATGGTGGAACGAATATCCACTACCTGGAGAAAAAACTCGGTCTGAACGAGAAGTAAGAGAGCTGTGTTGCTAAAAGGCCGGATTATCCGGCCTTTTTTTATTTCTGGGGATCGCAAAGCCCCATCATGTACAATCCCCGCTTTCTGCATCCACAAGGGACAAAAAATGGACAAACGTTTTGTTCAGGCCCATAAAGAAGCGCGCTGGGCGCTGTGGCTGACCCTTCTCTATCTTGCTGCATGGTTAGTAACTGCTTACTTACCTGACTCCGCTATTGGCATCACCGGCCTGCCGCACTGGTTCGAAATGGCCTGCCTGCTGGTACCGCTGGTGTTTATCCTATTGTGCTGGGCAATGGTGAAATTTATTTACCGGGATATTCCGCTGGAGGACGATGATGCAGCTTGAAGTCATTCTACCGCTTGTCGCATACCTGCTGGTCGTGTTTGGATTGTCCATTTACGCCATGCGCAAAAGAGCGACCGGTGCTTTTCTTAACGAGTATTTCCTCGGCAGCCGTTCGATGGGCGGCGTTGTGCTGGCAATGACGCTGACCGCGACCTATATCAGCGCCAGCTCGTTTATTGGCGGCCCCGGTGCGGCCTACAAGTACGGGTTAGGCTGGGTACTGCTGGCGATGATCCAGCTGCCTGCCGTCTGGCTCTCCCTCGGTATTCTTGGTAAGAAATTCGCCATTCTGGCGCGCCGCTATAATGCCGTCACGCTCAACGACATGCTGTTTGCCCGTTACCAGAGCCGCTTACTGGTGTGGCTGGCGAGCTTAAGCCTGCTGGTGGCCTTTATTGGCGCGATGACCGTACAGTTTATCGGCGGGGCACGCCTGCTGGAAACGGCGGCCGGCATCCCTTACGAGACAGGCCTGCTTATCTTCGGGGTAAGCATCGCGCTCTATACCGCGTTTGGCGGGTTCCGCGCCAGCGTGCTGAACGATACGCTGCAGGGAATGGTCATGCTCATCGGCACGATTGTTCTGCTGGTGGGGATTGTTCATGCCGCGGGTGGACTCACTCATGCGGTGGAAACCCTGGAAGCGATTGACCCGAAACTGATTTCACCGCAGGGCGCGAATGATATCCTCTCGCCGACCTTTATGACCTCGTTCTGGGTGTTAGTCTGCTTCGGGGTGATTGGTCTGCCGCATACCGCCGTGCGCTGTATCTCCTATAAAGACAGTAAAGCCGTTCACAAGGGCATCATCATCGGGACGATTGTGGTCGCGGTCCTGATGTTTGGTATGCACCTGGCAGGTGCGTTAGGGCGCGCGGTGATCCCCGACCTTACCGTGCCGGATCTGGTGATCCCGACGCTGATGGTTAAAGTGCTGCCGCCCTTCGCCGCCGGAATTTTCCTCGCAGCGCCAATGGCCGCCATTATGTCGACCATTAACGCCCAGTTACTGCAAAGTTCCGCTACGATCATTAAAGATCTCTATCTGAACCTGTGCCCTGAGCAGGTTGAAAATGAACGTCGCCTGAAGCGGATGTCTGCCGTCATTACGCTGGTGTTAGGAGCTTTGCTGATGTTAGCTGCATGGCGTCCGCCGGAGATGATCATCTGGCTGAACCTGCTTGCGTTTGGTGGGCTTGAAGCCGTTTTCCTGTGGCCGCTGGTATTAGGTCTTTACTGGGAACGCGCGAACGCTGCAGGCGCGCTGAGCGCGATGATTGTTGGCGGTGTGCTGTATGCCATCCTTGCGACATTTAAGATTCAGTATCTGGGCTTCCATCCGATTGTGCCTTCGTTACTGCTAAGTTTACTGGCGTTTGTGGTGGGGAACCGTTTCGGTCAGCCCGCCCCACAACCCGCTATGATTTCTACTGATAAATAAAGAGTTTTGCCATGCCGTGGATCCAACTAAAACTGAACACAACCGGCGCGAACGCCGAAGAGCTAAGCGATGCGCTGATGGAAGCCGGCTCTGTCTCCATCACCTTTCAGGACACGCACGACACGCCGGTCTTTGAACCGCTGCCGGGCGAAACGCGCCTGTGGGGTGATACCGACGTGATCGGCCTGTTCGATGCCGAAACCGACATGAAAGAGGTGGTGGCGATTCTGGAAAACCATCCGCTGCTGGGAGCAGGCTTCGCGCATAAAATCGAACAGCTGGAAGACAAAGACTGGGAACGCGAGTGGATGGACAACTTCCACCCGATGCAGTTCGGCAAACGTCTGTGGATTTGCCCAAGCTGGCGCGAGGTTCCCGATGAAAACGCGGTGAACGTGATGCTTGACCCAGGCCTGGCGTTTGGCACCGGCACCCATCCAACCACGTCTCTGTGCCTGCAGTGGCTGGATGGTCTGGATCTGGAAGGTAAGACGGTGATCGACTTCGGCTGCGGTTCCGGGATCCTCGCGATTGCCGCTCTGAAACTGGGCGCGGCGAAAGCCATCGGGATCGATATCGATCCGCAGGCCATTCAGGCCAGCCGCGATAATGCCGAGCGTAACGGCGTCTCCGATCGTCTGGAGCTCTACCTGCCGGAAGCGCAGCCAGAAGCCATGAAAGCCGATGTGGTGGTCGCAAACATTCTCGCGGGCCCACTGCGTGAACTGGCGCCATTAATCAGCGTGCTGCCGGTTGAGGGCGGTCTGCTGGGACTTTCAGGCATCCTGGCAAGCCAGGCGGAGAGCGTTTGCGAAGCCTACGCCGATCTCTTTGCGCTCGACCCGGTCGTCGAGAAAGAAGAGTGGTGCCGCATTACCGGTCGTAAAAAATAAGCATTTGGCGTGGTCCTCTGACCACGCCTTTTCTCCTCAATATTCCTCCCGCCCCTGGCCTACCTCAGGTAAAATAACCACACAAATCATATAGATAAATTTTGATTTGGATAATAAAAATTCACGGGAAGAATATTATGAAACACGTTTATAGCAAGGCAGCGCTGTTAGCGCTGAGCATGATCTCGGCTTCAGCATGCGCATCACACTGGAGCTACAAAGGAGAAAGTTCACCTGAGCACTGGGGCGAACTGGATGAGGCCTACAAGACCTGCCAAAGCGGGATGAACCAGTCCCCGATTGACATCGATTCCACCGTTAACGCCCATCTTTCCCCGCTGCAAACGCACTACGTTGACGGCCCTGTGACGCTGACAAATAATGGCCATACCATTCAGGCAAGCGAGCAGGCCGACACTCGCGACACTATCACGCTGGATAAGCAAACCTGGGCATTACAGCAGTTCCACTTCCACGCGCCGAGCGAAAACACCGTACACGGCAAGCATTACGCGATGGAAATGCACCTTGTGCATAAAAATGCGAAGGGGGAACTGGCGGTGGTCGCGGTCATGTTCGACAAAGGGGCAGAGAACCGTGAACTTGATAAACTGTGGGACGTTATGCCTCAGCAGGCTGAGCTGAACGTCTCCATCAAGCAGGAGCTCAACCTGAATAAGCTGCTGCCGGAAGATAAAACGTACTGGCGCTTTAGCGGCTCGCTGACAACGCCACCGTGTTCAGAAGGCGTCACCTGGATCGTGCTTAAGCATCCTCTGACGGTCTCCGCCGGGCAGCTCGAGAAATTCACCCACACAATGCATCACGATAATAACCGGCCGGTACAGTCTCTCCATGGTCGTGTTATCCTCGAATAACGTCTATTTTTTGCCCTGAGATCATGTTCTAAAATGCGACGCAGATCGCAAAGAAGTGGGGAAATCTGCTGTTAAAAACAGCAGATTATCCCGCTCATCTGTCGCATTTATTCAGAAATGATGAGAAGTTACGGGAAATTGTAAGCGCACATAAAATAGCCATCAGCGCATAACTCAATGATTTCAATAATGAATAATTTTAAACGAAAAGATTGCGCGGCGATTCCTTGATCTACAACAGTGGATTGTTCAAAGTTTGGCCTTTCATCTCGTGCAAAAAATGCGTAATATACGCCGCCTTGCAGTCACAGTATGGTCATTTCTTAACTCATGCGCATCGGACACCACCAGCTTAGAAATCGCCTGATCGCAGCCCCAATGGCAGGTATTACCGACCGGCCGTTCAGGACGCTGTGCTATGAGATGGGAGCCGGTTTAACCGTATCCGAGATGATGTCGTCTAACCCACAGGTTTGGGAAAGCGATAAATCCCGCCTTCGGATGGTGCACATTGATGAACCAGGTATTCGCACCGTGCAAATTGCCGGAAGCGTGCCTGAAGAGATGGCAGATGCCGCGCGTATTAACGTGGAAAGTGGTGCCCAGATTATTGATATCAATATGGGTTGCCCGGCCAAAAAGGTGAATCGCAAGCTTGCAGGTTCAGCCCTTCTGCAATACCCCGACCAGGTGAAAGCTATCCTGACGGCGGTTGTCAGCGCAGTGGACGTTCCTGTTACGTTGAAGATTCGCACGGGTTGGTCGCCGGAACACCGTAACTGTGTAGAGATTGCCCAACTGGCCGAAGATTGTGGTATTCAGGCCCTGACCATCCACGGACGCACTCGCGCCTGTTTGTTCAATGGTGAAGCTGAATACGACAGCATTCGGGCAGTTAAGCAGAAGGTTTCCATTCCGATTATCGCGAATGGCGACATAACTGACCCGCTTAAAGCCAGGGCTGTACTCGACTATACGGGAGCTGATGCTCTGATGATAGGACGTGCAGCTCAGGGAAGACCCTGGATCTTCCGGGAAATCCAGCATTATCTGGACACTGGGGAGCTGCTTGCCCCACTGCCTCTGGCAGAGGTAAAGCGCTTGCTTTGTTCGCATGTTCGGGAACTGCATGACCACTACGGTCAGGCAAAAGGGTACCGAATTGCGCGTAAACACGTCTCCTGGTATCTCCAGGAGCACGCTCCAGATGACCAGTTTCGGCGCACATTCAACGCCATTGAGGATGCCAGCGAACAGCTGGAGGCGTTGGAGGCATACTTCGAAAATCTTGCGTAATGAAATAAAGAGCTGACAGAACTATGTTCGAACAACGCGTAAATTCTGACGTACTGACCGTTTCTACCGTTAACTCTCAGGATCAGGTAACTCAAAAGCCCCTGCGTGACTCGGTTAAACAGGCACTGAAGAACTATTTTGCTCAACTGAATGGTCAGGATGTTAATGACCTGTATGAGCTGGTACTGGCTGAAGTTGAACAGCCACTGTTGGACATGGTGATGCAATACACCCGCGGTAACCAGACCCGCGCTGCGCTGATGATGGGTATCAACCGTGGTACTCTGCGTAAGAAACTGAAAAAATATGGCATGAACTGATACTAATCAGTTAAATGCTTGTTTAAAAAGGCGCTACCTGGCATGGGGATGCGCCTTTTTTATTGTCTTATTCTTTCACCGTCAACGCTTTGTAAACCTTTGCTTATCCCGCTTTTAAACCGCTTCTTTTCGTGTATATTTCCACCACTTCAGTGGCTCTCTTCTCGCGGAATGACACAATGATTCGTAAATACTGGTGGCTGGTCGTCTTTGCAATCTCCGTTTTCCTTTTCGATGCCCTCCTGATGCAGTGGATTGAACTGATGAGCACCGAAACCGACAAGTGCCGCAATATGAACTCCGTCAATCCGCTGAAATTAGTGAACTGTTCAGAACTCGATTAACACCCTGCCGTCACCAACCTCCCCGTATTACCCACTAAAAACGGGGATTTAAATCCCTTTGAGCCGTTACCTGACGGTGATAATGTCTCGCCCTTCTCAACCTCTCCTGCGTAACGTCATACTCGAGTAGAACCGACCATGCTGGTTAGCCAATATAACCCTATCCTAGTAGCCCTCTCCTTTGCTGTTGCCATCCTTGCTGCTTACACCGCGCTGAATATGGCTGCACGCGTCGCCGGGAGTCAGGGTGTCGCAGCCCGCATCTGGCTGGCGGGAGGCGGTGTTGCGATGGGCATTGGCGTATGGGCCATGCACTTTATCGGCATGCTGGCGATGGATCTCTCCATGAGCATGAGCTACAACGCGACCCTGACGATTTTATCTATGGTCATCGCCGTGGGGTCGTCACTGTTTGCGCTATGGCTCGTCAGCTGTGAACAGCTGCGCATGCGCCGCCTGCTCCCCGGCGCTCTGGTAATGGGAATCGGTATTGTTGCCATGCATTACACCGGTATGGCGGCGCTGGAGGTGAGGCCGGGGATCGTTTGGGATACGCTGTGGGTGGCCATTTCGGTCGTGATTGCGCTTGCCGCTTCGCTTGCAGCATTGTGGCTGACCTTCCGCCTGCGTCACGAAGCCGCTCAGGTGGTGCTGATGCGCCTGGGTGCCGCCATCACGATGGGAATTGCTATCGCCGGTATGCACTACGCCGGGATGAAGGCCGCGCAGTTTCCAATGTCCACCATGGTTCACCATCAGGGTATTAACGGCAGCTGGCTGGCCGTGCTGGTCAGCGTCGTCGCGCTCTCTATTCTTGGGATCACCCTGCTGGTGTCGATGCTGGATGCCCGCCTGCAGGCACGAACCGCCCTTCTGGCCTCGTCGCTGGCAGAAGCGAACCGGGAACTTGCGCAGCTGGCGCTGCACGATACGCTGACGCGTCTGCCCAACCGTATCCTGCTGGAGGACCGGCTCGATCAGGCCATCAGCAAAGCTGACCGTGAAGGTACCCATTTCGCCCTGATGTTCATGGATCTCGACGGTTTTAAAGCCATCAATGACGCCTACGGCCATGATGTCGGTGACAGGCTGCTGGTCGCCGTTACGCAGCGTCTGCTGCATCTCCTGAAGGGCCAGTTTACCCTTGCACGCATTGGCGGCGATGAGTTTGTTCTGCTGGCTGAGGGAGAAGGTCCGGACGATGCGGCCTCGCTGGCAAATTCGCTGGTGCGGGCGATCGATAGCCCGTTCACTCTCGACCCCTACGAACTGGTGGTAACGCTTAGCATTGGTATCGCCCTGTACCCTCACGACGGCAAAACCGAACGTGAGCTGATGTTTAACGCCGACGCGGCGATGTATCACACCAAGCATATGGGCCGAAACGGCTATCACTTTTTCCAGCCCTCCATGAACACTCTGGCGCAGACCCATCTTCAGTTAATGAACGATCTGTGGATGGCCGTCGATCGTAATGAACTGCGCCTGCTTTATCAGCCAAAGTTTCACGCGCCCGCAGGCCCTCTCCTCGGGTTTGAAGCGCTGCTGCGCTGGCAGCATCCGAAGCAGGGTTTACTGACGCCGGATCTTTTCCTGCCGCTGGCGGAAAAAACCGGGCTTATCATCCCTATTGGTAACTGGGTGCTCAATGAAGCCTGTCGCCAGCTGAGAGAATGGCATCTGCAGGGGCATCGAAACTGGTCAATGGCAGTAAACCTGTCGACGCTGCAGTTCGAACAGCCCTCGCTGGTTAAAACAGTGCTCGACTGCCTGGAGCGTCATCACGTCCCGCCGGAAATGTTGATCCTGGAAGTCACGGAAACTACGGCGATGAGCAACCCCGATGAGAGCGTGCGGGTGCTGACAGAGCTGACGGATGCTGGGGTGAAAGCCTCGATTGATGATTTTGGGACCGGATATTCGAGCCTGCTGTATCTCAAGCGTTTACCGGCCTGTGAACTGAAGATAGACAGAGCGTTTGTGAAAGAGTTAAGCGGTGAAAGCGAAGATGCCACCATTGTCTCTGCGATTGTGGCCCTCGCGAAAACGCTCAACCTGAAAGTCGTGGCCGAAGGTGTGGAAACCGAAGCGCAGCAAGTCTTTTTGACGGAGCTGGGCTGTAATACCTTACAGGGTTATCTGTTAGGTAAACCCGCCAGCGTGCAGACCATCGAGGCGCTTTGTGCACGGGGTGAAATGTTGCCAGGCGCTGAGCCGTAATCATTATGAGGCGACACGCGCAAGAGAGGGAGTGTCGCCAGAATACTGTCGACCAGGGCTGGCGCCTGCTGATAAAGATTAAAACTGTCGGTATTCATTAACCAGTTTTTAATGATGCCGCTAAAAAAACCGTGGAATACGATCATGGTCAGCTCAACGTTCACCTGCGACGAAATGATGTTTCGAGAAATACATTTCTCCAGCGTAACGCGCAAAGAATCATAATTGAACCCAATACGTTTCCGAATTTCATCCTCTGAAATCATATCGCTAGTAAATTCACATTTATGATACAAAATTTGTAATAGCGCACATTGACGGGGTTCGCGTGCGATATACTGAAGCGCAGTAATGAATTGCTCACGAAGTATTAACAACGGATCATCATTTTCGGAGAGAGAAAGCCTGTCGCGAATGATGTCACGTAGCGGTAATTGCTGTTCCCAAATGGCATTAAATATCTCTGCTTTACTGGTAAAGTGCCAGTAGATAGCACCACGCGTAACCTTTGCGGCATCGGCGATATCCTTCAGCGTCGTGCTGGCTACGCCTCGCGTCGCAAACTGCCCGATAGCCGCCTCAATCAACTGCTGTCGGGTTTGTTGAGCCTCTTCTTTCTTTTTACGCGCCATTGACAGCTACTCTTTACTCGCAGGGTATATACATAACATCAGGTTCGGATGGCTGGAAGTATTCACTAAAAGCCGTTTTAATTTTGCACAAAAAAAAGTCAATTTACTTAATCTATAAACAATCTAAATACATGCTCGGAATTAAATTCACGAAATGGATAAATTTACCGGTTAAGCTCTATTAGCCTGATTTAGCGGGCAGAAGTATAGCCGTATTTTCTACGGGACTGATTCTGATTTTCCTCTCAGGCCTCGTCATTCGCACTTATAAATTAAAAAACATTAAATACCCTCATTATTATACGCAGCTACATTTTATTTTTTCCCTCTGCCCCACTACCGATCTACGGCAAACATCGGTTAATGGGTATTTAAAGGAACAGTCATGACGAATCATTTCAGACGTTTACCCTTAGCCGGTTTCATTGTCTGCGCTGTACTGCTCACTGGATGCGATGGCCAGGAAAATCAACAACAACATGCACAGGCGCCTCAGGTCAGCGTCCATATCGTGAAAAGTGCGCCGCTGGCCGTCACAACTGAACTCCCGGGCAGAACAGATGCGTTCCGCGTTGCGGAGGTTCGTCCACAGGTTAGCGGTATCATTCTGCGTCGCAACTTCACGGAAGGTAGCGATGTAAAAGCTGGGGACTCACTTTATCAAATTGATCCTGCGACCTATCAGGCGGCTTACGACAGCGCGAAAGGCGAGCTGGCAAAGGCGCAGGCGGCGGCCAATATTGCACACCTGACGGTGAAACGTTATCTCCCACTGGTGGGAACACAGTATGTCAGTAAACAAGAGTATGACCAGGCCGTGGCTACGGCCCAGCAGGCAGATGCCAGCGTTGTCGCCGCAAAAGCGGGCGTTGAAAGCGCACGTATCAACCTTGCGTATACCAAAGTAACGTCCCCTGTCGATGGCCGCATCGGCAAATCCAGCGTGACGGAAGGGGCGCTCGTGACGAACGGGCAGGCCGCAGCGCTGGCGACGGTCCAGCAGCTTGATCCGATTTATGTCGATGTGACCCAGTCGAGCAATGAATTTATGCGCCTGAAGCAGACGAGCCTGCAAAAAGGCGACACGGCCAGCAGCGTTGAGCTGCTGATGGAGAATGGTCAGCCCTATCCGCTGAAAGGCACCCTGCAGTTCTCCGACGTTACGGTGGATGAAAGCACCGGCTCAATCACGCTGCGCGCCATTTTCCCGAATCCTCAACACCTGCTGTTACCGGGGATGTTCGTTCGCGCCCGCATTGATGAAGGCACACAGCCAGATGCCATTCTGGTTCCGCAGCAGGGCGTGACCCGAACGCCGCGAGGCGACGCAACCGTGCTGGTGGTTAATGATAAAAACCAGGTTGAATCACGTACCGTCGTTGCGCCTCAGGCCATTGGCGACCGCTGGCTGGTGACGGAAGGGCTGAAAAACGGTGACCGCGTGATTGTCAGCGGATTACAAAAAGTCAGACCAGGGGCTACCGTCGTCGCCACGCCAGATACCACCACGACTCCCGCCAGTTAAGGAACGACGACATGGCTAATTTCTTTATTCAAAGGCCGGTTTTCGCCTGGGTACTTGCCATCATTTTGATGATTGCAGGCGGGCTGGCCATTCTCAAACTGCCCGTCGCCCAGTATCCGACGATTGCTCCGCCAGCCGTGGCGATTTCTGCGACCTACCCCGGCGCTGATGCCCAGACGGTGCAGGATACCGTGACCCAGGTTATCGAACAGAACATGAACGGTATCGACAACCTGATGTACATGTCTTCCACCAGCGATTCAGCAGGTAATGTCACCATCACACTGACCTTCGAGTCAGGAACGGATCCGGACATCGCCCAGGTGCAGGTGCAGAACAAGCTGCAGCTCGCCATGCCGCTGCTGCCGCAAGAGGTACAGCAGCAAGGGATTGGCGTTGAGAAATCCAGCAGCAGCTTCCTGCTGGTCGCTGGTTTTGTTTCGGACAACAAAAACCTCACTCAGGATGATATCTCCGACTATGTCGCCTCGAACGTCAAAGATGCTATCAGCCGAACGACGGGTGTCGGCGACGTTCAGCTGTTTGGCGCCCAGTATGCGATGCGCATCTGGCTCGACAGCAACGCGATGAATAAATACCAGCTGACGCCGCTGGATATTATCAACCAGCTTAAAACGCAGAACGACCAGATAGCGGCAGGTCAGTTGGGCGGTACGCCGTCTGTGCCCGGACAGCAGTTGAATGCCTCCATCATCGCGCAAACTCGCCTGAAATCACCGGAAGAGTTTGGCCGCGTGACGCTCAAGGTGAACCAGGACGGCTCGATGGTTCACCTGAAGGATGTCGCTCGCATTGAGCTCGGCGGCGAAAACTACAATATGGTGACCAAAATCAACGGGCAGGCAGCCACCGGCCTGGGGATTAAGCTGGCAACCGGGGCAAACGCGCTGGATACCGCGGCAGCCATCAAGAGCAAACTGGCGCAACTGCAACAGTTCTTCCCGCAGGGGTTGAAGGTCGTCTATCCCTATGACACCACGCCTTTTGTGAAAATTTCTATTCATGAAGTGGTGAAGACCCTGTTTGAAGCGATCGTTCTGGTCTTCCTGGTCATGTATCTGTTCCTGCAAAACCTGCGCGCGACGCTCATTCCGACTATCGCGGTGCCGGTGGTTCTGCTGGGTACCTTCGCGGTTCTTGCGGCGTTCGGTTTCTCCATCAACACCCTGACGATGTTCGGGATGGTACTGGCGATAGGGCTACTCGTTGATGACGCCATCGTGGTGGTCGAGAACGTTGAGCGCGTGATGGTAGAGGACAAGCTGCCGCCGAAAGAGGCCACGCAGAAGTCTATGGAGCAGATCCAGGGCGCGCTGGTGGGGATCGCTATGGTTCTCTCGGCGGTCTTTGTCCCGATGGCCTTTTTTGGTGGCTCGACGGGCGCCATCTATCGCCAGTTCTCGCTGACTATCGTTTCCGCCATGGCGCTCTCCGTGCTGGTTGCGCTGATCCTGACGCCCGCACTCTGCGCAACGCTGCTTAAGCCCGTTTCTGGCGATCATCATGAGAAGAAAGGGGGGTTTTTTGGCTGGTTCAATGCGCTCTTTGATAAGAGCGTGGAGCACTACAGCAACAGCGTAAGCGGTATTTTGCGTAAGACCGGCCGCTATCTGGTGGTGTACGTCCTTATTGTCGCTGGGATGGCGGTGCTGTTCCTGCGCTTACCTACCTCCTTCCTGCCTGAAGAGGATCAGGGGGTATTTATGACGATGGTTCAACTCCCGGCGGGTGCGACCCAGACGCGTACTCAGCAGGTTCTCGACCAGGTTCAGGACTATTATCTGACCCAAGAGAAAGCGAACGTTGAATCCGTCTTTACCGTTAACGGCTTTAGCTTTAGCGGCCAGGGCCAGAACTCCGGTATCGCCTTCGTCAGCCTGAAGCCCTGGGAAGAACGTTCTGGGGAGAAAAATAGCGTTGAGGCCATCGTGGGCCGAGCGACAAAAGCGTTCAGCCAGATTAAAGACGGCCTTGTATTTCCGTTTAACCTGCCTGCCATTATCGAACTGGGAACCGCAACGGGCTTCGACTTTGAACTTATCGATCAGGCAAACCTGGGGCATACCCAGCTGACGCAGGCACGTAATCAGCTGCTCGGCATGGTGAAAGAGCACCCTGACCTGCTGGTTCGCGTGCGTCCTAACGGCCTGGAGGATACACCGCAGTTCAAACTGGATGTCGATCAGGAGAAAGCGCAGGCGCTGGGTATTAGCATTTCTGACGTCAACCAGACGATATCGACGGCATTGGGTGGTACCTATGTGAATGACTTTATCGATCATGGCCGCGTGAAAAAAGTTTACGTCCAGGCGGATGCGAAATTCCGAATGTTGCCGGGGGACATCAACAATCTCTACGTGCGCAGCGCGAATGGGGAAATGGTGCCGTTCTCATCCTTTAGCAGCGCTCACTGGGTTTACGGTTCTCCTCGTCTGGAACGCTATAACGGCATGCCGTCCATGGAGATCCTCGGTGAGTCAGCCCCAGGGAAAAGTACCGGTGAGGCCATGGTGATGATGGAAAGCCTGGCGGCAAAACTGCCTTCCGGCATCGGCTATGACTGGACGGGAATGTCTTATCAGGAACGCCTTTCCGGTAACCAGGCGCCTGCACTGTACGCCATTTCACTGATCGTGGTGTTCCTGTGCCTGGCTGCACTGTATGAAAGCTGGTCCATACCCTTCTCTGTCATGCTGGTTGTGCCGTTAGGCGTCATCGGGGCTCTTTTCGCAGCGTCGCTGCGCGGGTTAAACAATGACGTATATTTCCAGGTCGGCCTGCTGACAACGATTGGGTTATCGGCGAAAAACGCCATCCTGATCGTCGAATTTGCTAAGGACCTGATGGATAAAGAAGGTAAAGGTATCATTGAGGCCACGCTGGAAGCCTCAAGAATGCGCCTTCGCCCGATCCTGATGACCTCCCTGGCCTTCATTCTTGGCGTCATGCCGCTGGTAATTAGCACCGGAGCCGGGAGCGGCGCGCAAAACGCCGTCGGTACGGGTGTGATGGGAGGCATGCTTTCCGCAACGCTTCTGGCTATTTTCTTTGTACCCGTTTTCTTTGTGGTTGTCCGGAGACGGTTTACCAACCATAAGGATTAACATATCCCTGAAGGCACCGTTTGGTGCCTTTTTTATTTTAATATAAACAATGGATTAGTCATTATTGAATCGCATATAAAAAATTCATGAGTTTGCATTAAGTAAAAGCACCCTCTTGCGACTCCATAATTTCTCCATGAATTTATCCAGAAAACGCTTTTTCTCCATGATTTTTACAAACTACATAATTTGAGATTATTCCACGTGTAACGGGAACTTACCCTGGTGGTAAAATAATCTCCAGTTCGTTAATAGCCCTCCTGGTTTTGTAGCGAATAAGAAATAATACTGAGGTAACATCATGAAAAGATTCATTTCCGTTGCACTTCTCGCTGCGCTGCTTGCTGGTTGCGCGCACGACTCTCCTTGTGTACCGGTTTACGATGATCAGGGCCGACTGGTTCATACCAATACCTGTATGAAAGGCACCACCCAGGACAACTGGGAAACAGCGGGTGCCATCGCCGGCGGCGCTGCCGCTGTGGCGGGTTTAACGTTAGGTATCGTTGCCCTGACGAAGTAACATCTGTTCAGAAAGCGCGGCTCCGGCCGCGCTTTTGCTTTTAATGAGTTCATCATTTTCTAATAAATAACAAAGTTCCGCATTTATTCTTATATTTCATTTCAACCAACCGCTATCAACACCTTTTTCTTATCTCTGATGATTTTCATACATTAATACTATTGAATACTCTGCCAATATTCACCTCAGAAACTATCTCTCCTTTTTATTTCATCCCGGTTAAAACTTTTGCTCCAATTTGTGGCACAGGTTGTAATTTCGCACTGTTTCGGGGCGCTCATTTTATTTAAGCCTGTCTACACTCTGCATTAAGCGTTCAGTTTTCTCTTATCTCGCTGAACTCAAAACTGGCATTACGTTTGCTTTATAAACGTTGGCCAATGCCACAGACAGGTTAAGCGCTTAAAAACGCTTCTATAACAATAAATTTCGCCACACAGGATCCATTATGAAAAAGACGATGATAGCCAGCCTGACCGCTGCAGGCATGTTGTTTGCCATAGCCGGTCAAGCCCATGCGGGAACGACTCTGGATGCCGTTAAAAAGAAAGGTTTTGTTCAATGCGGTATCAGCGACGGTCTGCCTGGCTTCTCTTATGCCGATGCGAACGGCAAATTTACCGGTATTGATGTGGATGTCTGCCGTGGCGTCGCAGCAGCGGTTTTTGGTGATGACAGCAAAGTAAAATACACCCCGCTGACGGCGAAAGAGCGCTTTACGGCGCTGCAGTCCGGCGAGGTTGACATGCTCTCGCGTAATACCACCTGGACCTCCTCCCGCGATGCAGGTATGGGGATGTCATTTACGGGCGTGACCTACTATGACGGCATCGGCTTCCTGACCCACAATAAAGCGGGCCTGAAAAGCGCCAAAGAACTGGATGGCGCCACCGTGTGTATCCAGGCGGGTACCGATACCGAGCTGAACGTCGCGGATTATTTCAAAGCAAATAAGATGAAATACACCCCTGTGACTTTCGACCGCTCGGATGAATCAGCCAAAGCGCTGGAATCCGGTCGCTGCGACACCCTGGCCTCTGACCAGTCACAGCTGTATGCCTTACGCATTAAGCTGAGCAATCCGGCGGAATGGATTGTCTTGCCTGAAGTGATCTCCAAAGAACCTCTCGGACCGGTTGTGCGTCGTGGCGATGAAGACTGGTTCTCTATCGTTCGCTGGACGCTGTTTGCCATGCTGAATGCAGAAGAGATGGGCATCAACTCGAAAAATGTTGATGAGAAAGCGGCGAATCCTTCCACCCCGGATATGGCGCACCTGCTCGGTAAAGAAGGTGATTTCGGCAAGGATCTGAAGCTGGATAACAAGTGGGCTTACAACATCATCAAACAGGTGGGTAACTACGCTGAGATCTTCGAGCGTAACGTGGGATCGGAAAGCCCGCTGAAGATCAAACGCGGCCAGAACAATCTCTGGAATAACGGCGGTATTCAGTACGCGCCACCAGTACGTTAAGTCATAGCTGTAACGGGCACTGCTCGGGCAGTGCCCACTCCAGAGTCATGGTTACTGAGGTTTCTTTATGTCCCATCGCCGCTCAGCCGTAAAAGGATCGCTATCCTTTTCTCATCCCGCGGTCCGCGCCTGGCTATTCCAGATTATTGCTATTGTTGCGGTTGTTCTTATCGCCGTGTATCTCATCCATAACACCATCACTAACCTGAATAATCGCGGTATCACCTCCGGTTTTGCGTTTCTGGATCGCAGCGCGGGCTTTGGGATTGTTCAGCACCTTATCGACTATCAGGAGGGTGACACGTACGGACGCGTGTTTGTGGTCGGTTTACTGAATACGCTGTTGGTATCGGCACTTTGTATTGTCTTCGCGTCCATCCTGGGCTTCTTTATTGGGCTGGCGCGTCTTTCTGAAAACTGGCTGCTGCGAAAGCTTTCCACCATCTATATTGAGACGTTTCGCAACATCCCGCCGCTGCTGCAGATCTTCTTCTGGTATTTCGCGGTGCTGCGTAATCTTCCCGGTCCCCGCCAGGCCGTCGATGCGTTTGAGCTGTTTTTCCTGAGTAATCGTGGGTTATACATTCCCTCTCCGCAGGTGGCCGAAGGGATTTACGCCTTTATCGTCGCCATTATTGTTGCGCTCGCGATTTCCGTCGGCCTGTTCCGCTATAACCGTAAGCATCAGATTAAAACCGGACAGCTTCGTAAAACATGGCCAGTTGCCGCTGCGCTGATTGTTGGCTTACCGCTAGTTGCTCACTGGCTTTTTGGTGCAGCCTTGCACTGGGATATTCCTCACCTACGCGGGTTCAACTTCCAGGGTGGTATGGTGTTAATTCCTGAACTGGCAGCACTCACGCTGGCGCTTTCAATTTATACCTCCTCGTTTATTGCGGAAATCATCCGCTCCGGGATCCAGGCCGTGCCTCACGGGCAGCACGAGGCGGCACGTTCACTCGGTTTGCCGAATACCGTGACGCTTCGCCAGGTCATTATTCCGCAGGCTTTACGGGTGATCATTCCGCCCCTGACCAGCCAGTATCTCAACATTGTCAAAAACTCATCGCTGGCAGCTGCCATTGGTTATCCGGATATGGTGTCTCTCTTCGCCGGAACCGTGCTTAACCAGACCGGACAGGCCATAGAAACCATTGCCATCACCATGTCCGTCTATCTAATCATCAGTCTGGCTATTTCGTTGCTGATGAACCTTTATAACCGTCGTATAGCACTGGTCGAGCGCTAAGGATCTATGATGACAAAAGCGATACTGTCGCACTCCTCGCGCCCTGCCAGCTCGACGGGTGGACGTTTTATTCTCTGGGCACGCAAGAATCTCTTCTCCAGCTGGAGTAATAGCCTGCTGACGATTGTCTGCCTGTGGCTAATGTGGGAATTGATTCCTCCCCTGCTGAACTGGGCGGTTATACAGGCCAACTGGGTCGGTTCAACCCGAGCTGATTGCACAAAAGCCGGCGCTTGCTGGGTATTTATTCATGAGCGCTTCGGTCAGTTCATGTATGGGTTGTATCCCCACGAACAGCGTTGGCGGATTAATCTGGCGCTGGTTATCGGCCTGCTCTCTGTTGCAGTCATGTTCTGGAAAAAGCTGCCTCACCGTGGACGCTATATTGCCGTCTGGGCGGTGGTTTATCCGATTATTGTCTGGGTGCTGCTGTATGGCGGTTTTCTGGGGCTGGAACGCGTTGAAACACGCCAGTGGGGTGGCCTGACGCTGACATTGATTATCGCTTCAGTAGGGATCGCCGGCGCGCTACCGTTGGGTATTTTACTCGCCCTGGGTCGCCGTTCAAAAATGCCGGTCGTACGCGTGCTCTCCGTTATCTTTATTGAGTTCTGGCGCGGCGTACCGCTTATCACCGTACTGTTTATGTCGTCGGTCATGCTGCCACTGTTTATGGCGGAAGGTACAACGATCGACAAGCTGATCCGTGCCCTGGTCGGGGTGATTCTCTTCCAGTCCGCCTATGTCGCTGAAGTTGTACGCGGTGGCCTGCAGGCATTGCCTAAAGGCCAGTACGAAGCGGCGGAATCACTGGCGCTCGGTTACTGGAAAACGCAGGGACTGGTGATCCTTCCGCAAGCGCTCAAGCTGGTTATCCCTGGGCTGGTCAATACGATCATTGCTCTCTTTAAAGATACCAGCCTGGTGATCATCATCGGATTGTTCGATCTCTTTAGCAGCGTGCAGCAGGCAACCGTTGACCCTGTCTGGCTGGGTATGTCCACCGAGGGATATGTCTTTGCCGCTCTGATCTACTGGATCTTTTGTTTTAGCATGTCGCGCTACAGCCAGCATCTGGAAAAGCGCTTTAACACCGGGCGTACACCGCACTGAGGAAATTATGAGCCAAATGACTATGACAACCGCCAACGCGATGATTACGCTGGAAAACGTCAATAAATGGTATGGACAGTTTCATGTCCTGAAGGACATCAATCTTAAGGTAAAGCAGGGCGAACGCATCGTCCTTTGCGGCCCTTCCGGTTCAGGTAAATCCACAACCATTCGCTGTATTAACCATCTTGAAGAGCATCAGCAAGGGCGCATTGTGGTTGATGGTATTGAACTGAATGAAGATATCCGCAATATCGAACGCGTGCGGCAGGAAGTGGGAATGGTATTTCAGCACTTTAATCTGTTTCCACACCTGACCGTTCTGCAGAACTGTACGCTTGCGCCGATTTGGGTCCGAAAGATGCCGAAACAGGAAGCGGAGGCGCTGGCGATGCACTACCTTGAACGCGTACGTATCGCAGAGCATGCCAATAAGTTTCCAGGTCAGATCTCGGGCGGGCAACAGCAGCGCGTGGCTATCGCCCGTTCGCTGTGCATGAAACCCAAAATCATGCTGTTTGACGAACCGACATCTGCGCTGGATCCCGAAATGGTGAAAGAAGTACTGGATACCATGATTGGGCTGGCCCAATCCGGCATGACGATGCTGTGCGTCACGCATGAGATGGGTTTTGCCAGAACGGTAGCTGACAGGGTGATCTTTATGGACCGCGGCGAGATTGTTGAGCAGGCACCGCCGGATGAGTTCTTTGCGCATCCGAAGTCAGAACGTACGCGAGCATTTTTATCGCAGGTGATACATTAGTCGTTTGCTCTGCCGGGTGGCGGCTTCGCCTTACCCGGCCTACCGTTTTTCCGGCGCATAAACGCAAAAAGGCCATCCTTTCGGATGGCCTCTTCACTTATTTGATGCCTGGCAGTTCCCTACTCTCACATGGGGAGACCCCACACTACCATCGGCGCTACGGCGTTTCACTTCTGAGTTCGGCATGGGGTCAGGTGGGACCACCGCGCTAAAGCCGCCAGACAAATTCTTTTACTTCTTGCCGAACTTTAACCTAAGTATAAAGTGGTGCTGATACCCAGAGTCGAACTGGGGACCTCACCCTTACCAAGGGTGCGCTCTACCAACTGAGCCATATCAGCACGCTAAATTTGATGCCTGGCAGTTC